>NZ_CBVY010000014.1:61278-65531 GCF_000513435.1 Halorubrum sp. AJ67 | reverse complement strand
AGCCGAGCCCCGACGCCGGGCGGACGCCCTTGTCGATGTGGATCCGCGCCGGCGCGTCGAGCGCCTCGACGACGGCCCCCACGGTGTTCTTCTCGGGGTCCTCCGGGATGTACTGCGCGCCGACGCCCGTGACCTCGATCGTCGTCTCGGCCGCCTTCTCGACCGTGACGACGTCCGCCGGCCGCGAGAGGGCCGCCCCGAACACGTCGAAGCCGCTCCCGAGGTTCGCGCTCGTCGCGGGGGCCCGTACCGTTACCATGGCGGGGAGTGTCGCCGGGGGCAAAAAAAGAAGCGGGATCGAACAGGAACCGAAACCGCGACGCGATCGGTCGCACTCGTCGGCGGAACGCGGGAAGAAAGAGACGGAAACGCTCGGGAGAAGGCCGGTCTCAGCTTTCGGACATCGTCCACAGTAGCGTGCCGATCAGGATGAGCGGGATGCCGACGAGGACGAAGGTCGCCGGCATCGTCGTGTACGGTGCCGCGAGGAAGACGACGCCGAAGACGGCCAAGATCGACGCGAACATCTTCTGAGACTTCAGCGGCGCGGCCCCGAGAAGCGAGACGACGAGCCCGAACAGTATGACGTGCCCAAGGTGGTAGTTGAGCAGGAACGTGTCGATGACCAGCGGCGAGATCATTCTTAGCTGGAGGTGCGAGCGATTCGCGCATTAAAGTTCCGTTTCTCGCGGCTCGCGGCGACCGCGACGCCGTCCGCGTGCCCACCTTATAAGAGTCGGCGGCGCGACCGGCGACCGTGCGACTCGTTCAGGTCATGATACCGGCGGGCAAGCGCGCGGCGGTCGTCCGCGCGCTCGACGACGAGGGGGTCGACTACGTCGTCACCGACGAGACCAGCGGCCGCGAGTACACCGCGGTCGCGACGTTCCCGCTGCCGACGGCCGCGGTCGAACCGGTCCTCGAACGGCTCCGCGAGGCGGGGATCGACGAGAGCACCTACACCGTCATCGTCGCGGCAGAGACGGTCATCTCCCGGCGGTTCGAGGCGCTCGAAGAGCAGTACGAGGAGGACGCCGAGCACGGCGGCGACCGGATCTCCCGCGAGGAGCTCCAGGCGAAGGCCGAGGGGCTCGCCTCGGGGCTGGGGACGTACGTGTTGATGACCGTTATCTCGGCGGTGATCGCCACCGCCGGGCTGCTGTTAGACTCCCCCGCGACCGTCGTCGGCTCGATGGTGATCGCGCCGCTCATCGGCCCCGCGATGTCCGCGGCGATCGGCACCGTCGTCGACGACGAGTCGCTGTTCCGGCGCGGGGTGCGGATGCAGATACTGGGCGTCGCGGTCGCGGTCTTCGCGGCCACGGCGTTCGCGCTCGCGTTGCGCTCGCTCGCCTTGGTCCCGCCCGGGCTCGACCCGCTCGAACTCGCGGAGGTGTCCGAACGGCTCGCGCCGAACGTCCTCGTCCTCGTCGTCGCGGTCGGCGCGGGTATCGCGGGTATCGTCTCGCTGATAACCGGCGTCTCGGCGACGCTCGTGGGCGTGATGATCGCGGTGGCGCTGATCCCGCCCGCGGCCGCCGTCGGGATCGGGATCGCCTTCCGGATCCCGCGGCTCGTGATCGGCGCGGGCATCATCGTCGCGGTGAACGTCCTCTCGATCAACCTCTCCGCGCTCGTGATGCTGTGGTACGAGGGGTACCGCCCGCAGCGATGGTTCCGCGAGGACGACGCGCGCGCCGCGTTCCTCAAGCGCGTCGCCGTGCTCGCGGTCGCCATCGCGCTGCTCTCGGTGTTCCTCGGCGGCGTCACCTACGACTCGTACGTCGCCTCGACCACGGAGACCGACATCCGGGCCGCCGCGAGCGACGAGCTGACGGCGCTGAACTCGGAGTTCGAACTGCTCGAACTCACCGTCGAGCGCACCGGAACGGTCCCGCCGCTCAAAACCGATCGGGTGGTGGTCACGGTCGGCGTGCCGCCCGGCGGTCCCGTCGAGGGTATCGCGCCCGTACTCGACGGCCGCATCGAGACCGTGGTCGACGGCGAGGTCACCGTCGAGGTCCGCACGGTGACCGTCGAACGCGCCTGAGTCCGCGGTGACCGCGGACGCTTCTCGCCGAGCCGTTCCGCCCTCGCCGAGCCGTTCCGATCTCTCCGCGGTCCGGTCGTTTTTCGACCGCGTGAACGGAAGAGCAAGGGCTTTTTATCGGGACGCCGTGGCCTCCGCCAGTGACTGACTCAGAGCCACCCGACGACGATTCGATGCGTGAGGTCGTCGAGCGGTCCCGAAGCGGCGCGCCGGCGGTCGGCGAGGCCGTCAGGGACCGGTTCTCCTCAGACGAGGTGTTCCAGCGGATCATCGCCGCCGCGGACGAGGAGGTGACCTCGGGGAGCCGCGAGCTGTTCTTCAGCGGGCTCGCTGCCGGGCTGGCGATCACGATCACGTTCATGCTGTACGCGTCGCTGACGGCGGCGACCGACTCAAACCCGATCTTGAGCGTCCTGCTGTACCCGCTCGGGTTTATCTACATCATCATCGGCGGTTACCAGCTGTACACCGAGAACACGCTCCCGCCGGTGGCGCTCACGCTCGAACGGCTCGCGAGCCTCCCGACCCTGCTCCGCCACTGGACGATCGTGCTCGCGGGCAACTTCGCCGGCGGCGCGATCGGCGCGGCCGTCCTCTCGTACGGCGGCGTCTTCACGGGCGACACCGTCGAGGCGGCGCGATACATCTCCGAGGGCGGCTTCGGCATGGAGTTCGTTCCGCTCTTCTTCAAGGCCGCGATGGCGGGGCTCATCGTCGCCGGCGTCGTCTGGGTCGGCTTCGCCTCCACCGACTCCGTGAGCCGGATGCTCGTCGTCTACCTCGCGTTCCTCGCGATCCCGCTCGGCGACCTGTTCCACGTTGTTGTCTCCTTCACCGAGGTCGTGTACCTGTTCTTCGAGTACAGTATTCCGCTGTACGGCGCGGAGATTAGCCTCTATTCCGGCCTCATCGGCTTCGTCGTGCCGGTGTTGCTCGGTAACACTATCGGCGGCGTCGTCCTGGTGACGCTCGTCAACTACTTCCAAACGAGCGAGGAGCGGCTCGAAGAGGCTCGCTTCGAGGGCGTGAGCCGCCGCCTGACCGTGCCCGAGTGGGTGTTCGGCCGCGCGGCCGGTCGATCGTACGTCCCGATCTTGGACGCCACCGAGGCGACCCTGTTCGCGGGCGAGGGGTACCGTATCATGGTGCCGATCACGAACCCGCGGACCGACGGGCCGATAGTCGAGCTGGCGGCGCGGCTCGCGAGCAGCCACGAGGAGGGCGTCGTCCACATCGTTCACGTCGTCCAAGCGCCGGAGCGCATGTCGCTGTCCTCGGGCGACGCGGGCCGTCGGATAGCCGATGTCTCCGCCGAGGGAATGGCGAACCTCCGGTCGACGGCGGCCGACTACGACGTCGAGGTGTCGACGTCGACGGTGATCTCGCACCGCTCGTTCGAGGAGGTATTCAACATGGCGCGCCGGACCCGCCCGGACGCGGTGTTGATGGGCTGGGGCGACGACCAGCTGTGGAGCGCCGCCCGCGCCGAGCGCCCGATCGACGAGCTGACGAACCAGCTCCCCTGCGACTTCCTCATCCTCAACGAGCAGGACCTCGACACCTCGCGGATCCTTATCCCCACTTCCGGCGGGCCGGACTCGGCGCTGAGCGCGGAGGTGGCGAAGGTGCTCGCGGACACCGCCGACGCCGAGGTGACGTTGCTCCACGTGGTCGACGGCCCGGAGAACCGGGAAGACGGGAGGTCGTTCCTCGCGGCGTGGGCCGACGAACACGGGCTCACGGACGCCGAGTTCGTCGTCGACGACGGCGGCGACGTCGAGTCGGCCATCGTCGAGGCGCGACCGACAAGACGCTCGTCATCATCGGCGCAACGGAGAAGGGCCTGCTCTCCCGGCTCGTCTCGAACTCGCTCCACCTCGACGTGATCCACGAGGTCGACGCCTCGGTGCTGCTCACCGAACGCCCCAGCTCGCGGTCGCTGCGCGAGCGGCTGTTCGGCTCCGGTCGCCGCGCGACCGATCTGTCGGGCGGGGTCGACCGCGACCCTGAACAGTCGCAGGGGACCGACGTGCGGGATGTCGGGGGCAACGGAGATAGCAACGGTGGCGGTGATGGTGACGGCGACGGTGGTGGCAACGGTGACGCGGACCCCGACGGCGACAACGGGGGAGTCAGACAGCGGCGCTGCCGACGCCGCGGACGCATCCGTCGCCGACGCGCTCGCCGACGCCGACGGCACCGG
>NZ_CBVY010000014.1:55814-59385 GCF_000513435.1 Halorubrum sp. AJ67 | reverse complement strand
GACCGCGCAGTCGCAGTCGCGGCCGTACGTGGCCGAGTCGTACGCGGCGGCGGACGGCGGGGACGCGTCCGGCGGCGCTTCGACCGCGGTCGAGACGGGCGACGTGAGCGTGAGCGTCTCCGTGAACGTCGTGTACGAAGCGGTTCCGGCCTGAGAACGCGGCTATCGGTCTCTTTCGCCCGTGACGGCGCGAGGAGCGTTTCGACCGGTTACTCCCCGTCGCGGGTGGGGAGGTCCGGCTCGTAGCCGACCGCGTCGACGGCCAGATCGAGGACGGCCTCGACGTTCTCGTCCTCGGTGACGCTCATCGTCGCGTCGACGGACTCGGCTCTGACCGCCTCGAAGCGGTCGTGTTTGTTCGCCACCGTGAGCAGCGGCACGTCCGCGCCGAACAGTTCGCGGACTTCCTCGCGGAGTTCGAGCTGGACGTCGAGCGGGTAGCCGCAGTCGCCGGAGGGATCGAGCACGAAGACGACCGCGTCCGCGAGGTGTTCTAAGGCGCTGACCGCCTGCCGCTCGATGTCGTTGCGCTCCTCTTCCGGCCGGTCGAGCAGCCCGGGCGTGTCGACGATCTGGTACCGGACGTGGTTCCGCTCGAAGTGACCGATCTGGACGCCCTTCGTGGTGAACGGGTACTCCGCGATCTGGTTCGACGCGCGGGTGACGCGGTTGACGAACGAGGACTTCCCGACGTTCGGGTAGCCGGCGACGACGATGGCCGGCTCGTCGGGACGGATGTCCGGGAGCACCTTCAGCTGATCGCGCGAGTCGCCGATGTACCGCAGATCGTCTTCGATCTGGTCCATCACGTCCGCCATGCGGGCGAACGCCTGCTTGCGGTGTTTCCGCGCGGTGTCGACGTCGGAGTTGCGGATCTTCGTCGTGTACTCGTCGCGGAGGTCCTCGATCTGGCGGCTGGCCCACATCACCTGCGAGAGCGCCTGTCGGAGGCGGTCGACGTCGACGATGGCGTCGGCCAGCTCGTAGTAGAACGGGTCGACGTCGAAGCCGAAGTCGGGCCACGAGGTGACGACGTTCTCCAGGTTGTCCGAGAGCACGTTGCCGGCGGTCCGCAGCATCGACTCCTGCGCCTCGTGGCCGCGCTTCGCGCGTCCGGCCCGAGCAGCCCGCGAGAACGCCTTGTCGACGAGTTCCTCCGCGCGCGGAGTCGTCGGGAGGCCCTCAAATATCATGTTACCCCGGCTTCGCCGCCGACGCGTATAAGACCGTCCGTTCGCGGACCGCCGCGACACGGCGGCACACGGTTAGACGCGGGAGGTGCTGGGGGAAACGCTTCCCTTCACCGCCGCCCGCCGAGAACAAGATGAATGATTATTATATTATTCGCGCATATTTCGAGACGTTCTTATGCTTCAAAGGAATAATTGCGGTCATGCCACGCTCGTTCACGCCCACGGCGTACGAGGACCTCGACCCGGACCGCCGCCCGAGCCTCGCGGCGGCGCTGGTCCCGGTCCTCGCCATCGTGGCGTTCCTCGGTATCGGCTCGGCCGTCCTCGGTCTCGACCCGCACCCACCGCTCCTCTGGAGTATCGCCTTCGTCGGCGCGTTCGGGCTGTGGCTCGGCTACGACTGGGACGACCTGTTCGACGGGGTCGCGAACGGACTCGTGATGGGTCTGCAGGCGATCCTCATCATCTTCACCATCTACGGGCTGATCGCGACGTGGGTCAGCGCCGGCACGATCCCCAGCCTGATGTACTACGGGCTGGAGATACTCTCGCCGACGACCTTCCTCCCGGCGGCCGCCGTCCTCGCCGCCGTCGTCGCGTTCGCCATCGGCTCCTCGTGGACGACGGTCGGGACGCTCGGCGTCACCTTCGTCGGCATCGGCGCGGGGCTCGGCGTCCCCGCCCCGATGACGGTCGGGGCCGTCCTCTCGGGCGCGTACGCCGGCGACAAGCAGTCGCCGCTCTCCGACACGACGAACCTCGCCGCCGGCGTCACTAACACCGACCTGTACGCACACATCCGCCGGATGCGGACCGGCACCGCGATCGCCTTCGGGCTCGCCGTGATCGCGTTCGCCGCTGTCGGACTCCGGGTTAGCGGCTCCATCCCGGCGGGACGGATCGCCGAGATTCAGGGCGGTCTCACCGAGACGTACGCGATCACCGTCCTCGCCTTCGTCCCGCTCGTCGTCACCTTCGGCTTGGCGCTGCGCGGGTACGCCGCGCTCCCGACCCTCGTCGCGGGCGTGTTCGCCGGTGCGTTCACGACGATCCTCCTTCAGGGGGCCGGCTTCGTCGCCGCGTGGGAGACGTTCATGTACGGCACCGCGCCCGAGTCGGCCTCGAACACGGTGAACGAACTCCTCGCGACCGACGGACTCACCGGATCCGCGTGGACGATCACGGTCGTCGTCGCCGCACTCTCGCTCGGCGGCATCTTAGAGCGCACGGGCGTTCTCGCGGTGATTGCCCACGCGTTCACCTCGGCCGTGCGGAGTCCGGGCGCGCTCATCGCCGGAACCGGCATCTCCGCCATCCTCATCAACGCGCTCACCGCCCAGCAGTACATGAGCATCGTTCTGCCGGGCGTCACGCTCCGGAACACCTACGACGAGTTCGGGATGGACTCCGACCAGCTCTCCCGCGCGGTCGAGGCCGCTGGGACCCCGACCGGCGCGCTGATCCCGTATCACGCGGGAGCCGTCTTCATGGCGAGCGCCACCGGCGTGCCGACGCTGGAGTACGCGCCGTACTACCTGTTCGCGTTCTTCTCGCCGGTCGTGCTGTTCGTCATGGCCCTGACCGGCTACACCATCGACGTGAACCCGGTCTCGGCCGACGACCCCGGTAAGACGCCGACCGCGACCCCCGGCAGCGACGACTGACGCTCGCTCTTCCGCTCCGAGGTTCGGACCGGGTCGGACATCTCCTTCCGATCGCGGAACCACTCGCTCCTTTCCGATCCCGGAACCCCCTGCCTCCACCCGATCCCGGAACCGACCGCCTCGACCGGATCGGTTATGCCTCGCGCGGGATCGATCCGGTCTATGTCCGACCGGTGGCTGTACGCTTGGGGGCTCGCGTCGGTCGCGTTCGGCGTTGCCGGCGCGCTCGCCGGCCTGACTCGCACCCGCTCGCGATCCGGCGTTCGACACGTTTACGCGCCCGCCGAGCCGTCCGTCTCACATGAGTCTGGAGGTCGCCGTCGCCGCCCCGTTCAAGGCCGAAGCCCAAGACCGGCTCGGGCAGGGGGAGTTCGTCGTCGCGCTGTCGCTGGAGCGGGAGTGGTTCTCGCCCGATCAGGCGAAGCGGCTCGTCGACGTCGCGCTCGGGCGCGGCCTCCTCGCGTCCGAGGACGGCGACCTGGTCCCGCAGTTCGACCCCGCGGAGGTGACCCTCCCGGAGGGGTTCGCCCCTGACGAGTCGATTCTCCGCGAGCAGTCCACCTTCGAGAGCGCGCTCGACGCGGTCGTCGCGACCGGCGTCGAGAAGCAGCGCGCGGTCGCCGCGATCAACGAGCGACAGCGCGCGCTGGCGATCACCATCGAGGCCGCCGCGGTCCTCTACGCCCGAGAGCAGGGGGCCGCGGTCGACCGCCT
>NZ_CBVY010000014.1:53664-55794 GCF_000513435.1 Halorubrum sp. AJ67 | reverse complement strand
CGGCCGAACGTCGGGCCGCCGCGGTCGTCGTTCGTAAATAACTTCGTATAGCATACATTATACGAAGTTATACGAATCCCCTCGTCGGTCTCCTTCGCGTTGTCCGACACCTGCGAGAACGCGTCCGCGGCGTCCTCGACCGCTTCGGCACCCGCCGCGATGTTCTCTTCGGCGCTTCGGACGGCCGTCACCGTTCCCTCGGTCCGCGACTGCGTGTCGCCGATCAGCTCCTCGATCTCCGTAGCGGCGTCTTGGGTCTCCTCGGCGAGCTGTTTCACCTCGTCGGCGACGACGGCGAACCCGTCGCTGCCGCCGCCGCTCCCGCCGGCGCGCGCGGCCTCGATGTTCGCGTTCAGGGCGAGCAGGTTCGTCTGCTCTGCGATGTCGCCGATGAGGTCGACGATCTCGCCGATGTCCTCCATCCGGTCGTCGAGCTGCTGGACCGTTCCCGCGGCGGAGTCGAGCGCCTCGCGGGACTCCTCGACGCGCTCGATCGCGGTCTCCGCGGTCTCCTCGCCCTCGTCGGCGATGTCCGCGGTCTGCTCCGCGACCTCGACGACCGTCTGCGTCGAGGAGGCGACCTCCTCGATCGTCGCCGAGAGGTCGTTCATCTCGTCGGACACCTGTCTGAGCATCTCGCGCTGCTCGTCCGCGCCCTCGGCGATCTCGGTGACGGACTGACTCACGGTCTCGCTCCGGTCGCTCGCGGTCTCGACGCCGCGGACCGTGTTCTCGCTCGCGGTCGACACGTCCCGCGCGAACGACCGCACCTCGCCCATCGCCTCGTCGATGTCGTCCATCATCCCGTTGAACGCCGCGCCGATCTGCGCCATCGCCTCGCTCTCGCTGTCCGCGTCGAGCCGGACCGTCAGGTCGCCGTCGGCCGCGCGGTCCATCGCCGCGCTGTAGTCGTCGGCCTTCGTCTCCAAGTGACTGTTCAGGCGCTCGACCTCCTCGCGGCGCTCCTCGACCTCCGCCTTCGCCGCCTCGACGTCCTGTATCTCGGACTGCTTCCGTTCGGCCAGTTCGAGCTGTTCGCGGGCCGCCTCTCGGGACTTCTCGATCGAGTACCAGTTGACCATCAGCGCGCCGGAGAGCCCGAGGACGAAGAACGCGTGAATCCCGCCCCAGACGATCGGATTCTCGATCGCCGCGGCGTGGTTGTAGACGAGACTCGAGTCGATGAGGCTGAACGCGCCGTGGCCGACCGCCACGTACCCGACGCCGACGGCGAACGGGAGCCAGTCTTCGTACAGCGCGAGTATTCCGATGAACACGAAGAAGCTGAAGTGCGCCTCGATGTACCCGCCCGACAGCTTCACCAGCGCCATCGAGACGGTCATGAGGCTGAACGCCGTGAGCACCGTCCGCTGGCGGCGGCCGAGCCGCGACCAGTTCGCCAGCGCGGCGGTCGCGAGGACGACGGCGACGAACCCCCCGAGCATCCACAGCGGCGTCGCCGGAATCTGCGCCCCGGTGATCGATTCGGTCCCGCTGTACAGCCCCATCGCGATCAACACCGGCACCTGTATGACGGTCAAAATCAGGATGTTCCGGTGCCGCGGCTTCCACATTTCTTTCGGCATCGAGGTGCCGTCGGGGGTGTAGCGGATCACTTCTCGCACGCTCTCCGTCAGCCCGCCAGACCCCTCCGAGGGTACGCTGCTCGCAGTTTCTCCCATACGCGCCGGTTGTTGTTCGAGTTAAAAGCACATTCCCTCCAAGTATTAGCCCTGATACTGCCGTTCAGGTGTCGTAGCGTAGTTGACGGGGGGTAACAGGTTTAGCCGGCGAGTTACGGTCGGCGAAAGAAATTGCCGCTTCTCCCGCGGTAGTCGAAGCCGTTCCGTCAGCGGCGTGAGCCGCGTCCTCCTCGGGGCGCGACAGATGCGGCCCCGACTCGTTCCCCGACTACCGGTCGGCGCGCTCGCCGCCCGCGGTCTCCAAGCCGACGACTTTTATGTCGGGCCGGCCCGGTCTACGGCCGTGACGCTCGATCCGATCCACGTCGAGAACATCGCGCAGCTCGCGTACGGCATCGGCGGCGACGTGGACGCGACGGACCACGACGACCTCGCCGAGCGCGTCTGGCGTGAGTGGCTCCCCGAGCTGCGCCGCGAGGGTCGGGTC
>NZ_CBVY010000014.1:50490-52200 GCF_000513435.1 Halorubrum sp. AJ67 | reverse complement strand
GCAACGAGGGAGCGGTAGCGACCGAGTGAGGAGCGCAGCGAGCCGCGCGAGTCCTCGCGGCTGGGGCTTCGGCGGTCGTGTCCAAGTCGGTGACCGCGTATCGCCGAGCGACTGGGGCTTCGGGGGTCTCGATTGTGACGAAAGCAACTGCGTCGTAGCGAGCGGATACGCCTTCAGCGCCCCCAAAGAGTGACCGTTTTTCCGGTCTCAGACCACCTGCGCGAGCAACACCACGTAGGTGACCGCGTTGTACACACCGTGTACCAGCCCGGGGACCACCACGTTGTCCGTCCACTCGTAGAACGCGCCGAGGACCGCTCCCAACACGACGACGACGCCGACGTACGCCCACTGCTCGACCATCGTCCCGGAGACCGCGGGCAGGTGGATCAGCCCGAACGCGACGCTCGCGATGAGTATCGCGGGGGCGGCGTCGAACGCGCGCCGGATCCCGCCCTGAACGACGCCGCGAAACAGCAGTTCCTCGACCGGGCCGACCACCGCGAGCGACACCGCGATCATCGCGAGGTAGTAGGTGACCGGGTCGCCGCCCGGGACGACCGCCTGGTTCTGCCCGGTCGAGAGGCCGATCTGATCGAGCGCGAACAGGGCCCCGTACTGGAACCCGAAGAGGAGGACGCCGCCGCCGACGATGATCCCCGCCTCGCGGGCGGTCGGCCGGGAGGCGCGAGCGAGGTCCCACTGGTCGGTGACGGCGAGGTACCCCGCGATCGCGGCGACGAACCCGGCGAACTGGAGCAGGGTCTGGAGCAGCCGGTAGCCGTTCGATCCCTCCGACACTAGCCCGAGGGAGGCGGCAAAGTTCGTTCCGGGCACGGTGACTGCGTTCGCGACGAGGAACGCGAACACGATCGCGAACAGCGCGCTCGCGACGCGAGTCAACCGCTCGCCGACCGCCGCCGCGGGGGGGTCGTCGCTCATCGCCGGCGATACGGCTCGCGGCGGTTTAGACGCACCGGAAGGGACCGGGGGCGTCGGTTCTCTCGCGAGTGTCGATTCGCGGCCTCAGTCGATCCGCAGTTCGCGCTTCTCCGTGACGGCGTCGGCCTCCTCGAAGTCGCCGCCGCCGAGCAGTCCGCGGGCCGCCTTCTTCCCCCACTCGACCGCGGGCTGGGTGAACGTCGAGACGCTCGCGAGCTCGCCGTACAGCACGCAGGCCGCCTCCATTCCGTAGAGCAGCTCACCGAGGCTTCGCTCGTCGACGCGGTCGATCTCGACGCGCACGTTGGGAACGTCTGCCGCCGCGAGGCTCGCCTCGGTCGCCTCGAACTCGGCGTCGAGCAGCCCGCCGAGCGACGAGCCGCCGAGGTACGCCAGCCCGTCGAGGTCGGTCTCGGGGATCGGCACGTCGGCGCGCTCGGTCGGGCGCACGAGCGTCACCAGTTTGTCCGGCGGCCCGGCGCGATACAACTGGAGCTGGGAGTGCTGGTCGGTCGCGCCGAGCGCCCGGGCGGGAGTCTGGCCCAGTCCGTCCTTGCCGAGACTCTCGGCCCACAGCTGTGCGAACCACTCCGCGAACGTCTCCAGCGACTCGGCGTACGGCATCACGGCGTTGGTGAGCGCGCCGCGCTCCGCGAGCGCGTACGTCGCCGCGCCGTACGCGTAGGCGGGCGACTCGTACAGCGACCCCGACAGCGACTCCATCCCGTCGCGGCCGCCCGCAAGGACAGCCGCGACGTCGTGGCCCTG
>NZ_CBVY010000014.1:46424-47664 GCF_000513435.1 Halorubrum sp. AJ67 | reverse complement strand
TGCCGGTCGGACGGACGCCGACTGGAGTGGACCGTCAGTCCGCCGCCGCGACCGGCTCCTCGTCGCCGAGCGCGGGACGACCGACCCACCGGTCGAACGACAGCGGCCCGGAGCCGAGCGTGAAGACGGCAGACGCCATGCCGAACAGCGCGACGTGCGCGAGGACGGGGTCGTCCGGGAGCCCGAACAGCGTCGTGGTGAACAGCACGAACGAGAGCGCGGCCGCGCCGCGGGTGAAAAAAGCCCGCGATGAGCGCCAGCCCCACCGCGACCTCGGTCACGCCGGCTCCGACGACCCACAGTCCGGGGTCGACCGGAACGACCGACGTGAGGTCGTACTTCTCGACGACGAGGAGCGCGCTGCCGGGGTCTGCGAGCTTCTGGATCAGCCCGAGGTAGACGAACGAGACGCCCATCCCGACCCGGAGCACCGTCGGCACGTACCGCCGCAACGGGGCCGTCGACTCGTCGAGGAACGACTTCAGGTGGTGGACCGGGTCGATCCGGCCGTAGTACGACCCCGGCGTGCTCGCGACCTCTAACAGCATGTCGTCCGCGCTCGGTCGGCCGCCGCCGAGGATCACCAGCGCGACGAACACCGGGACGTACTCTACCGCGAGGACGACGGACGAGTCGACGGCGAGGAACACCCACGCGTACGTCGCCAGCCCGACCGCCGAGACGATCCGAGTCCCGAGCCCGAAGAGAATGAAGAACCCGAGTCCGATGAAAAGCACCCGGAGGAACGGGTTCACTGCGGTGTTAAACGAGAGCGTCGGCGCGAAGAGGTACCCCTGGAAGCCAGCGCCGACGAGAGGGAGTCCGACGGCGAGCCGCAGCATCCACGGGACGAGGTCGCCGTAGCCGGCGAGCTTCTCGCGGAGGACGACCACGTCGACGATGGTGGGTCGCACCCACAGGTAGGCGGCGAGTCCGACGAGCGCGACGAGCCCCGAGCCGGCGAAAAGCGCCGCGTTGAACGGCTCCGAGAGCACGTCGACGACGAACGTCACCGCGTCCATCGGGTCGCCGGAGTCCTCGGTAACGTAGTCGACGTGGGCCGCGACCGGTCGCGCGACGAGCGTCGCGAGCAGGGCGAGCACGGCCGTGGCGGCTGATCGGAAACGAGCGACCATACCTCGTCTACGGGCCGGACGCACCTAACGGTATTTCTTCACGAACGTTCAAATCGGACGCTGAGGCGCTCGTTCCTCGAGCTCGGCGGTCGCCTACGGTGCCC
>NZ_CBVY010000014.1:43738-44687 GCF_000513435.1 Halorubrum sp. AJ67 | reverse complement strand
CTCCAGCGCCGCGACGGCGTCGGCGGCGGTGAACCGCTCGTCGACCGGGGGTCCGTGGTCGCCGTCGCCGTCCGCCGACCAGTCGAACACGACGAGCGGTCCTCCGGCGCGGACCGCCCGGGCGATCTCCGTGAGCGCTTCCGGGCTCGCGAACTCATGGTAGGTCATCGTCGAGAACGCGCCGTCGAGTTCGTCGTCCGCGAACGGGAGGTCCGCGACGTCGCTCGCGACCAGTTCGACGTTCTCGGGGACGCCCTTCTCGCGGTAGTACTCGTGCATCTCCGGCTGGACGTCGACGCCGTAGACGGTCTCGACGCGCTCGGCGACGTCGTCGGTGTAGAATCCGGTGCCGCTCCCGAGGTCGGCAAGGACGCCGAACTCACCGGCCGCGAACGGCCCGACGACCTCTTCCGCGGACACCCAGCGGTACCGCACCGCCGCCCGCTCTAACCGGTCCGCCCCGTCCGCGTCGAACGTGTGGAATCCCATGTGCGACCCTGGACGGCCAGCGCTAAAACTCCTCGTCGAGCCCGTCGAGGAGCCGGTCGATCTCCGCCTCGGTCGAGACGGCGTGGACCGACGCCCGGATCCCGTCCGGACCCGGCAGCGACCGGACGACGACGCCCTCATCGGCGAGCCGGTCGACGGTCGCTTCCGGGTCGTCGACGTCGATCGTGACGAGCCCGGACTCGTACGCTCGCGGACTGAGAAGGTGGTCGTCCGGAACGCCCGCCTTCAGGCGGTTCGTGAGCGACTCGATCCGGGACTCGATCGCGTCGAGCCCGACCGCGTCGATCGCGTCGAGCGCCTCGACGAGGCCGACGTGGGCCGCCGCGGTCGTCGTTCCCACCTCGAAGCGTCCCGCGCCGGGCTTGAACTCGATCTCGTCGCCTCGGGTCCGCGACGCTCGGTAACCGACCGCGCGCGGCGCGGGTCGGCCGCGGCGTCG
>NZ_CBVY010000014.1:38930-42094 GCF_000513435.1 Halorubrum sp. AJ67 | reverse complement strand
GATCCATCGGGACCTGTCCGGGCGACTGGACCGCGTCGACGAGGGTGAACGCGCCGGCGTCGTCGGCGATCTCGACGAGCTCTCGCACCGGGAGTCGGGTGCCGTGGGTCCACGTGATCGCGCTGAAACAGACCAGTCGAGCGTCGGCGACCGCCTCGGCGTACTCGTCGCGGTCGACGCGGCCGTCCTCGGTCTCCAGCACGCGCACTTCGACGCCCTCGCGTTCGAGCCGCTGCCACGGGAGGACTCCCGCCGGGTGTTCGAGGTCGGTCCGGACGACGACGTCTCCCGGCTCCCAGTCGATCGCGCCGCCGACGCGGGCGATCCCGTCGCTCGTGCTCTCGGTCAGGGCGACCTCCTCGGGGTCCGCGCCGACGAACGCCGCGATCCGCTCGCGAACCGCCTCGTACGTCTCGAAGGCGTACTCGTAGGGGTCGGTCGTCGCGGAGCCGTACTCGTGGTCCGCGACGAAGGAGCCGGCCGCCTCGACGACGTACTCCGGGCTGGGCCCGTGCGCGCCGAAGTTGAAGTACGCCGCGTCGCCGAGCGCGGGGATGTCCGCGCGGAGTTCTCTCGGGGTCATACCGTTGTCATCGAGTGTTACCCTTCTCATGGTGTCGGTTTCCGTGGTCCGGAATCGGCGGTTGTCGGGCGAACGCGGTGCGACGCGGGGGTTCAGGCGGAGGGCTCGGCGACCGCGTCGACGAGCGCCTGTTCGGTCTGCGCGCCGACCATCTGATCGGCTAACTCGCCGTCCGAGAACACGAGCAGAGTCGGAATACTCTGGACGCCGTACTCGCCGGCCAGCGCCTGATGCTCGTCGACGTCAACCTTCAGCACCGCCGCGTCGGTGTCGCTCGCGACCGCCTCGACCGCCGGCTCCATCATCTGACACGGACCGCACCAGTCGGCGTAGAAGTCGACGAGGACGACGTCGTGGTCGGCGACGTGCGCGTCGAACGCGTCGGTGTCGGCTAGCCGAATCGGTTCTGCGGGAGCAGCTTCTGTCGAACTCATATCAGTGGGTACGCGCCTCGCCGTAATAATGGTTTTGGATAGTACTCACAATACTGTACACGAATAGAGAACGGCGATCTCAGTATCTCCGGTGTCCGGCGGCTCACGGATATCTCTCGTGGTCCCGTGTCGCTCGCGAAGCCACCGGAGGTGGTGGACCGTTCGTCGAGAAGAAGTCAGATTGGAGGGCGGTCAGCGGCGATCTGCCATGTTCGGCTGCTACGCAGGGCGTGAACTCGCGCTCGATTACTGAATGTGGCCTTCGCGGCGGAGCTGGTCGGCATCCTCGTCCTCGTACCGCCACTCGACGTTCGCCTTCTCGTCCTGCCAGTCCCACGGCTCGGCGAGGACCACGTCCCCCTCGCTGATCCACGTGCGATACTTCATCCGACCGGGGATCCGACCGAGTCGCTCCACGCCGTCGGCGCAGCGCAGCTGAACGTGGTTGCCGCCGAGGTGTTCCGTCACCACGGCGAACACTTCGTCGTCGTTGGGCATCCGCAGGTTCTTCCGCCCGGATTCTTCGCTCATACCTTCCGTTGTGCGTTCGCCCGTATAAGTGATTTGAGACGTGTGCGCCCGCTCGTCACGCCATCTGTTCACATACCGAGCGCGTCCTCACTCGGCGTCGGTGACCGTCGCCGCCCGGTCGTCGCGGTCGGCGGTCGCACCCTCGGCGAACGCGGCGTCGACCTGCGCGAACGTCTCCGCCTCCGTGCCGGAGTTGTCGACGACGACGTGGTCGCCGGCGACCTCGTCGAACAGCTCCTTGAAGTGGAGGTGGATCTCGAAGTCCGCGTCGCTGATCCCGTCCCGGCGCTCGATCCGTCGCTCGACGACGTCCTCGTCGCAGTCGACCTCGACGAGGTCGAACGCCCCCGCGGTCTCTGCGGCCGTCTCGCGGGCCTCCGCCCGGAACCAGTCGTCCGCGAACGTCGCGTCGAGGACGACGGCGTCGCCCGCGTCGATGTCCTCGCGAGCCCGGGCGAGGAGTTCGTCGTAGACGGCCTCCGTCTCCGCGTCGGTGTACTCGGGGTCGTCGAACAGCTCCTTCCGTATCACGTCGGTCCGCCGTATCCGCCCGTCGACGTGGTCCGCGATCCGCTCGGCGACGGTCGTCTTGCCGACGCCGGGCAGTCCGCAGACGACGACCAGTCGCCCGGTCGACGGCGCGTCGGCGGCGGTCGAGGCGGCCGATTCTGCCGCCGTCGGAGCGAGAGAATCCGCCGTGTCACGGTTCGAAGTCGGCGATTCGGACCCGTCCAGCGCTCGACCGCCTCGGTCACTCATCTACCCGGATCCTCCGGAGTGAAGTAAAAGAAACTTCGCATCGCTCCACGCTCAAAGGGCGGGTCAGTCCCCCGCGTCGAGACCGGTCGCTGTCGCTCGTCGTCGCGGGAAATTAGGAGTGGGTTGGGGCGGATTTGAACCGGTGCCAGACGTGCTCGCTCACATTCGTTCGCTGCGCGCGACTGGCAGGGTTCAAACCGCTGTCACCACTTCGATTCTACGGACTCCTCGCTATCGCTCGTCGTTGCGAAGAATCAGAAGTGGGTTGGGGCGGATTTGAACCGCCGGCCTCCTCCATGTCAAGGAGGTGTCATAACCGGACTAGACTACCAACCCGAAGGGGCTTACTGACGCATCTCGTTGTTTCCGTGGAACGTAATTGAACCTTTCGTTTCGGGCTTCGCGTCGGGGGCGTCGGGCGAATCGATCGGATGACAGCGCGGTGACGACTCCCGATTCCGACGCCTCTCCGACTCCGCGCCCGTTACCGGTCCGTTACGCTCCGCGCGCCGACCGATCCCGATCGGTTCCGACCGGTTTTACTGGCCCGGCGAGAGTCCGTCCGTATGGTCGACCTCTCCGCCCGCACCGACAGGCTCGACGCGTACTTAGACGAGCGCGGGCTCGAAGCGGTCTGGTTCGCGCGCCCCAACGGATTCGCGTGGCTCACCGGCGGCGACAACGTCGTCGACGCCGACGCGACGACGGGCGTCGCCGCCGCCGGCTACGACGGTGACCTCCGCGTCGTCACCGACACCATCGAAGTGGAGCGGCTCGCCGACGAGGAGCTCCCGGAGGCGTTCGCGGTCGAGTCGTTCCCGTGGCACGCCGGCTCGCTCGCCGAGGCGGTCGCCGAG
>NZ_CBVY010000014.1:33349-36112 GCF_000513435.1 Halorubrum sp. AJ67 | reverse complement strand
GCCGCGCCGGCGTCCTCGGCGCGGTCGCGGAGCCAGTCGTCGAAGCGTGCGCGCTGGAAGGTGTACCCGAACTTGTCGTACGAGGAGTCGATGCCGGTGGATTCGAGCGTCGCCGCCTCCTCCGGGCCACGGAACTCCGCGCGGTTCAGCTCGCGCTGAACGACCCCGTCGTCGAACTCGTCGGGGTGGATCCCCATGATGTCGACCCAGTAGTCGAGGATGCCCGCGGCGTCGGTCGAGTCGGGACCGAGCCGGTCGCGGTCGGCTCTGGGGACTCCCTTTTCGAGCACGAGCGCGTCAGCGCCGCCGGTCGCGGCCGCGTGCGCTGCGGAGGACCCCGCCGGACCGCCACCCACGATCGCGACGTCTACGCGTTCCATACCCCGTGAGGTAGCCGTCCGGCTATTAAATTCACGGTCGGGACTCGATTCAGGGGTGATTGGACGAACGATCAGGAATGTTCGTTACCTGTCTCAGCGCCGGAGAGACACGTTTTTACGCCGCAACGGAATTTCTCCGGTATCAATGGCACGCGAGACATGGGCGACGCGAGCGGGGTTCATCCTCGCCGCGGTCGGTAGCGCGGTCGGACTCGGGAACATCTGGAGATTCCCGTTCATCACCGGCCAGTACGGCGGATCGTCGTTTCTGATCACCTATCTGGCGTTCGTCGCGCTGATCGGATTCCCGGCGATCCTCGTCGAGTTCGTCATCGGACGCCGGACCGACCGGAACCCGGTCGGCGCGCTGCGTGAACTCGGCAGCGGCGCGTGGTCGTACGCCGGCTGGCTGTTCGTCGTCACCGGGTTCATCATCCTCTCGTACTACAGCGTCGTCGCGGGCTGGTTCCTCCGGTACACGCTCATCGGGATCACCGAAGGGTTCACCCTCACCGATCCGTCCGAGGCCGAGGCGCTGTTCGGCACGGTCTCGACCGGACTCGACACGCTCCTCTTCCACGCCGTCTTCATGCTGCTCGTCATCGGCATCATCGCCGCCGGCGTCCGGCGCGGGATCGAACTGAGCGTGAAGGTGATGGTCCCCGCCATCCTCGTCCTCCTGCTCGGGTTGGCGGCGTACGGATTCACCCTCGACGGCGCGAGCGCGGCGTACGCCTACTACCTCTCGCCCGACTTCGGAACGATCGCGGCGAACTGGACGGAAATCCTGCCGGCCGCCGCCGGACAGGCGTTCTTCACGCTGTCGCTCGGGATGGGCGTGATGATCACCTACGCCTCCTACCTCGGCGAGGACCGGAACCTCGCGGCCGACGCGGGGATCATCGCGACGCTCGACACGCTCGTCGCCGTCCTCGTCGGCTTCGTCGTTTTCCCGATCCTCTTCTCGGTGGGGATCGAGCCGGGAACGGGCGGTCCCGGCGCGATCTTCGTGAGCCTCACGTCGGCGTTCGCCGGCATCCCCGGCGGCCGGATCCTCGGCGTCGTCTTCTTCGGGATGGTCGGGATCGCCGCGCTCTCCTCGGCGATCAGCATCCTCGAAGTGCTGGTCTCGTACCTGATCGACGAGGTCGGCGTCGCTCGGGTCCCGGCGTCGGCCGCGCTCGGCGTGGCGGTCTTCCTGCTCGGAGTGCCCGTCACCGTCGACCTGATCTTCCTCGACCTGTACGACTTACTCGCCGACGGAATCCTGCTCGTGCTCGGGTCGCTGCTGCTCGCGCTGTTCGTCGGCTGGGTAATCCCCGACATCGCTCGCGACGAACTGCGACAGGGACTCGACGGCCTCGGCGGGCTCGGCGACGCGTGGATCTGGGCCGTCCGGATCCCGATCGTGATCGTCGTGATCGTCTCGCTGTACCTCGGGATCGTCGACTACGCCAACTTCCTCACCGGCGGCTTCGCCGAGTGGCTGGCGGCGCGGTAGGCCGATACGGGGGGCCGACGTGTCGGTGTCGGCCCCGTCTCAGGCGTGCTCCTCGCGCGGCTGGATGACGACGAACCCGCCGTCGCCGTCGAACCGCATCTGATACCGCTCGCCCGACTCCTGACCGACCATGTCCGAGAGGCTGCGGTTGACCTCCACGTCCGGCGAGGTGCCGCCCCACGCGACGGTCGCGCCGGGGTCGGTCGCCACCGGCGGCTCCAAGACGATCGGGTCGCCGTGCGTCGTGAGCGCGACGTAGCCCGGCCCTTCGAGGTAGACGTTGCTGAACCCGCCCGCGAGCGCGCCGGCGAGGCTGTCGATGGTGTTGATCTCGTAGGAGAGCGACTCCTCGAACGCGAGCACGTCCTCGCCGTTGACGGTGATCGACTCGTCGGCACCGAGTTCGATCACCTGTACCTTCTTGCCGTCGTCCGCGAAGTAGACGTGTCCGTCACCCTCGACGGCCATGATCGGCGTCCCTTCGCCCGTGGCGGCCTCCTTGAGGAAGCCGGTGATGCCCCCTTCCGCGGAGGCCTTTCCGGTGAACGAGACGTCGCCCGTGTACGCGACCATCGAGCCGGCCTTCGCCATGACGGTCCCGGTGACCGCGACGTCTAAGGTGTAGCTGTTCTCGCGCTGGAACGGTTCCGCGCTGTCCGTCGGTGCGTTCTCGGCGGTGAACTGATCGAGATTCATCGTGCGGGGACCGAACCGTCTCGGTTCGGCTGTACGGAGGTTCCGCGCTGTCGGTTAAGAAGGTACGGGAGAGACAAGGATCTGCTTCACGGATCGAACGCGACACCGGGGCCTCAGTACACGACGAGCGAGAGGTACAGCTGTCCGATCCCGGCGGCGACCATCACCGCGCCCGCGATCCGTTTC
>NZ_CBVY010000014.1:28934-31025 GCF_000513435.1 Halorubrum sp. AJ67 | reverse complement strand
GAGTCGGCCTCGACGGAGTTCACGTAGAACCCGACGTAGCCCGGAAGAAGGGGGTACGCGCACGGCGAGAAGAACGTCGCGACGCCGGCGGTGACGGCGAACGGGACGTTCGTCGCGAGCGAGACGCCGGTCATCTGAGAGCGGTCTCGATCCCCGTGACGATCTCCTCTGCGGTGTGAACGCCGTAATCGGACCAACGGATTCGACCGGTCTCGTCGATCGCAACCGCTGTCGGATAGTTCTGGACGTTGAGCTTCGCGGCGAGTTCCGCCGTGACGTCTGCCGCAACGAGCCAGTCTCCGTTGTGGTTTTTCCACCACTCGACGACGGTCTTCGGATCGACACTTCCCCCGACGTTCTCCGGTGTCACGGAGACGAACAGCACCTCGTCGTCGATCTCGTCGTGCGCCGCAACGAGGCCGGGCATCTGCTTTTCGCAGGGGCCACACCACGTCGCAAAGAAGTCGACGAACGTCGGACGGCCTTCTGCGGGGATCGTTACCTCGCCGTCGCGGCTCCCCGGGGCATCGACCGTGTCGAGTGTTACCGGTTCGACCGGTTCCGGCCCGTCACCGAGGACGTCGGGAACGCCGCCCGTTGCGACCGCCCCCGCACCCCCGAGGGCTCCGACGCTCGCGAGTCCCGCCAGTAAGTGTCGTCGCCTCACGCCGTGACCACCCGTCGGAAGTCGTCGACGATTCGTTCGATGTCGGTGGCCGGGCCGCGCGGGTACGCCCGCTCGACGATACCTTGCTTGTTCACGAGGAGGATCAGGCCGTAGTGCGGGAACGCGTACTCCAAGCTCTCGTACTGTTCGCCGTCGGTCTTCTGGATCTTCAGCCCGAAGTTCTCGTCCATCAGCTCAACGCCTGCCTCGTAGCTCTCGGGACGGAGGAAGTGCCAGTTGCCGGCGTCGAGGTCGACACCGCGTTGGCCCGCGTACTCGCGGAGGACGTCGGCGGTGTCGCGCTCCGGATCGAACGTCTGCGCGAGGAACGCGGCCTCGTCACCGAACCCCTCCTCGGCCGCGACCTCCTGCGCCCGTCGGAGTCTGAGGATGAGCGCCGGACAGACGCCGTCCGGGCAGCTCGTGTAAAACGAGGTCCACAGGTACGCGCGCTCCCCCTCGAACTGCGATGTCGATATCTCCTCGCCCGTGATCGGGTCGGGAACGGTAAAATCGGGCATCTCGTCGCCGCGGATCGGATGGACCGGGTCGCCTCGGCTCTGCTCCGGCGGACCGAGGATCGTCTCCTCGTCGCCGGAGCCGTCGGGGCTGTCGGAGCCCTCGTCGCCGTTGCTGGAACCGTCGGTGTCGCCGAGGACGCCGGCACAGCCGGCCGTGGCGGTCGTCCCGGCGACGACGCCGGTCCCGGCGAGCGAGCGGAGGAAGTGGCGGCGGTCCATGTTGTTGTCCGACCTACGTGGTCGCGCGTAAATGAACCCCGCGACTGGTGGCACGCGATGAACACGACCGAGAGCGCACCGGAAACCGACGCAACGGTCCCGAAACGAGCCGTTGACCGGGATCGTTTCGCCCGCGTGATCGCTCGAACCCCCGTGGTACCACGACCCTCGCAAGGGTTATCCCCGAACGGGCTGTACGTATATTCGCAATGGCAAACGGTAAGGTTGATTTCTTCAACGACACTGGCGGCTACGGTTTCATCTCGACTGACGACGGCGACCTCGACGACGACGAAGACGTGTTCTTCCACATGGAAGACGTCGGCGGCCCGGACCTCGAGGAGGGTCAGGAAGTGGAATTCGACATCGAATCGTCCCCCAAGGGACCGCGCGCGACGAACCTCGTCCGCAACTAATCTCTCGACCGCGGACGACGCGTCCGCACGCACTACCGGATTTCGGCCGTCGCTCGACGCGATCGACGCCATCTCCGTTTCTCTCACACTTATCATCGCTCGACGAGCGGCGGCGCTTCCGTCGGTGATCGACGCGTTCCTCGACGAGCCGCGCGCATCCCCTGGTCACCGCCGCGATCGACCCTTTAAATATGAGCGCGGTCGAATCCCCGTCTAGTGAGCGATCCGATCCCGACCGGCTGTCACCCGGTCGACGAGCTGTTGGGCG
>NZ_CBVY010000014.1:22313-25147 GCF_000513435.1 Halorubrum sp. AJ67 | reverse complement strand
TCTACATCGACACCGAGGGCCTGTCGATCGACCGGTTCGAACAGCTGGCCGAGGGGCGGCTCGACCGGGGCGACGGCGACGACACCCTCGAAGAGCTCGCCGCGCGGCTGGTGATCTCCGAGGCGTACGACTTCGACGACCAGCGCGAGGCGGTCCGCGACGCCGAGGAGCTCGCCGAGGAGGTCGAGCTGATCGTGTTGGACTCCGCGACGGGCTTCTACCGACTGGAGCGCGCCGGCGACACCGAGGGCGGCGAGTCGCTTCGGAAGGTCGCAAAGCAGGTGACGCACCTCCTCTCGCTGGCCCGGCGTCACGACATCGCCGTCGTGATCACGAATCAGGTGTTCACCGACCCCGACGGCGACCGCGACCGCGCGCTCGGCGGCAACACGCTCAACCACTGGACCGGTGCGATCGTCCGCGTCGACCGGTTCCGGGGCGGAAACCGTCGGGCGACCCTCGAAAAGCACCGCTCGAAGCCCGCGGGCGACACCGCGACGTTTCGGATCGTCGCCGACGGACTCGCCGAGGGCTCGGACGGATAGGGACGGCTGTCGGCGGCGAAAAATCGATTTATTGAGCTCGACGGACGAGCGCGAGTTCAGACCGGCGCGTGTCCGCGAGTCGGACGCGGAACCGCCTACAGCTGGCCGAGCTTCCGGAGGAGCTGGCCGCGGTACTCCTCGTCGGCGTTGACGCCCTTGATTTCGAGGACGTTCCGCTCTAACTTGTCGAGCGCGACGTGGAACGCGTGTTCGGCACCGTACCCCTCGCCGGAGCCGCCGACCTGTCCCTCGTTGGTTCGGAGGCGGATCTGACACTGGATGAGGGGCGTGCCGCGAAGCTTCTCCTTGTGAGCGTGGAGCCGGACGTGCGCGTGGATGACGTGCATGTCCGCGTACTTGTCCACGACCTGCTCGATGGACTCGCGGATGTGTTCGCGGGAGGTCCCCTCCAGCAAGTCGACGTTCGTGATCTGGACGTCCATCGAGTCCTCCTCGGTGAACGTCAGCGCGCGCAACACGTCGGTCTTCGTCACCATCCCGGCGACGGTGTCGGCACCCGCGGGCGTGACGACCAGCCCGGAGACCTCGTTGTCGAACATGCGCTCGACGACCGCCTGCGCCGTCTCGTCGTTCGTCGCCGTGACGACCGGGCTGGACATGATGTCGTAGACGGGGATGTCGAGCATCCGGTCGATGTCGCCGGCGCGGTCGCCGCTGCCCTGCCGCTCGTGGTCGCGGACGACGAACTCCACGATGTCGTTCGTGGTGACGACGCCGACGAGGTCGCCGTCGTCGTCGAGCACGGGAAGTCGGGAGACGCCGTTCTCGCGGAGGCGATTGATGGCGCGGCCGACGCTCTCCGTCTCGCCGATGCCGATCACGTCCTCGGTCGCGATCTGGCCGACGGTGATCGCGTCGAGGCTGTCGATGACGGCTTCGAGGATCTGGTCGACCGTGATGATCCCGTAGAGCTTCTCGCCCTCGTAGACGGGCGCGATCTTCACGTCGCCCTCGACGAGGAGCCGGGCGGTCTCGCGGACGTCCTCGTGTCGGTCGACCGAGGGGGCGGGCTTCATCACCGCCGACACCTTCGTGTCGTCCTCCATGCGCGAGCGCATGAGCTGTTTCTCCCCGACGACGCCCGCGTACTCGCCGTCCTCGACGACGACGATCCCCTTGGGGTTCTCTCGCTCGAAGATAGAACGGACCTTGGCGAGCCGCTCATCGACGTCGACCTCGACGTATTCCGACACCGCGATATCAAAGATGTTCATGGTCCGTTCTGAGTCTTCGACGGGCCGGGTATTGAAAGTGCGGGAGTCGTGGCGTCCGCCCGGACGCGTCGTCCGACCGTCGGAATCTCCCTGAAGGTATTTCCGCGTCGCGGACGGTGGTCGGCCGTAAAGCTCTCGACCGCGCTGATCGCGCTCGGCGTCGCACTGATCGTGATCCCGCTGCCGGTTCCGATCCCGTTCGTCGGCGTGATCGCCGGGACGGTCGCGCTGCTCGCGGGGCTGTTCGTCCGGCTGTTTGGCCTGTGAGGATCCGACCGTCCGGCGCTCGGGCGGCCGATTCCTCGGGGTGTGAAACCTTTTTGCCCGTCAGCGACGCAGAGTGAGGCGTGTACGACGCCGTCGTCCTCGACAACGACGGGGTGTTGGTCGGGCGGACGCCGTTCGACACGCTCCGCGAGGCCGCCTGGGACGCGTTCGTGAGCCTCGGCGTCGAGGACCCGGACCTCGCGCACGTCGACGACGTCGCGGTCGGCGTCGACCCCGCGACCCTGACCGACATCTGCGAGCGCTACGACGTGGACCCGACGGAGTTCTGGCAAGTCAGGGACGAGACCGCGGCGGCGGCCCAGATCGACGCCGCCCGGAAGGGGCGCAAGACCCCGTACGACGACGTCGACGCCCTCCGCGCGCTCGACGCCTCGCTCGGCGTCGTCTCCTCGAACCAGCAGGCGACCGTCGACGCGCTCTTGGACCACTTCGGGCTGGCGGACCACTTCGAGGTCGCGTACGGCCGTGAGCCCTCGGTGGCCAGCCTCTCGCGGAAGAAGCCCTCCCCGTACTACATCGAGCGCGCCCTCGAAGACCTCGGCGCTGAGACGGCGCTTTTCGTCGGCGACAACGAGTCGGACGTTCGCGCGGCCGACAACGCCGGCATCGACTCGGCGTTCGTCCGTCGACCGCACCGGCGGTCGACGGAGCTCGACTGCCACCCGACCTACGAGATCGACGACCTCCACGACCTCGTGAGCATCTGCGGGAGGGCGTCGGCCGACGAGCGCGACTCGGTCTGAGCGCAGCCCCGCCGGGCCGGAGC
>NZ_CBVY010000014.1:20092-21005 GCF_000513435.1 Halorubrum sp. AJ67 | reverse complement strand
AGCCGGAGCGCGAGCGCGGCGTCGGCGCGCGCGTCGTCCGATCGCGGCCGGA
Source organism: Halorubrum sp. AJ67 (assembly GCF_000513435.1). Taxonomy (NCBI): domain Archaea; kingdom Methanobacteriati; phylum Methanobacteriota; class Halobacteria; order Halobacteriales; family Haloferacaceae; genus Halorubrum; species Halorubrum sp. AJ67. The sequence continues at coordinate 20,953 of NZ_CBVY010000014.1, read as the reverse complement.
TCTCCGTCTCGGTTAGCTCGTCGTCTCCCTCGTCGTCCGACTCGTGAACCACGACCACCTCGTCACCGTCGAACTCCACGTGTTCGACGGCGCGAAGCGGCACCGTCGTGCGGCGGCCCCCCACTATCGACGCGGCGAGAGTTCCGACGACCGTGACACCCGCTATCCCCGCCACCCAGAGGGCCTCGCTCCCGTCGCCGACCGACAGGAGCCGCGGAATCGCGCCGAGGACGGTGAATAGGACCCCGACGCCGGACCAGCCGAACGCGTCTGTGAGGGGATCGAGCCGACCCCTCGCGAGCGCCCGTCCGGCCTGATCGACGGCGGTCCGCAGCCGTCGCCGGACCCGGATCTCGTCCGGGGCGACCTCGACGCGCCCCGTGGCGGTCGGGAACGACCAGGTGCCGCCTCGGCTCATCCGCTCCGGAAGGTGGGCGAGGGGCGATCGGAGGGTGAGGGACAGTCGGAGAGCGAGGAGCGGTCGACGGGGGAGGAGCGGTTGGAGAGCGAGGGGAGCGATCGCATGGACGTTTCATGTTCGGACGGCCGGCGACGTAAATTTCCCGGCGAGAACGGGACGAAATACGACTGATCGCAAGGGTGTTGTCGGTCACCGCCCGAACGCGAGTCGATGGCACCCTCGTCGGAGACGCGCGCGACCCTGTGGGTGATCCTCGCGTCGGCGACGCTGACCGTGATGGCGGGCGCGATACTCGGTCCGATCGTCCCCGCGATTCAGCGAACCTCGGGTGTCGGAGTCGCTCGCGGGACTCATCATCACGACTCACGGCGCGCTGATCGTCGTCTTCAGCCCGGTCGCGGGCCTGGGTCGTCGACCGCGTCGGCCCGCGTCGACCGTTC
>NZ_CBVY010000014.1:14702-15867 GCF_000513435.1 Halorubrum sp. AJ67 | reverse complement strand
GTCGCGATCCCGAAGGCGTCGAGCGAGCCGCACCTCCGCGCGAACCTCGCGGCGGTCGACCTCGAACTGACCGACGAGGAGGTCGCCGCGATCGACGCCGTCGATCGCGAGGAGGAGCTGTTCCCGGAATAGCCGTTCTCCGAGGTCTGATCCATATACTCGGATCGAACTGGTTTCTATCTCACTTCGATGACCATGATCCCGCGTCACTTTTACCTCGGGACCGCCGACGGTTTCGCATGACCGAGACAATCGACGGGGAGGCGGTCGCGGCCGACGTGCGCGAGACGGTCGCCGACGAGGTGGCGCGGCTGTCCGACGCCGGCGTCGAGCCGGGGCTGGCCACGGTGCTGATGAGCGACGACCCGGCCAGCGAGACGTACGTCTCGATGAAACAGCGCGACTGCGAGGAGGTCGGGATCGAGGGGATCCACGTCGAAATCGACGCGGACGCGCCGGCCGAGGAGCTGTACGAGACGATAGACGACCTCAACGAGCGCGACGACGTTCACGGAGTTCTCGTCCAGCTCCCGCTGCCGGACCACGTCGACAAGCGGACGGTCCTCCGGCGGATCGACCCCGAGAAGGACGTGGACGGCTTCCACCCCGAGAACGTCGGCCGCCTCGTCGCGGGCGACGCCCGCTTCAAGCCGTGTACCCCGCACGGCGTCCAGAAGCTGCTCGACGCGTACGACGTGGAGACGGAGGGCGCGGACGCGGTCGTCGTCGGCCGCTCCGACATCGTCGGCAAGCCGATGGCGAACCTGCTGATCCAGAAGTCCCCGACCGGGAACGCGACCACGACGGTCTGTCACTCGCGGACCGAGGACCTAGAGGCGAAGCTGGCGGACGCGGACATCGTCGTCGCGGCCGCCGGCATCCCCGAGTTCGTCGACGGGTCGATGCTCAAGGAGGGCGCGACCGTGGTCGACGTGGGGATCAACCGCGTCGACGCGGACACGGAGAAGGGGTACGAGCTGGTGGGCGACGTCGACTACGAGTCGGCGAGCGAGGTCGCGGGCGCGATCACGCCCGTACCCGGCGGCGTCGGCCCGATGACGCGCGCGATGCTCCTTTACAACACGGTGAGGGCGGCGGGGATCCAGACCGGTGTCGACGTGGAGTTGGAATAGGCCGAGTGGGAGATCACGGCCGTCCGGCGGTG
>NZ_CBVY010000014.1:11831-13838 GCF_000513435.1 Halorubrum sp. AJ67 | reverse complement strand
GAGACGAACCATTCGATACGCGAAGGGAGGTGCGAGCCGGGCATAAAAAACGCGGAGTCCGATCGCGCGTTCTCCGATTCCGTCCGCGGGTTCTCCCCGTGATCCGCGCTCGCACACGCGCAGGACATTGAAAGCGCTTTTATGGATGTCCTGACTACGACAGCGCACAGCCTCTGTGGGGTCGATGATGTGCCGTTCCGTTAGGGACCGACCACGGGACGGACACGCGAGCCTACACGGAGGATAGGAGAAACATATGCCCGTTTACGTAGACTACGACACACCGGCGGACCTCGCGGAGCGATCCCTCGAAGCGCTCGAGGTCGCCCGAGACACCGGCACAGTGAAGAAAGGAACCAACGAGACGACCAAAGCCGTCGAGCGCGGCAACGCCGACCTCGTCATCGTCGCCGAGGACGTCTCCCCCGAAGAGATCGTGATGCACCTCCCCGAACTCGCCGAGGAGAAGGGGATTCCGGTCGTCTTCGTCGACACGCAAGACGAGGTCGGTCAGGCCGCCGGTCTCGAAGTCGGCTCGGCCGCCGCCGCCGTCGTCGACGCCGGCGACGCCGCCGACGACGTCGAGGACATCGGCGAGAAGGTCGCGGAGCTTCGATAACCTCCCATGAGCGCAGAAGAGGGCACCGGCGACTCGACGACCGCGGAGGTCATCGAGGTCGTCGGCAAAACCGGGATGCACGGCGAGGCCATGCAGGTCAAGTGCCGCATCCAGGAGGGATCGAACCAGGGACGGATCATCACCCGGAACGTTCTGGGTCCCGTCCGTCTGGGCGACGTGCTCCAGCTGCGGGAGACCCAGCGCGACGCCGACTCCATCGGAGGTCGATAACCAATGGTCGAGACACGCACCTGTGATTACACCGGCGAGGAGATCGAGCCCGGCACGGGCACGATGTTCGTGAAGAAGGACGGACAGATCCTCCACTTCGTCGACTCGAAGGCGGAGAAGAACTACCTCCTCGGCCGCGAGGCGCGCGACCTCGAATGGACCGAGGAAGGTCGCCGTCAGGGTGGCCAGGAATGAGCCACCACGACGAGCGCACCTTCGTGATGGTCAAGCCCGACGGCGTCCAGCGCGGACTCATCGGCGAGATCGTCTCTCGCTTCGAGGACCGCGGGCTGAAGCTCGTCGGCGGAAAGTTCATCCGGATTGACGAGGAGCTCGCCCACGAACACTACGGTGAACACGAGGGCAAGCCATTCTTCGACGGTCTCGTCGAATTTATCACCTCCGGTCCCGTCTTCGCGATGGTCTGGGAGGGTGCGGACGCGACCCGACAGGTCCGCGCGATGGTCGGCGAGACCGACCCCGCCGAGTCCGCCCCGGGCACGATCCGCGGCGACTTCGGCTTAGACCTCGGCCACAACGTGATCCACGCGTCGGACCACGAGGACGAGGGCGCGAACGAGCGCGAGATCGACCTGTTCTTCGACGAGGAGGAACTCGTCGACTACGACCTCGACACCTCGGCGTGGGTGTACGAGGACGAAGACCACTGACGGCCGCGCTGCCGTTTCGGAACTTTTCGCGGCGACGCACCGCCCGCTATCCCGCGTAGCTTTCGCTCAATCGACACACCGAGTTTCCGGTGAATATGATCTTCGAACCCCCCGCAGTCGTTCGGTTTCCGCTCTCTCAGCAGTTATAAACAGACGGACACGTCCGTCGGCAGTTCAGGTGTCGACCGCGATCGCGGTCCCGTCGTCCGCGACCACGATCACCTCGTCGCCGGCGTCGTCGGTGACGTCGGCGAACAGCGGCCCGCCGTAAACGACGACGTCGGGACCGCCGCGGGCGACCACGCTTCCGCTCCGGGTCATCGCGAGGATCTCGCCGTTGCGGTTGGCCGCGACCGGACCGATATCACCGTCGCCGTCGACGTCGCCGATGCGCGGCTCGTTGATCCGCGTCGACGCGCCGTACTGCTGTTTCCAGACGACCTCGCCGTCGAGTAGGCTCACGGCCCACACGCTCCCCGACCCCCG
>NZ_CBVY010000014.1:0-10001 GCF_000513435.1 Halorubrum sp. AJ67 | reverse complement strand
CGCGGCGTCTATCGCGCCGCATCCGGTGTGGCCGACCACTACGATGATCTCGGTGTGGGTGTGACGGAGCGGATACGCCACGCTCCCGTCGAGAACCCGTTCGCCGTCGACGAGCGCGCTCACGCTGTTCCCGATCGCGCCGGAGGTGAAGAGGAACCCCGGCTCGTCGACGGCGAACATCCCCTCCTGCGAGACGCGCGAGTCGGAACAGCAGACGGAGACTACGCCGGGGCGCTGACCCTCGCGGTGGCGGTCGAAGACGCCGGGCGCGAGCGCATCGACGTGGTCGTCGTTGCGGTCGAGGAGATCCCTGAGTATCCGACTGTCCATATCGGCTTCACCCGGGGAGAAGTCAAAAGCGTCGGGGACGGAGCCGACCGTCCCGACCGGGGAGACGCTCGTCGCCGCCGTTTCAGCGGATCGGTCAAGCGACGAGTCGGGCGGGCCGGTCAGGCGACGAGTCCGACGACCGAGACCAGGATACCGACGACGAACACCGCGAGGAGCGCGACGGTCGCGATCACCACTGCGGGCGCGAGCGCCTCCTCGTTCTCGTCGAGGACGATGTCTTCCAAGTTCTCCATGTCCGAGCCGTCGTCGCGGCGGGATTTGAACGCTTCGACCGAGTCCGCGCCGCGAACGAGGGTCGCTACTGGTCGAGCCAGACGTTGTTGTAGTCGCTCAGGATCCGCGGGTTGTACTGCGAGCGCGGGTGGGCGACGAAGTCGTTGACGTGGTCGCGGACGCCAATGGAGACGCGGAGGCTGTAGCTCGGGAGGTGGACCCGGTCTTCCAGCACCGTCGGAATGATCGACTCGTACAGCTCGCGTCGCTCGTCGATGTCGCTGGCGCGGCGCGCGGCGATGATCTCCTCCATGAGGTCGTCGTTCTCGTAGTAGGTCCCGTTGGTGGCACCGATCTGCTCGTCGTGGAACAGGTTGTACACGTACGAGTCCGGGTCCGGCCCGCCGAGCCACCCCAGCGCGTACATGTTGTAGTCGTCCTCGTTTCCGGTGTCGTAAGTGTCGAGGAACGTCCCCCAGTCGTACCGGCGGACCTCGGCATCGTAGCCGGCCTCCTTCAGCCCGTTCGAGACCGACACGCCGATCTGTTCGCGGAGGTCGTCCGGCGGGACGATGATCCGGAAGCCGTAGTCTTCGGGTACGCCGGCGTCCGCGAGCAGCTCTGCGGCCCGGTCGACATCGCGGTCGTGACCGATATCCGCCCACTCGTCGACGGGGAAGTCCCACGAGTCGGCGACCGGGAGCGGGACCGGCGCGTAGTTGCGTTCCCCGGCCGGCTCGATGAAGTTCGAGACCGCTTGGTCCATCGAGACGGCGTAATCTATCGCCTCCCGGACCTGCGGGTCCGTCGTCGGTCCCTCGTTACAGTTGAACGCGATGTAGTAGTAGGAGATGCCCGGCTCCGACTGGAGCGACATGTTGTCCGCGCTCTCGACCGTCTCCCACGTCTGGGGGGTGATCCCGTCGGCGACGTCCGACTCGCCGGTCTCTAAGGAGACGACCCGCGTCGTGCTCTCCTCAACGGGTTCGAACCGGAGCCGGTCTAGGTACGGCTTCGGGTCACCCCAGTAGTCGTCCCACTTCACTAGGTCGACGAACTCCCCTTCCGTCCAGTCGTCGAACTCGAACGGTCCGGAGCCGACCGGCGCGTCGAGGTTGAACGCCTCCTTGTCCGCCTCCCGGACCGACTCGGGCACCACGTTCCGCGTCAGCGCGAGCGTGTAGAACGGGCCGTAGCCGTACTGGAGATCGATCTGGACCGTCCGGTCGTCGACGACCTCGACGCTGTCTATCATCTCGACGTCCGGCGCGTTGGCGGTCTCCTCTTCGACCGGCGCGAGCAACGAGTAGCGGATGTCCTCGGCGGTGACGGGCTCGCCGTTCTGGAAGCGCGGCCCGTCACGCAGTTCCACGACGTACCGCGTCCCGTCGCGCTCGACGGTCGGCTCCTCGCGTGCGAGGTGCGGGACGGGGTTGGTGCTCTCGTCGTAGGCGTACAGCGGCTCAAACACCTGCGAGCACACCTGCTGCGAGTAGATGTCGTTGACGACGATCGGGTCGAACTCGATCGGCGACACCTGCTGTGAGTACACAAGCTCTCCGCCGGCGACCGGTTCGCCGTCGCCCGTTCCGCCGTCGGTTCCGTTCCCCGTGCCGTCCGAGCCGCCACCGGTACATCCCGCGACGGTCCCGGCCGTCACGCCGGCCGCGACGCCGCGCAGCATCCGTCGTCGCGACGAGTCGAGTTCGCGTGACATGGCGGTCCGTTTCTCCCCGACACATAAATTACCGGACACACTGGCAGCGTTCGACCGTACGCCGGATAACCAGAAATTACGTCCGGTATCTCGCTATCGCCGACGTGTTTTTGTGCGTCCGGCGTGGCGGATACGCCAACACGATGCCACGCGAAGAGTACCAGACGAAACTGGAGGGACTCCGCGACGACGTCCTCTACATGAGCGAGGTGGTCGCCGAGCGCCTCCGCATGGGGCTCGACGCCCTCGAACGGCAGGACGGCGAGCTAGGCGAGGAGGTGATCACCGGCGACGCCGAGATCAACGAACTCTACTTGGAGCTGGAGGGCCAGTGTACGGACCTCATCGCGCTCCAGCAGCCGGTCGCCGGCGACCTGCGGTTCATCGCGGCGTCGTTCAAGATCATCACCGACCTCGAACGGATCGCGGACCTCGCGACGAATCTCGGCGAGTACGCAAAGCGGGCCGACCGCGAGGTGTTCCCCGACGTCGACGTCCAGCGCATCGGCGACGACACGCTGGAGATGTTAGAGCAGGCGATGGCGGCGTACGCGGAGTCCGACCCCGAGCTGTGTCACGCCGTCGCGGAGGCCGACGACGAGGTCGACGCCGCCTGCGAGGCGGCGAGCGAGCTCGTCGTCCGCGACCTCATCGAGCGCGACGAACTGCGCGAGGAGGCCGACGTGGAGGGGACGATGCGGAACGTCTCGCGGCTCCTGCTCACGATCCGCGACCTCGAACGCGTCGGCGACCACGCGGTCAACATCGCCGCCCGGTCGCTGTACATGATCGAGAACGACGACGAACTGCTGTACTGACCGACTCGGGGTAGGTCGGGGGTCGGACCCTCGCCGCGCGGGCTTCGTCCGGACGTGTCACCGGAAACGATTCTGTCCCCGTGTTATATCCCCCGGAAGTGAGACGGGACACCCATGGTACTGGGAGCGATCGTCTCGTTCGTCGTCGCGCTGTTGGTGGGTGGACTGGGAATTTACGTCAGCGGCCGCGTCGTCGCCGACGTCGACGACTACTCGCACGCGGTGGTCACGGCGCTGATCGGGGCCGTCGCCTGGGCGATCGGATCGCTGATACCGATCGTCGGCTCGCTCGTCGCGCTGGTCGCGTGGGTGTGGGTCATCAAGTGGCGCTACCCGGGCGGCTGGGTGAAGGCCGCGATCATGGGCGTCGTCGCGTGGGCGGCCGCGCTGGCGGTCATCTTCGTGCTGAACGACGTTCTCAACCTCGGGATCACCGCGCTCGGCGTCCCGGGCGTCTGAGCGCGTTCCGGGTCAGTCGTCGGCCGTCGACCCTGATGTCCCGTCCCCGTCTGCGGTCGGTTCGTTTAGTTGGCCGGTCGTGTACCCCTGCCAGTCGTACCTGTCTTGGAGGTACAGCGCGACCTTCACCAAGGCGAGCAGCACCGGGACCTCGATGAGGGGACCGATGACCGTCGCGAACGCGACGCCGGAGCCGACACCGAACACCGCGACGGCGACGGCGATTGCGAGCTCGAAGTTGTTGCTCGCGGCGGTGAAGCCGATCGCGGTCGTCGTCGAGTAGTCCGCGCCGATCCCGCGGCCCATCCCGAAGCTCACGAAGAACATCACGACGAAGTAGATCGTGAGCGGGACCGCGATCAGGAGGACGTCGCTCGGCTGGGCGACGATGCGTTCGCCCTGCATCGCGAACATCACGATCACGGTGAAAAGCAGCGCGATCAGCGTGAGCGGACTGATAGTCGGCTCGAACGTCTCCTCGTACCACTCGACGCCCTTCGTCCGCGTCCCCACGAACCGCGAGGCGATTCCCGCGGCGAAGGGGATCCCGAGGAAGACCGCGATCGCTTCGAACACCTGTCGCGGGCTGATTCCGAACTCGGAGATCCCCGCGACCAGCGACTCCATGCCCAGCAGCGGCGGGAGGACGAGCGCGAAAAACCAGATGTACACGCCGTAGGTGAGGATCTGGAAGACGCTGTTGAACGCGACGAGGCCCGCGGCGTACTCGTTCGAGCCCTCCGCGAGCTCGTTCCAGACGAGCACCATCGCGATACAGCGGGCCATCCCGATGAACACCAGCCCAAGGAAGAACTCGGGACGGGCGGGGAGTCCGGGAACGAGCCCGCTGAAGAACACGATCGCCAGCCCGAACATGAGGGTCGGCCCGATGAGCCAGTTCTGGACGAGGCTCAGTCCGAGCACCTTCACGTTCTTGAAGACGGCGGGGAGCTGTCCGTAGTTGACCTTCGCAAGCGGCGGGTACATCATCAACACCAGCCCGATCTCGACGAGGTGGAGGTCCTGGATCGGGCCGGTGACCGACGGCGCGACGTAGCCGAGACCGATCCCGATCGCCATCGCGCCGAAGATCCAGACGGTGAGGTACTTGTCGAGGAAGTCCATCGACCGCGGGTCGCCGCATGACTCGCAGTCGCAGTTCGGTCCATGTTCGTGAACGGCGTCGCTCACGACGGTCCCACCTCCGTGATGACGGACGAATCGACTGGCGGGCGATACCGGTGTGTGGACGGGTGAGCGCTCATAATTAGTGTATCGGAGGAGACGGCTACTCTTCGGCCGCGATCACGTCGAGCTGTACGTCCGCACCGCCGGGGAGCGAGCAGACGCCGACGACGGTCCGCGGCGGTAACTCGACGTCGTCGAACCGCGACTCGTAGACGTGATCGATCGCCTCCGCGGCGCTCGGATCCGTGAGCTGAATCTCGAGTTTCATCACGTCGCCAAACGTCGCGTTTCGGTTGTCGGCAAGAGCGGATTCGAGGTTGTCGAGCGCAGTCGAGAATTGCTCTTCGATTGAATGATCACCCAGAATTTGGCCGTCGACTTTGGGAAGGATACCCTCGAAAAAGCGTAGATCAGACGAGCCTGTCCGCTTCCCGAACGCTCCGATGTTATCCGTTCCGTCGCGCTGGCGCTTGCTCTCCTCGCTCAACGTTGGGTCGATGTTCATATCGGCGGCGCGATTCTTGTCCGAGTCGACTTCTGTTGTTCGCTGTCCCATAATAGATGAACAGTTGCTCAAGTATTAAAGCTCTTCGAAGAATTACAAGGACTGGCAGGAGGCCTGTATTTTGAACGACAAGTACGTCTGCTAAACTATCGGTATCGCTGAACGGCCCCGAGAAGGTACCGGCTGTTCGGCAGCCACACCTCGTCTCAGAGCAGGTGGTAGAGCCCGGCTGCGAGGAGCGCACCGAGGATCGGTCCGACAACGGGAACCCATGAGTACGCCCAGTCCGACGGGCCTTTGTGCGGGAACGGAAGGATTGCGTGTGCGATGCGCGGTCCGAGGTCACGAGCGGGGTTGATAGCGTAGCCCGTGGGACCGCCTAGAGACAACCCGATGCCGAGTACAACCAAGGCAATCGGCAGCGCCGAGAGCGCGCCGAGGCCGAATCCGACCTCCTGTCCGTCAATGGTGATCGTCTGAAGGATCTCGCCAGATGTCTCGTTCAAGAAGCCGGCAGAATTCAGATATAGAACGCCGAACACTAGGACGAACGTACCGATGATCTCGGTTATCAGGTTGGACGAATAATTCCGGATTTCGGGAGCGGTCGAGAAGATCGCCAGTTTCGCGCCCTCGTCCTCCGTAACCGCGAAGTGGTCTCTGTATGCCAGCCACACGACTATGCCACCCAAGAACCCACCGAGCGTCTGTGCTGCCACGTAGAGTGGGACTTGCGTCCAGTCAAATAGACCCGCGGCGGCGAGTCCTATCGTCACGGCGGGATTGATGTGACCGCCGCTGACCTGACTGATAGTGAATACGCCCATGAACACCCCGATCGCCCATCCCCACGTGATGACAATCCAGCCGCCGCCGTTCCCTTTCGTCTCGTCGAGCACGACGTTGGCGACGACGCCGCCTCCGAAGATGATGAGGATCGCAGTCCCGATGACTTCCGCGACGTACGGGTTCATCTTCCACTTAGAAGGTTGCTACTGCTCGTACTCCCGGTTCGTTCCGAATTATCGCCGATTTTCGTCGTCTCCGATCTCATAATAGATGAGCATCTGCTCATATATTAAAGCGTTTTGAACTCCGAACAACCCCTCTCAGCGAAGGTTGTACTCCTGTATGGAGCTCTCTCACGTATCCGCGGACAACCTGACATCGGCGGCGTCGAAAACGCAGCCATGTCGACGACCGCTCGCGTCCCACGTGTCCGCGTTAGTGTGACTTATTCCGCGTACGTCTGATCGATGGTGATAGCGTCGACCGGCAGCAACTGTTTCGCGTCGCAGACGAACGCCCGCAGCCGGCGGTCGAGCTCCGGCGACGGCTCAGTCCCCGCGACGAAAATCGATAGTTCGCGCTCCGAGAGCGTTACGTCGGCGTCGAGTCCGTGAAGCGCGCATAGCCCGGCCGCCCGGTCTCCATCGGGAAGTCGTTCCAAGACCGAGACTTCGTACTCCAGCGTGACGCCGGCCAACGAGTGGTTGTAATCCAGCGTGACCGTCTCCTCGTCGATCAACTCGATCACGCAGTCGCGTCCGGCGACTGAGACGGTTCGACCTGCCTCCCGCTTCTCCGGCGGGACGAGCCCCACCGGAACCGTCTCGACCTTTCGCGGGTCGCGTTCCCCGAACGCCTCCGTCGGGCCGACCCTGACCGTCGCGGATCCGCCGATGCCGGCCTCGCGAACCGCCTCCTCGACGGGTTCGAAGAGGTGTCCCTCGCCGAGGACGACGACCATCGGACCGTCGGCCTCGATCCCGACCAGGTCGGCGTCCGCCGCGACAGACGGATCGGTCGTGTCGACGACGCGGTCGCCCGCCGCCGTGCGCGCCGTGTACTCGATCCGGACGAACTCGCCGTCGTTGAGTGCGGCGGTGTGCTCGGTCACCGTCATTCTGGGGCGATGTTCATCGGCTTGAAGCTCATTTCGTCTTTGACCTCGCTCTCGCCGAGGCGTCTGATCTTCCCCTTCCCGTACTTGTAGCCGGGATTGGGATTTGCGGGATCGAGGTACGCCGGGTTGATGTCGTTGTTGACCTGGTCCGGATACAGCCAGTACGTGTACGCCAACCCCTCCGAGACGGGCTGTCCCTGAGCCGCGTCGTCCTCGTCGACGACGTAGGCGACCGCGGTAAAGCTGCCTTGGGTGTTCTCGCCGTTGATGTTGAAGACGTCGTCGTTGACGATCTCGACGAGATCGCCGGCTTCGATCCCTCGTTCGGCCGCGTCGGTGGGATGAAGCTGGAGGACGTTCTGCGGGAAGCGCTTCTGGACGTACTCCAGCCGCTGGTGGGTGTACATGTTCTGCCAGAGGTGCTGGAGTCGGCCGTTCGTCACCCAGATCTCGTCATCGCCGGGACTGAGCCGTTCGTAGACGTCGCCGATCGTCGTCCCTTCGTCGGTGTCGACGACCCGATCCCAGTCGACACGCTGGAGGATCGCCTCGCCCGTGCTCGTGTGGAACCGGTGATCCATGACCTCGCGTTCGCCGTCCGGGGCGTGGATTCGGGGCGTCCCCTGTACCTCGCCGTTCTCCTCGTAGATCGGCTGCTGGACGCCCTCTTCGACGGTCTCCATGTACTCGGCCGGCGTCATGTCGTTCGCTTCGGCGGCGGGCGCGATCCCTTCGAGGGAGTGATCGCCCCCGGCGCCCGGATACTCCTCGCAGATCAGGTTGAAGATCTCTCGGGAGTCGTCCCAGTCCATGTCGTCGGCACCGAGCCGTTGGCCCATCATCGAGAATATCTCCCAGTCCTCCTTCGCGCCGGAGGGGCCCTCCATGAAGCCCTGGTACTGCCGGAAGCGGCGCTCGCCGTTCCAGCGGTGGTAATCGCCGCCCTCGCCGGACTCGACCGCCATCGCCGGCAGGACGATGTCGGCGTACTGGGTCGTCGTGTTGGGGTACAGCTCCTGATGGGTGACGACCATGCCGCCGTTCTCGATGCGCTCGCGGAACGCGCGTTCGATCTCGTCGATGTCGGCGGTCTGCGGCTGCGCGCCGCTCGTGCGCTCCCGGATCGCGTTCCGGAGGTCCTGCGTCGCGTACGAGTGGCGAGCCGGATCGTTACCGATGACGTGCCAGTGTTTGATCTCCCCGTCCCTGACGCGTTCGACCGTGTTCGGCGCGACCGTCACGTCCTCGACGTTCTCGCCGTCGAAGGTCTGCGTCGAACGCTCGGCGATGGCGTCCCCCGCGGCCCCGTTCGTCCAGAAGCCCTCCTGGTGGCCCCCGGCGCGGGTGATACCGGTACCAGGGCGACCGACGCTGCCGGTGATGAGCGTCAGGTTCGCCATCGCGCCGGTGTTCTCGTGGGACCAGCCCCAGATGAGTCCCTTCTCCAGCATGAACAGCGTGTTCGTCTCCTCGGCCTCGGGCTGGGCGATGAGTTCGGCGGCCTCGCGGATCTCCTCGGCCGGGACGCCGGTCGTCTCGGTGGCGTTCTCGGGGGCGTAGCGGGGATCGTCTAAGAGATCGTAGTACTCCTCGGGCGTCAGCCCGAACTCCTCTTGGTACCACCCTTCCTCATCGATCGTCTCCCGGTTGTCCATCACCCACTCCTCGATGAACCCCTCGTCGTGCCAGCCCTGATCGACGATGTGGCGCGCGATGGCGTTCAGGAGGATCGGGTCCGTCGCCTCGTTGACCTGGAGGTGGATCCCACCGTTGTTCTCGGCGTAGTTCGCGGTGAACTTCTTTCGCGGATCGATGAAGACGATGTCGGCGTCGCCCTCCTCGTTTATCCACTTACTGAAGATGACGTCCTGGTTCTCCTTGGGATCGGCTCCCGCCAGCACGATGGTGTCCGCCTCCGCGGCGTCCTCGTAGGCGTAGGACCACTGTGCGAGGCCGGCGTTAACGAGCCCGGGGACTTCCGTCGTGAGCGCCGGACGGTTGTGGCCGCCCCAGTTGGGCGAGCCGATGACGTCGTGACAGAGCTTCGTCCCGGCGAAGGTGTTCTCGATGAACTGATAGAAGTACAGTTTCTGTCCGTAGCCGTTCGGGTTCTCGCCGTTCTCCGTGGCGATCTCGGTGGCCCGGGCCCACGCTTCGATAGCGGTGTCCCAATCGACGGTGACGAGATCGCCGCCGATCCGGATCTGGGGCTGTTTCAGGCGGTCGTCGTAGTCCTCGTTGTTTGGAGAGTACAGCGACTGCGCCTGCGTCCCGCCACGAATGGAGTGTGACCCCTCGTTGACCGGATACTCGGTATCGGGGACGAACAGGATGTGATACTCCCTCCCATTCTCCTCGATTATCTCGTGCATGTTCGGCGAGGGCCACTCGCCGTAGCCCGCCGGGTAGTCGATCCCGAGCGCGTTCTCGTCGGCGGTCGGGCCTCCCCCCTCGCCGACGGGCCACTTGTACACCTCGTAGCCGCAGCCGACGATACAGTACCGACACGACCGCGAGCTCCTCTCGGCGTCCGTGGGTGGAATGGGGACCTGGCTCGTGTGTGGGTTATCCGCCATCTTATCCCTCCGTTTCCTCCGCGGTGACGGGTTCTCCGTCCCGTAGGTTGTCCCGGTAGCCGTACGACAGCCCGTCGACGCCCGTCGCGTAGACATCGCCGTCCTCAACGTCGAGTCGGATCTGCGGGAGGTCCGTCGTCGCCGCCCCGCTGACGACGAGCCCGCCTTTCGAGAGGTCGAAGGTCGTGTAGTGGCACGGACAGGGGCCGGCCATCTCCCGTTCGGGTTTCACCTGTCCCTGAACGGGACAGCCCATGTGCGTACAGAG
>NZ_CBVY010000013.1:18902-68392 GCF_000513435.1 Halorubrum sp. AJ67 | reverse complement strand
TGATCGAACCCGCAAAAATTTTGTATAGCGATATACAATATACTCTAGCTACCAATCGGTGTAAAACCACTCTCTTACCGGAATTTGGCCGATCTACACTTAACACCAAACAAATCACGGGAGATAACTTACTTTGTCTTAGCTGAGTAAGACAGAGTAAACTCTTAGTCACCCCCACCCGTGGCCCCAAACGAAGCAGATTCAGAACTATGGCCGACACTTCCTCCAACACACGCTCCGGCCGGATCGACGCTTCTGGAGCGGTGATCCGACAGTACAACCCCCACACTCCGAGGGCTCAATGACAGGTCGCCGCTCCGTCGAAACGCCGATCGAGGACACGTTCAGGAAGTACCTCACCGACAAGGGGAAAGGCGACGCCGGCGAGGACGGCGCGTACCGAACCGACGCTGAGCGCGAGCTCCATCGATTCAGACGCTGGTGTCTCGGGAAGACGTCTGACTCCGCGAATGCAACGCCGCCGGAGTCGTGGGCCGGCGTCGTCGACGGCGACACCGTCCGGTTCGTCAACCTCGACACGACGGTCTTCTCGGACTACGCGCGGTATCTCTCGACCGCGGGGTACGCCGCCGGGACCGTGCTCACCTACTACGCACACGTCGCGTCGTGGTGCGGGTGGGCACATGCGCAGGGCTACCTCCCGCGGCACTACGCTCGCGAGTCGGACGCCGAAGACCCGCTCCCCGAGAACAACGGTCGACGTCCAGGTGACCAGCAGGCGTGGGAGCCGATCCACCGCGACGTGATCACGCAGTTCGTCGACCGACGCGTCTCCGAGGCGTTCGACGCGCTCGGTGCGATCGAGGTCTCTCACGCCGACCGGGGCGACCCCGAAAGCGAGACGTGGCAGGCCAAGCAGAAAGCCCGATTCACAGCGTACCAGCGGTGTCGTGAACAGGCGCTCGTGTACGTCGTCGCTTACACCGGCCTGCGCGGGTCAGAGTTCCTCTCCGCGCCGAAGGAGGACCGAGAGGGCCGCAATGGCATCCGCTGGCGTGACGTGTCGTTCGCGGACAGCAGCGTCACCGTGTTCCGAAAGAGTCGCGAGTGGAAGGAGGCATCGCTCCCCGAGCCCGTCATTGCGCCGCTGAAACGGTACGCCGAGGTGCTGGAGGTACCGGAGTCGTGGCCGGTGTTCACGACCCTCCACCGGCCGTCGCTCGCGAATCATGTTACCGAGGGGCTTGCTGACACTGGTCTCGACGACGACGCGATCGAGCGCGTCCGAGCGGGCGCTCCCGACCTGATCGTCGCCGCCGAGCACGACCTCAACGCGCCGAAGCCGCTCACCACGGACGGCGCGCGATCGATTATGGAGCGGCTCTGGACCCACGACGCACTCGTCGAGCGTCGCGACGAGCTTGACCTCTCGCTCGATGGCGATTACCTCGAACTCCACGGCGGGCGACGGGGCGTTGGTGAGGTCCTCGTTCGACAGTTCGGCTACGCCGCGGCCGCGCGGTATCTCGACAACAGCGAGGAGCAGGTCCGCGAGGCGTACCAGCACATCGAAGCGGCTGAACGCGCCGATATGGCGACCGAGGCATTTTCACAGACGGACCAGCGAGTTAGTGACCAGTAGAGCCCTGTCGAGGTCAACGACAAGTAATATGACACTCCATAGATAGGAACCGTTGCGCTGACACGGATACTATTCGTCCAGTCGTTCGTCGAGGGTGGCGTCAAGTTCCTCGATATCGACGACTTCTGTAGCGACGGGTCATTCATCCTGGTAGTCGTGACTCTTGTTGGTGAGAACCCGTTTGAGTGGTCTTTCAGTTGCTGATTGCTGTCAAATCTGAGCTTCGGTCGACATTAGGGCTCATTTCCTGGTCCTACGCTCTCCTCATCGGTTTCCCCTATTTCAGAATAGATTACTATTCTAAAATATTTATGTTAAAGTGGAATAGCATGCTATTCAAGCTATTCACCACAGAGTTAAGTCGTGAGGGGGATATTCTGTTGAATAGCATGAGTGACTCAGATAGCCAGAATAGTATAGATAGTACAAGTAGCCCAAATAGCCCATATAGATCGGTACAGACCGACGGGAATTCTCGCGCAGTGTCGGTTTGCATGCTGAAAGGGGGCGTTGGTAAATCAACAATCGCAGTCAACCTCGCCCGACAGCTGGCCGCTCAAGATCATGACGTTCTCCTCATTGATCTTGACCCAAACGGTCACGCATCCGTCGGATTAGGCTATGACGACGAATATCACAACACGGAGGAGACTATTGGTGATGTCTTCTTCGACGATGCTGATCCAACCTCTGTCGTCTATGATACCGGCTACGAGTTTGATATTCTCCCCTCCAGCGAGGACCTCGAACAGGTTGAGCGGGAGATTGTTGTCGGTGATGTCTTCCAGCCCTCTGGGCTGCTCAAGCGAGAAGTCGTCGACCCACTTCTCGGGAACACCTATGATTACATCGTCACAGATTCACCGGCGTACCGGTCCCGACTTACGGACAACGCGCTGGTCGCGACGGCAAATTTAGTCCTTCCCCTCGCACCTGGAAACGAGGCGATAGCCGGCCTTGAGAGAACTATTGAGCGGCAGATTTCCCCGCTCCGTCAACACATGGACGTTGACGTGCTGGCGCTCGTCCCGAATATGCTGAGCGGTCGTATCGACCAGCAGACCCAGGATCGGCAGCTCCTCGAACGCCTCAACTCGCACGATAACCTTCAGGACCGCATCCCGAACTTCGCGCGGATCACGGACTGGGAGGCCGTCGACGCCGGCGATCTCAAACCCTCACCAGGGATCCGGGACCGTACCAGCATCACGAAGGCCTACGGTGAGCGCAAACCACTGCTAGATTACGATCCCGACTGTGACCAGCTGAAGTGTTTCGATGAGTTGGCGCACATCGTCAAGACCGGGAAGGTGGTTCGGCATGACTGAGGACGATCCGTTTGCCGACCTCGGAGAGACGCTTGAAGATGAACCGGACGACGAACCACAGGACACGGATGAGGCGTCCGAACCGGAGAGGACGGAAGATACCTCTACTCAAGACTCAGTGGAGCCGCGGGATCCGATAACCGATACTGCGTTCAGCTACGAGGCTGCCAAACAGCGCCCCTTCTATGCCCGTGAGACTACGATCGAGGACTTCGATTCTTGGCTGAAGTACGAATTGGAACGCGAGATCAACCAGCAGGGCTACCAGAACATCGTCGTTCGAGAGATGACAGACGCGCTCCTCCGAACTGTCGTGGAGGAAGACCTCGTCGACGAAGTGGCGGAACGGTTCGGACAAGCCCGCGAATCCGCTTCTTTAGAATCTGATGAATAGTGTACTATTCTAAAATAGGAAACTATTCCACAATACCTTAATAGCAGTCCCAGAGTCCCTGAATCTCCCGCTCGTAGGCTGGGCTCAGCCGAGCCTGCGTGTTCTGCGGGTACAGCCTTCGTGATAGACCAGATGTCTATGACCTATATTACGACACCGCACGAACGGTGGTGTATGACCGGAGGTGAATCGAGTCCCGAGGGCCCGATGGAACGCCAACCCACGGGTGAAGACCGGGTACGAATGATCGCCCGGCAGATTTCAGAGCCGCGGACAGCAAATTGGATTGCCTCCGAAACGGACTGGTCACACGAGCCAACTAAGCGTGCCCTCGAACGTCTCGTCGACAACGGTGTCCTCCACCGTGACGACACCGGAGCCCACACGACATACTTCCCCGATTATCGTCGTCAAGCGCTCAACGAGGCCGTACGCCTCCGGGACAGCGGCCATACCGTCGAAGACCTCATCGAACGGCTCACTGAGATGAACGCTCAGATCCGAAGATGGGAGGCCGAGTTCGATGTCGAATCGCCGAACCAGCTTCGCGGGACGATTGCCGACCAGAGACTCGACGTCACCGAAGAGAATCGTCGCCGAGGGATCGCACGTGAGTGGGAACAGCTCCGGCAGCGAATCGAAATTGTGGGTTTTGTCATCCGTGAGTGGGACTTTCTGGCCCCAGCGACTGAATGTGGTGAGTCCCTGAGGTGACGGACCTCGTTCTCCGCACGTCCGCTGCTGGCAGATGAATGTTTATGTGAATCCCGATTCACATATAATGTTTTTATAGTAGTGGTCCGTGAGACGGCATATGAACCGTGAGACGAACAGCCAGAATTCGCCTGGGGGGACCATTTCGCTTTCAATACCACCTTCAGATCCAGCGTTATTCAAACACAAAGCGACGAGCGACATCCTCCTCTTTTTAACGAATCACCGATTCAGTGACTTCTCACTGCGAGAACTCGCGACACAGATCGATCACTCACATCAGTCCGTCCGACGGGCAGTAAACGTTCTCAGCGCGAACGACCTAGTCGTCGACTCTCCTGAAAGCAACCAGCGACTTGTCCAGATCAACAGACAGCGCCTGTCGATTCCAGACGATCCGATTCTCCGAATTTCCCAGTCAGAGTATCACCAACCGGTCAAAGCTGCGGTTACCGAGCTTCGTGAGAACATCAACGATGTCGTTGGCATCATCCTGTATGGGAGTGTGGCTCGGGGCGAGGCTGACCGACGGAGTGATATCGATCTCTGGGTGCTAACCCGTTCTGGGCGAGCTGAAAGCCAACGCGAAGCGAACGCCATTGCCCGTGATCTTGAAGAAACGGAGTTCGATGGGAACCGATACGCCTACGATATCGACGTCGAGGCTGTCCAAGCGATTCCGTCCTACACTAAGGACATCCGAGAGATCGTCGTGTCAGGAATTCCGGTCTACAAGACGAGTGACTTCGAAACCGTCGAAAACCTCCTCTTGGAGGAAGGAGCCGCCGATGAGTAACGGTTCCGACCCGGACGCTGTACTCACAGCACTCAACCGCGCACAGGATGCCTTCGAGATGGTCGGACGCGGTCGGGCAGCGTTCGAGGACGGGATTAGTGCCGACGAAGATTGGAAGACTCAACTGACGAAAGCCTGTCGCCTCCTCGAGGTTGTTGACACCCTCCAGTCACAGGACGGGTACTACACGGCCGTCATCGAGGTCTGCTTCGGCGCTATCGAACGGTCGATCGAGGCGTACACGCTCGCGATGACGAACGATACGCTTCAGGACTTTCAAGACCACCAATTCAGCTACGAGCGTGCTCACCAGATCGGGCTGTTTGAGCGGGAGACAGCAGAGGCAATGAAGGACCTCTACAGCGAGAACCGCACAGAGAGTTATTACGGCGGCGGACGTCCAACTGAAGAACAGGCGGAAGCAATGACCGACCTGGCCAGCGCAGTTCATCAGTTCGCAGTGAGCCAGATTCGGGAAGGTGGCGTCTGTCTGTGTGACTGACCTGGATACCTCAAGAGAGCACTATGGACCAGACTACATCCACAGAACGAACACCAGTGCCCTCCCTCTCCGACTCGTTCGAGCGGTACCTCTAGGACAGAGGGAAAGGTCGCGGTGTCGACGGCGAAAACTATCGACGCAACGCAGCCCGCAAACTCGGGCGATTCACTGAATGGGCCGCCGGTGAGGGCGGCGACGACGACTGGACCGAGATCGTCCTCGACGACATCGACCGAGAGCCCACCTTCAAAGACCTCGATAAACGTGTCTTCCGAGAGTATGCCCGGCACCTCGCCGGCGATCGGGGGCTCAAACAGAATACTGTACAAACCTATTACCGCTATATCTCTGCGTGGTGGGTAAGTTGCGAACGACACGAAACGTTCACGACTTCTTCTCTCACAACGGATATTTAGCAAAATAGAGAGGTTTATACCAGATATCTGTAGGTTATGTAGAACTCTGCTCTTGTACCTGATATGGGGAATATATCAGACTATCCAGAAACCTAGGACTATATCGTATTTCCGCTGCGGCCACCAACCTTCTGTATGCCCACGTTCGCCGTCAACTGTCCGGGGTGCGGGGTCTCGAAGGAGCACATGACGACGACCGCGAACAAGATCGGCGTCCACTGTAGTTGCGGCATCAGCTTCAGCGTCAACGTCGAGGAACAGACCGTCGACGACTGGTGGGAGCGCAAAGAGTCTCGCTCTTATGTAGAAACGCGGAAATCGGTCGTCTGCGTATGTTTACTTCACGCTGTGAAACTGAGTGAGCAGTTAAATCGCCAGAAGAGAGCAGGTCCGGTTCATGTCAGATCGACTTTCCACAGTTCTACATAAGAGCGAAGAGTCTTAACCAACAGGTAGAGCATATTGGTCTCCTATGTTGGTTAACAAAATCCGTCTGTAGTTCCACATAACTCCGAGCAATGCTGATAGGGAAATTCCGAGATACGGTATAAAAAGAGAGAAGACGACCTTAGCAGTCGCGAGCGACCGCTGGGCAGTCATGGACGGCAATCCGTTCCGGGAGCCCAGTCGCTCCACAGACGGGACACTCCACGAGTGGCGTCGGCGGGAGGTTGCGACACTGTTCGCGGGCTGCCTCGAGATGCGCGCGGACGACGGGCGACTCACACCGCGTGATCGCCTGTGCGAGATACATATTGAGTGCTTCGCGAGCCGTCCGTTCAGGCGTGCGTCTCTCGCGACCAGTCACCGCAATTTTCCCGGTCGTCGGGTGGCGGTAGTCAGATGTCGAGACGACGGTCTGTCGGTAGGCATCCGATACTTAGCTTTGAGAGGGGAACGGCCGCTAACCACATCAGTATTACCGATTTCTGGAGTGACTAATGCGCCCATCTCTTTCTTACCGCACTTTCCCTTGGGCGCTCTTGGGTAGAGGATTGTTGTGAGGGCTCGTTAGCTCAGGTGGGTTCCAAGAAGCCAAGGTTCAGCTATGTTCACGACCGTTCTGGAGGGGAAGCTCAAAAGAGCCGAGTTTGTAAAACCGCAAGACAGCTCGCCACCAACAATCTACGCCACAAGAGCGTTCCCTTGGGAGATACAAACGACACAGCCCAGAGCGCCCCAACTAACTAACCAGTACCGCCCCGCCACCACTACGGGTTCATCGTGTATCGACTCAGACGAAGATCTCACTATGTGATTTAGACGGTTCCTCTTGGTAGGGTGATGACCGTTTTTCTCGCTATCTCGAAATGAATCACACACACACCCCTTTTGCGAAATGTTCGGGATGTATTTGCCGGGTGGGTGTGCGCCGGTGAGTCCAACGATCAACGCTGGAAATCACACGAAGAACCTCTATCGAGGTAGAAAACAAGAGATAAGCTGGCGGTATTGTCTGCGGAGTAGGTGTCGTCCTCGATCCCTCGTCGACACCTACATTAACTGCGGTGAAGATTCTGTTCAAACGCTTTCTTATTAAGCGTTTCCGTTAGAAACGGTTAATTAGAAAACGGGTGCCTTAGACAATCTACCGCTCTAAATCCATGTTTTCTGCGGTTTCACGGCTTCTGCTCGCTGACCCTCCCCCACCCCTGAACATCCGAAACATTTCGCAAAAGGGGTGTGTGTGTAAGACCCCCCGTTTTGACCCCATATCAGTATCGTGTAATATCTCTCTGAGCAAGAACCCCGACTCCTACAATGAGAACTTCTGCTCACACTATTACTATTTCTTGACCCCCCTCACCAGATATCTCTATTCACCCATCTGGATCGATGCTTGGAACTTCTTGTTCCCAGCCCTCTTCGGCGTAGCTGTCGTCGTTGGGTGTCGCCTCAAACAGGCGGACAGCGGAATCAAGCGACTCAAGCCGATATTTTAGTTCATCGACTTGACGTGGCTCAATATGATACACATCGTCTACTCGCTTGACGAGGCCAGTTTCAAAGAGTCGAGCCATCACGTTTGACGCAGTTGTCTTGTCGAGGGCTGTTCGAGCTACGATTTCACGTGGCGTGAATCCGTACTCGTAGTGTGTAACAAGGAAGCTAAGGGCCTTGTACTCGTTTGATTCTGGCTTAACCGGAAACGGCTCATCAGCCGTGAGTTCGTCGACGGGAACTGGCATCCTTGTTACGACTTCTCAGAAGATGATATTACGGGTTTCGCAGAGCCGTTGTTCCACACGAAATAAGAAGCGTAGCGTCTCACTACTCTCTGTACGTCAACACACTATCTCACTGGGGTTAATGACCAGCAGCAGGATGGGTATCATCGTCATCCTGGTCGCCCTCGATTGGCTCGTAATCGGCACCGTTTCCAACGGGGGCAAACCCTGGGACGTAGCTGAAGCGTTTCCCTGGCTCCCCACGGAACATTAGTGGGAATGAACCACGATCCTCTCGAGCTTGATACTGCGGCCCCCACTTGTTAAGTGCCGTAGTTGGCTTCGCTACATGCGGGGCAGGGAGTTCTGCACGCTCTAGATCCTTGAGTGTGAGTACCCGTACTTCGAGTTCGCGTGCGAGTTTTTCGGCTCGCGGAGTGAGCTCGGTTGTGTGACAGAGGACTGGCATCGCACGACAGGCAAACGCTACCGTACAGAGCCGAAAGAGGACACGCGGTGTGATTGGATCCGTCGTCCAGTCTTTACACTGAGCGACGATCCAGTCGCTGGGTTCCTGCTGTTTCGTTCGTCGCCGAGCGACAACGTCAACCTCGAGACTGAAGATGTGTTGGCGTCTTGCCGCCCCGTATCCCCAGCGGTTGAGTGCCCGATCGAGTTGATACTCGAGCCACCGCCCATCACTGTCACCACGACCCCCGACATGTGGGTCGATTTCGCTAGGGTTGATATCCGCTTGAGTGGCCAGTACTGGACTTTCTGTTGGCACCGTGGGAAGAATGTCGCGTAGCGCTGTAGCGTGCTCAAGCGCTGTTGTGAACTTCTCAGCGGGTGCTTCGTCATAGTTGGCGTCTACCAGCGCAGCCCGCAGTGAGCGGATTAGCCAGCATAACTGTTCTTCGACGTGAGCGAGCGCATTCGCGTAGTCGTCGGCAGAATCTAGTACACTGTCGTCGGTCGAGTCATCATCACAATCTGGGTCAGGGAGTATCCGTTCGGCCTCCGTGATCGGCTGGCTGGTTAGATGCATGAGGCGGCGGGCGAACATCCGCTGGTCAGTTGTGAGCGTGTGGTCGCTTTCGAGTGTTTCACGGAGTGACGTGAGTCTCTCCGTGAGCGAGCGCAGGTGATCTGCGTACCCGTCTGGGAGGTGAGATTTGTCCGGGATCATCGTGTAAGCGGGCTGGGGGTGAAGTGCTGGCGAGTCAGTGAGGTTTCTGAGAGTGGTTGGACGGTTGGCTGACCCTGTTCTTGGAGATGGTGGGAGAGTGCTGCTTCGTCGGTGACGGTGACCCACTGGGGGCTGTCGGCTTCCCGGTACCGCAGTTCGCCGTCGACGGCCCCAAGCACACCTTGTTCAATTGTCGCCGTTGGGTCGAAGACGAGGACATCTGGATCCGGATGGGTCCACGTCTCACGAATCCATTCGAGCTGTGTCTCGATTGTCGGCGGGTCGATGGGATTCGGATATTGTGGTTCCGCTGGTGCGCTGATCGCAACGTCGGTGACACTGTCGCGACCACAGATACGCCAGCTTTCACCGGTCCACTCGAGTTCACGGCGGGTCCAAGTGTTGCTGTCGTTGTCTGGGTCGAGGATAAGCCGTCGCGGTGGAGTACAAGGTGGGTCCCACTGGAGGACACATGACCCATTGTCGGGGAGTGTACGGTCATCCGTTCGACGTTGGTGTTCGAACAGCGCAGCATCGATCTGTGACCGTGCTCGCCGTAATGTGGTGAGAGGGTCTGCCGGTGTGGCTGTTGTTTCATCGGCTTCGTCAACCGCCTCAAACAGTCGATGGAGGCGGATGTCGATGTCTCGAAGCGTCTCGAGAGCGCGGGCTTGTGTATCAGTCATGCGGTCTCCTCAGAATCTGGCTTGTAGCAGGCTGTCTGGAGGCGGCGGATGTACTCGGCGAGTGGTTCAGTTGCGTCTGTCGCGGTTACTGTCTTGGATCGGTCATCATAGTCGACTGCACCGACTTCATCGAGGGTCTCGAGATGCTGTTGGGTCAGCGCGATATAGACCGACGTGCGTTCGTCGCTCCCGACCTTGCTGGGGTCAATTGCGTTTTCGATGGCCGCGATCTCGATTGCGAGCTCATCAGTAGAGACTGCCTTGGAAGCGCGTGATACGGATAAGACGACGCGACGCCGGCGACTATTTCCGATCGCATTGAACGCGACATCGGGATCCATTGGGATAGCGAGCGATGCCGTCTCGTCAGCTGTGTTTGTCATTCAGCTCGCCTCCGCGGGTGGGATCGTCTGCCGGTGTGATTGCCGTCTCTTTGACGAGCCGTACTTAGCTAGGTACTCATCGAGATTGTCCTGTCGGCATGGCTGCGACTCTCGGGTTGACTCGCGAAGTTGACTGCCGATAGTGTGGATATCTGCGCTACTAGCTGCTTCGTCACGCTGGTGGGCGGTTTGTACGATGCTGTGTGTCAGTGGGTCAGTTTGTGGAGTGGCGCTCTGAGAGACAGAGTTATGACTCCTGACCCGGGTACTTTGGCCTGCTGTCATTGGTCTGGCAGCACGATTCCTCCGGCGTCCGAGCGCCGGGGGAGTTCTCTCGGATCGTGCTATTCCGCTAGACGGACGATTGTGACTTTTATATTCGTGTCACAAACCGCGTCTACTGTATTCTCGTTTTTGAGTGGCTGTACCGCTCGAATCAGTCTGTAGTCTTAATCTCCTGTTAAATCACACTCCGCTCCCACCGGTAGCTAAAAACATACTTCTCATAGACTATGAGTCTAAAATTAACGACATCTATGATGGCAGGGCTGACGCCGACTCTCTCCGCTGTCACTTCGTTGATGTTGGCACCGAGATGGACGACTGCGGTGAGAATAACTCACCGTGCCCGACAGACCTCGCCAGCGACGAGTCGATCAGTCATCATTTCTTTCTGTCTCCTCAACCGCATCTCGTTCACCAAGGACTTCCTTTTGTACAGCAGACTCCTCGTCCGATCGGTCTGGATGATGCCCTACGCTCTGAAAGTGCGGAAGCAGACTGTCGGTTAACTCCACACCAGCGACGCCGGCAGGCAACGATCGTTCGCTAGCCGTCTCAAATCGTTCGACGACCTCTAATGTTGTCGAACTCACACCAAGATTGTCGATGAGATGATCAAGTTTCGAGTCCCTCTGCTCGTACCGGTATCGCATCTCGTGTGCTTGGACCCCTTCGCGGAGAGGCAGTACAACTGCTCAACACTGAGGGATGTCATGGTATTTGGAGATAGCCTGAATAATCTCATCTAGGCCCTCGTCGATGTATGAGCTGATCTTCGTGCCTATGTTGATTCGACTGCTTTTGAGTGATTGGCTTAATTCCGCCAAGTAGATATCGAATTGGTATCTACCGGCCCCGGCTACTCCCCGCTGCCGCGCCCCCATCTGGCTTCGCCCCGAACACGCTCACTGGCTCCGCCCCGAACGAATCGCCGACGATAACCCGAGAGCGATAATCCCTCGTCAGTCTACACCCCCACCTCTCTCCCTCGTCTCTCGTCTTCTGCTCTGCTGATTGCTGTCTCCCGCGTCTACTGGTCCGGTCGTTGTTGGTTGTGCCATCGGTTCGCTGTTTGAGGTCTCGGCTGGCCTCGCTGTTCGCTCGCGCTCGTCGGTTCGAGATTCGGTCATCGTCGACGTCGCTGTCGGTGGTAGTCCTGTCGCGTCGTTGCTCCCGCAGTTGGTGGTGTCGGTGTCGTCGTCGATACCCCCCAGCCCCACTCTCGCATCGCGCCCGCAACACTCGACGTCGTCGACGCACCCGCACCCCCACTCTCGCATCGCGACGGTGATTCGCAGGTGTTGTCGCCGCCGCCCGCCGCCGCTGGTTCAGTCTCGGGTGTCGCGTCGCAACAGGTGTCTCTTGGGGTCGCCGTCGCCGCTGGTCTGGGCTCGTCGTTCATCGTCGATACTGGTCCAGTCTCGTTTCGGTGGTCGCCCTCCGCCGTCGGTACTGGTCTGTTCTCGCTGAGGCGGTTCGGTATTCGTTCTCAGTGCTCTGCTGATCTCGCTGGGGTGCTTCGGTGTCCGTCGTCGTTGTCGATCGCTGTTCGATATGTCGGTGGTCTTCGCCGGCGCTGTTCTCAGTCAGTCGATCCCCAGCTGGGCTGGTTGTCGATCGCGTTCGTTAGTCGGTCGGTGGTGCCCCCCGCGGATCTGCTGGTGCGTCTCGTCGGTGGTCTCTCTTTGCTGGCGTTGTCCGCCGGTGGTGTGTCTCCCCCCGTCACTGTCTGTCTCGCACCTGCTTCTGGAGGTGGGTCTATCGTCCCCTCAACACCCATCTTCTGCGCCGCTCTCCGAGGGTTCCATCCACTGTCAGTATTCTGATAGTCTTCGCCTCGCTGCTCCGTCCGCCCTCTCTTTCTCCGGGGTTGTTTCTCGGCTCCGTCCCGAATCGTTCGCTACGCGACTATCTACTGAACTTCATCTCCCCTGAACCCTAATTGTGTGAATTCGGCTGAACATGTGTGACAACCAAAGGTTTTCTCATAGTACCTCTAAAGCTTTCTCATCGTATAGCTGAACGTGTGTAGTTGATTTCGGAGGTGTTAGACTAATTACGGACCCCCCGAATCCCGCCACTATCTGGTAATTAGCCATATTATAAAATATTATATGTATATTATTATATAAGCCCTCAAATCAGATACCGTCCGGTAATTATAGGAACTGGAAAGATAATTTGGCCGCTTATTACGAATCTATCTGAATCGGCTGCCGTACGGTAATTAGCAATCTAATTATAGATACTCGCAATCCTGCCGCCATCTGGTAATGAGACTGGATGTAGTAAGGAGGTCAGTCGAGTTCTAGTAGTTATCATAGAACCCCTATATCGCATTGCTATCTGGTAATTAGTGAACTAATTATGAACCCCTCTTATTCCGCTGCTATCTGGTAATTATACTATTTTGCCTTTCCAAGTCAACTCCTCGCTGTTGGTTATTACAAGTATCCTATATCTTGCTGCCGTCTGGTAATTAGTGAACTAATTATGGACCCTTCCCATCCGTCTTTAGTTAAGCGAGAAACCGCGTGACAGCGGCAGCTTATTGAGGCACCTTTCGGAAGGAATGAGGAAGCCGTGTCTGTGCACAACAACGACTCCTCGTCTCGAATTATGCGTCGGCTCACTACACTGTTTCCCTCTAAATTTCTTGAAGAACACGCCGAGGAACTCGGCGTGGTCGAACGCGACCGCAAGCTCCAGATCCCTGCCTTCGTCTGGACATTCGTGTTCGGCTTCGCCGCAGGCGAAAGCCGAACACTCGCCGGGTTCAGACGCTGTTACAACTCTACTGCCGATGAGACGATCTCTCCGAGCGGATTCTATCAGCGGTTGACTCCGATGCTTGCGGAGTACCTCCGTGACCTCGTCGAGCGCGGTCTCGACGAGGTCGCTGTTCCTAACGCTGTTGACGCTGATATTAACCGATTTAGAGATGTGATGATCGCTGATGGAACGGTGTTGCGGTTACACGAATTTCTCTCCGATCAGTTCGAAGCTCGCCACGAGGAGCAGGCTGGAGCGAAGCTCCACCTGCTCCACAATGCCACAGAGCAGACGATTGAACGGCTCGATACTGCTAACGAGAAAACGCACGACAGCACCCTGTTCAAAACAGGACCGTGGCTTGAGAACCGCCTCGTGTTGTTCGATCTCGCCTATTTCAAGTACCGCCGGTTTGCGCTGATCGACGAGAACGACGGCTACTTCGTGAGTCGGCTGAAGCAGAACGCAAATCCGGTGATTACGGCAGAATTACGGGAATGGCGCAGCCGCGCCATTCGCTTAGAGGGCAAGCAGCTCCGCGCCGTTCTCGACGATCTCGACCGGAAGTACATCGATGTAGAGGTCGAAGTAGAGTTCAAACGAGGGCCGTATAACGGGACACGGTCGCTGGATACGAAGCGATTTCGCGTCGTCGGCGTCCGCGACGAGGACGCCGACGACTATCACCTGTATGTGACGAATTTAGCGAGGAAGGAGTTCTTTCCGGCGGATTTAGCGGAGATCTACCGCTGTCGGTGGGAAGTTGAGTTGTTGTTCCGCGAGCTGAAGACTCAGTACGAACTGGACGAGTTCGACACAAGTGACGAACACGTGGTGAGGATCTTATTGTACGCAGCACTGCTGTCGCTGCTTGTAAGCCGTGATCTGTTGGATCTCGTCACTGAGCGGGCGGATGATGAACTCGTCTTTCCGACAGAGCGCTGGGCGGCGACCTTCCGGTCGCACGCCCAGCTTATTCTCCACGAACTCGGTGAGTACCTCGGCTACTCACCACCGCCGCTGCTCGAACGGCTGATAGAAGACGCTCAAAAGATCCACAAGCAGCGACCGATCTTACAAGAGACACTCGCTACCGCTACACAACCGAGGTGTGAGGCTTAACTGAAGACGGATGGGACCCTTCCTATCCCGCTTCCATAC
Source organism: Halorubrum sp. AJ67 (assembly GCF_000513435.1). Lineage (NCBI taxonomy): Archaea > Methanobacteriati > Methanobacteriota > Halobacteria > Halobacteriales > Haloferacaceae > Halorubrum > Halorubrum sp. AJ67. The sequence continues at coordinate 53,998 of NZ_CBVY010000013.1, read as the reverse complement.
AGTAATTAGTAGCGCGACGACCCCCGAAAAATCATACTCAAATTGGTATATTCTGCTGAGGAGTGGGGCTATTGAGATGGTAGTCATTGTGAATGAGGTTGGCGTATTTGGAAGTGGTAGGGCATGAGAATGCTGGCACTATCTGGCGTTTTGGCGGCTGAGAGTATAGGGCCAGTACTAGTGTATCTATACCGGATTCTGTGTTTGAAGCGCCTCGCTCTATTTTGAGTTAGTTTCGCTTCGGGAGTCGGAGGGCGCGCTCTATTCTGGGTCAGAAGTCGCTGAAGAGGAATCGACATACTGCTCGCATTTTGCTGGGTCAAAATACGGACTCGATGATGTTGCTCTCGCAAATACGAGTCTGATTTTGAGGGTTTCGATGGTAGTCCAGTCTCGCTAGGGTGGGTCGTCCTTCGTCCTCGGTGCTGATCTCGCCGAGGTGGTTCGTCATTCGTCGTCGATACTGGTCCGGTCTCGCTGAGGTGGTTCGTCGTCTACTGTTGGTGCTAGTCTAGTCTCGTCGAGGCGGGTCGTCGTTCGTTCTCAGTGTAGCTCCGATCTCGGTGTGGTGTTTTAGTGTCCGTCGTCGGTGTCGGTCGCTGCTCGAAGTGTCGGTGGTCCTCGCCGGGGCTGTTCTCAGCTAGTCGGTTTTCAACTGGCTGGTCATCGAGCGCGTCCGCTGGTCGTTCGTTGTGTCTCCGTGGATCAGTGGGTGCGTTTCGTCGGTACACTCCGGTCACTGATGTCTGTCCATCATCTACCTCTGGTGGCTGCTCTATATCCTCTCTCGACTCCCATCTCCTGCGCCACTCGCTGAGGGTTCCACCCAATATCAGTATTCTGATAGTCTTCGCCTCGCCGCGACATTCGTTCCCTGTTTCTCCAGATCTGTTTCTCGGCTCCGTCCCGAATCGTTCGCTACGCGACTATCTACTGAACTTCATCTCCCCTGAACCCTAATTGTGTGAATTCGGCTGAACATGTGTGACAACTAGAAATTTATTTATAGCATCTCTAAAGCTTTCTAGTTGTATGGCTGAACTTGTGTAGCTGCTATCAGGTGTGCTGTTCTATATACGAACCCCCCAAATCCCGCTGCCATCTAGTATTTATAGGAATAGATAGATAGAATACATAAATTAATAGAGGGTGGTGCCAATCGCCACGCTGTCTAGTATTACTGGAGAATTTGGATCGGGATTATCGGATATATACAGAATACCTGAATAGCGGTGCCGTCTGGTATTTACGGTGCTATATACAAGAAGGCTGTATCATGCCGCCGTCTGGTATTTATCGTGGTAGTTTGTGTTTCGCACCTCCTGCTTTGATGGTTAATATGTACCTGCCGAATACCGGTGTCGTCTGGTATTTACAGCACTATATACAAAAAAGCCGTATCGTACTGCCATATTGTAAATAGGAAATTTTCGGCTGGTCGTGCGATTGGGATTTGGTAGTTAATACGTATCCCCGCAATACTGGTGCCGTATGGTATTTACGAGACTATATATGGAATGCCGTAGTCGCGGTGCCGTCTGGTATTTATATGGTTGGTTAGGCTGTGAAAACTGTACTAAATATGGTAGGAAGCACAAAGTAGTGGGGAGATCGAGCTGGTGGCTATCGTGAAAGGAGGTAGGCTGACTTGGAAGCTGTAGGGTGTGAGGGTGCCGGCACCAGCTGGCGTTCGATGGTTGAGAGCTAGAGAATCAGTATTGGTGTGGCTTGCTCCGAATACTTCGTGGAGGGGTTGTACTCTATTCGTGTGTTAGTGTTGTATTCAGGGTCGGGGGGTCGCGCTCCATTCATGAGTCATTTTTGCGTCCGCTCTTGTGTAGCACATTGTTGATTTCAGAGAGTGGCTTTGACGGCATGTTTGAGCGCTTCTCGTCCGGGTTTGCGGTAGAGTTCTCGTCTGAGTTGGAACGCTCGGAAATACTGTGTGAGACGGTCTTTTGAGATGCCTCGATGCGGCGAGAGCCACCGTCGCGCCAGCGACGCGTGGCTCTCGCACGTGTTCACGTGGACCGTGTCGGCGGCGTACTCACCGTCTCCGTGAACGACGTATTCCCGGTCGAAGCTCTCGTCTTCCTCAAGCGGATCGTACGCGCGAAATCCGTCGGTATAGACGGTGAGAGGCTCCTGCTGGCGGTCAGCCAGCAGGAGCCGAATCGTCGATTCGTCTGCAGATTTCGCCGGCACGATGTACCGCCGCTCGGTGCCGCGATCCACGAGGACGAACACCGGCGGTTTGTCCTGTTCATACGTCCCGCGCCCGCGTCGAGAGAGGCCACGAGAGCGCGACCAGCGGTCGCGCTCGCGGCCTTTTAGGCCGGCAGAGACGTAGAACTCGTCAATTTCAACCGGGCCACGGAGATCGAGTGACGGCGCGTCGAGCGCTTCGGTGAAGCGCTCGACACGCCTGTGGATCGTTTTGTAGGTGACCTCGATTTCGCACTGTAACTGTCTGAGACTCGTGTTAAACCGCAAAAACGCGTAGATCGAGAACAACCATTTGCGGAGCGCAATCTTCGAATGAGCGAAGATCGTGCCGGTCTTATCGTTGAACGTGCGGTCGCAATCCTTACAGAGATACCGTTGAAAGTGTCCATAGCTGCCGTTTCTGACCGTTCGGTCAGAACGGCAGCGAGGACAGGAAACACCGTCACGCCAGCGAACCTGTTGGAGCAGGTCCGCTGCGACCGATTCCGACCCAAACACATCTAGCGGAATTATCCGTGTCGGACACCGCTGACGCGGTGTCCTTGTCCTCTTCGACTCGGCAGCTACAGCTCAGCAGTATCAACAATCTCCTACAGAAGAGCGGAGGATCTATTCAGCAGCGAACTCGACACCGGTAATCTCGAACCGTGCTCCTCCCGTAGACCCGTCGATCACATGGATGTCCCAGCCGTGGGCTTGCGCGATCTGTTTAACGATATTCAGCCCGAATCCAGTCCCGCCTTCGGTGGTGGAGTAACCCATCTCAAATACTACCTCTTGTTCCTCATCAGGAATCCCCGGCCCATTGTCCTCGACATAGAACCCACCGTCTACTTCTCCGACTGTAATCGTCACGTTGTCCCCACCGTGTTCAACCGCGTTCCGCATGAGATTTTCAAGGAGTTGCTTGAGCCGACTCTGATCTGCTTGAATCTGCCGGTTAATCTCCGTATTGAGTGTTGCCTCGGAAGTAGATACGTTCTCCCAGCAGTTCGCAGTAAGGGTCGCCAGATCAACTGGTTCAATGTTACTGACTCTGTTTCCGGTGCGTGCCAGAGTAAGGAGATCATCAATTAAACGTTCCATCCGGTCGTGTGCGCGAGCGATACCGTCAAGATGCTCGCTATCGCACTCGTCTTTGGCTAACTCTAATCGTCCGGTGGCAACACTCAGCGGATTTCGGAGGTCATGAGAAACGACACTAGCGAACTCCTCCAGACGATCGTTCTGTTGCTCCAATTCCTCTTTGTTCGCTACCCGATCGAGATGGTGTGATGCGTGCGTAATGAGCAGTTCTGCCAGCTGTAAATCCTGTTCATTGAATGCATCGGCCTCTTTACTGACCGCTTGGAAATTTCCGAACTCACCGATCGGGAGACTGATTGCGGAAATCCACGACCCTTGTGGATTCGCTTCCTCCCATTCAGTTATGTCCTCGATAAGGTACGACTCACCTGTTCGGTATGTTTTCCCCGCAATCCCTTCGTCAATGGACATCGCATCGAATTCGTCAGGTTCTAAGCCCGAAGAGACAAATTTTGGATGTAATTGCCCGTCTTCCTCAAGCGCAACAACTGAGAGGTCGAAATCTAAAAGAGTTTCTGCAGAATCAATGATCTGCTGGCAAATCTCCTCGCGAGAATCTCTCTTCGCGAGTTCACTAGCGACATCATGCAGCTTAGAAACTACTTGCTCGTATCTGATGTCACCATTGTTGGTCCGGCCCATCACCTAAGAAATCTCACAGAGGAACTTATGTCTATTTTTTCATATGATAGAATCCAAGAGTAAATATAAATTCGAAGATCGTTTGATCTGAGAGTGAGTGATATGTACTCTGTCTTGAGCGATTCCCAAGGAGCAACACAAGTGTGGGGCAACCGTTCTATGACACCTTCCAAGCTGTTGTCACCACGAGCCACTAGCGTAGCATCTGAAGTCGTAAACACCTTTTTCATCTTGAGTAATGGCATATGTACCTATGGTTGACTCGATACGCGATTTCTTCGCTGAAATTGAAAACCCGGACCGGAACTTAGTTGTTCTCGACCAGTCCTCGCCAGAACCGGTCCGGAACATGCTTAACTCATTAGTTGAAGACCAGCTCGTCTCACTCACTCAGCTCGATGCTGAAGATACAGACTCTATTCGCGGCGAGGCCGACACACGTGTCGTCGCCTTAGTCGAAAACGGCAATGTACTTGCTCGGTCAAGCGTTAATGAACTGCTTGAATCAGTCCTACTGATCAATTCAGACCTGTACAAAACAGGTGCAATCGATCTTGGTGACGTTGTCCTACCAGACGTACTCAAAGGACTTGATGAGGTTCCGTTCCGAGTCAGAGGGTATCCAGAATCACACAACGAGAAACTCCTGTTGATCGTTATCTCACGAGTGATTGAACGAATTGCTTCTGAAACAGGTGGCGGGACACTTCGCGCCTCATTCCAACGACTATCTCGACTCTACGATGAGAAAGGAACCTACGAGGTGTACGACACCCTCAGCAAGCAGGACGTTGACATCCACATCTACGGCGTCTGTGATATTGAACCGTCAAAAACACCGCCAGTCACCGTCCACACGGGAGACACCTACGTGTACAAGAACTCGTGGTTTGTCGTGTTCACACCCCCAGCAGGCAGTGCGACTAGCGACTATGCCGCGCTCGTTGCGCTTGAAGCCGAGCCGAACGTCTGGAATGGCTTTTGGACGTTCCGACCAGAGCTTGTCACTCAGATCGAAACCTATCTTACAGAGAACGTGTGAGGGAGTCATAGAACTCTTCTCACACTGTGATCACGGTGCTTCCCGGATTGTCTCCTCGTTCGTAGTTGGTGATTGCGACGACGAGACGAAGCCACAGCGCAAGGAACACCTGCGCTCGTGCATGAACGCGGCTTCGGCGTGCGTTCGCCCGAGGCCGCAGTCCTTCACTGATTCGTTAGTTCGTTCAACTCCCGTACGGCGATTGTACGTCTCGTCCAGCATCGATTGCTTCGGGTGAACGTCTTCGCTGTGTTCCTCGATGCGGTCTTCGACCTGTACTCGATATCGAGCGTATCGTAGGCGATGTCACCGACCATCCAAATTGGGTGCTTGACGACGAGCGCGTCACACGTGACGCGCATCGCCGTCTCCTCTGGCGCTTGTTTGCTCTCGGTGAACTCGGCTGCAATCGGGATCTTTTGGGCGGTCGAGACGATTGTACAGCCGTAGTAGTACTCGTCCTCGGTTGGATCGTAGCACTTCGAGGCGTCTTGATCAGCGGGCATCGCCCTCACGTCGGTTGAATCAATGCAATAGGTCAAGTCGGGCAGGCCGCGGGCGGCGGCCTGCTCGACGAGCCGGTCGAATACCTCGTTAACGACGTGTTCGAGGTTAGTGAGGAAGCGATCGACCGCGTCTCTTAACGGCGGTCGATCGAAGCCACAGCTCAGCCAGACAACCGTGTTCCGCAGCTCTCGCTCAACAGGACGAATGCCGTAGATGTCCTTGTAGTAGCAGTGGAGGAAGCCACGCATCAACTCTGGTGGTTCGTGGTCTCGTGTTCGCCCCGTCTCCGCCGGGACGAACACGTCGAATTCTTCGAGAAACTCGAAGGAGAGGTGCTCAAACAACGCTAACGTCTCGGTCTCCACGACATTGATGAACGAGTCTACCGAAGGGTGATCTTACAGGGTCGCTGGGCTCATACCACCTCAGCGTTCACCCTGCTCTTTGGGTCGCGCAAAGTTAGAGGATGAGGCGGACGAGTTCTGAGTGTCTATGACAGATTTCGACCGCCTCAGCGAACGTACCACGTGGATCGACTTGTCGTTTGTGGAGCGAGATCGAACTCCGCGCTGGGCGATTGAAGTAGGAATCCGCTGTCACTTGGCCGGTATGTCGCTACGCGAGGTAAGTAAATTCCTCGAAATTTTTGGGATTAATCGGACTCATGTCGCTGTTCATAACTGGGTTCATAAGGCCGATCTACAGCCGATCTCGACAGTCTCCGCGGATCAGCTCGCGGTTGACGAAAAGATGATCCGCCTCCACGGTCAGAAGTTCTGGCTGTACGGGGCGGTTGATCCGTATACCAACGAAATCCCTTCGCGTTAAGTTTGTCGTGAATTGTGGTAGACGGCGAAGGCTTCGAGCCAATTTTGAGTAGTCTCTAGCGCGACATGACTGAAACTATTTGCGAACGATGATGTTCGTCGTTCTATTTCCCAAAAGACACGTTCGATAGCGTTCCGATTTCCATGACGAATCACCCGAAACCGATAGCCATCTTCAGCAAGAACTGGGCCGAGATAATCGGCGTCATCGACGAGAAATTCGACACCATCGAGCTGATAACGCTGGTGAAGCTCGGTGAGAAACCATCGCGTCGTCTGTTTATTTGCGGTCGGATAGAGGCTCACGTGAAGGATTTCGTTCGTCTGTGGATCAACCGCGCCGTACAGCCAGAACTTCTGGCCGTGGAGGCGGATCATCTTTTCGTCGACCGCGAGTTGATCCTCGGAGATGGTCGATATCGGCTGTAGATCGGCTTTATGAACCCAGTTATGGACAGCGACGTGACTCCGCCTGATCCCAAACAGCTCAAGATGCTTACTTACCTCACGTAGTGACATACCAGCCAAGTGACAGCGGATCCCTACTTCAATCGCCCAGCGTGGAGTTCGATCTCGCTCCACAAACGACAAGTCGATCCACGTGATACGTTCGCTGAGGCGGTCGAATTCTGCCATAAGCACTCAGAACTCGTCCGCCTCATTCTCTAACTTTACGCGACCCGAAATCCTCCATTTAAGCTTCTATCCGACCGCAACGAAACAGATGACACGGTGGTTTCTCACCGAGCTTCACCGACGCTACCAGCTCGATGGTGTCGAATTCCTCGTTGATGACGCAGATTATCTTGGCCCAGTTTTTGCTGAAGATGGAGGGTGTCATAGAACGATTGTCATGGGTGGCATGAGAGAGCGTTTGTCTATTTGAGTTCGAAAAATAGCGCCAGAATCCTGAAGCTGTTCTTGATAGAGATCGCTATACAGCGGGTATGTGAACTGTTCTATGACACCCTCGTGACAGTACAGGAAAGACTCAGTATCTCACAAAGCGTCGCCACTCACTCCGCTGGCTTGCTCGGTCGGTGGTTAGCGGTGGAATCGGTCGTCAGGTGGCCGATTCGCGGGGACGGCCCGACGCACCGCAAGGGCCGTCCACGCAGCTCGTCGAATCATATTGATGAACTCCTTGTACGGCCACCACCAGAGGCGACGCCCGCCTCGGCGCGGCGTCGCCACATATTCGTAGTGAAGGTATCGCCAGACGTTCTGTAAGAGGAGACTCACCACGACGTACAGCAGCCGTATCGTTGGATCTCGTGTTGTTGTCGTCGCTATCGCTTGCTCGGATAATCGATAGCTCGACTCGATACCGAAGCGTTTCGAGTAGTGGTATCGAGCGTCTCGTGGTGAGTCGATGAACGGCGCGTCAGCGGCGTAGCCGTGACGCGCCACGCCGTTCTCGTCATACTTCCCGTTTAGGTACGTACAGTCGATATAGACGGGAAACTCGACGGTCACAGCTGGACTGTCGAGTTTCCCTGTCAGATCGTGCTGAATGACACGGCTCCACCCTTCCGAGAGCTCTTGCTGAATCGTCTCTCCCCACCGGATGATCGGGATCACGTACGCGTAGTCGTGCGCTTGAAGCAGCGTGAGGCACTTGCTGTCGTAGAATCCGCGGTCGAGGTAGACGGCCTTGACCACGGTGTCAAGGCCGTCAAGGACACCGAAAAACTCAGCAAGGACGCTGCTGGCGGTATCGCCGTCTCGAAGACGGCGTACCGCCAGCGTGTAGCGTTTGTTCTCTACACGCGCGTAGAGTGTGGCGTAGGCGTGGAATGCGGTGGTTCTACGCTTCGCTACTGAGTGATAGAGGCCGTCTGTGTCGTCTTTGTCACCGTAGTAGGGCCGTAGGTGGAGGTCTGCGCAGACCTCCACCTGCTCGGGGAGTAGTTCATCGAGATCTTTCCGGAGGAGCGTGTTAGCGACTCGTTCGAGCCGTTCCGGCTCGAACTTCGTCCGGAGATGGTAGAGGATCGTGTTCGTAGCAGGCGTGTTCTGGCTCGACGCACAGAGCGTAGAGACGGAGCTCCCGTCGGCGCAAGCGCCGACGAGGACCTCATAGATGTCTTCAGCAGTGATTTCAGCGTTATTGGCTAAGGAGAGCGGAACTTCCTCGTCAAGGCGGTTGACGAGAAAGTTAAGAAGCTGGTCCTCGTGGATCTCACCGTCTGCTTGCTTGGTTTTAGACACACCTTCAGCAAGCAGACGTTCTAACTAAGCGGCTTTGTGAAGTACTGAGCATGACCGACGACTGCGTGTTCACCTGTCTGGAGTGCGGCGAGGACGTCCAGGGCGACGTCGAGTCCCACGCCGAAGTGCTTCAAATTCCACGCCAAGGCGAACCACAAGCGCGAACTCCAGCAGCTGGACGGGACTCGCACTCGGCCGTATCGCGAGTTCCTCTCCGAGGAGGACATCGATGCGATTCGGGCGGATGACGTCCCAATATAGCGGTTTTTCTTCACTTACGCCCGGGTCCGAAACGGTTTAGCCGTTTCCGGCGCTTCGTAAATTCAGCCCCCTGACACAAGGGGAGCGAGTCGCCATCGAGCGGCGATCTGCGTGGATGAGATACCACGCAGGAGGATGTGGATATGTCTACTATTTCGCTCCTACCTGGCGTCACAGCGCCAGCGGCTGCGGTTCTCGGAGGAGTGTGGCTCGTTCACGGCGGCACCGTGGCGATCGGCGCAGGGTTCGTCCTGGCCGCGCTCGTCGCGTGGGCCTACGTGAACTGAAGTGTAGCCGCCAGCTGGCTGCTGGCGGCACTATTCATTTGGTATTGAAAGGATGGGATATGCCCACTCGCTCCCTCGCAGGAGTGTGGCTTACTCGCCGTCACAGCGGCGAGGCACCGTCGCTGTCATGGCAGAGGGTTGGTGAGTCTCTGGTGTGTCCCAGGTGCATCTGATTATAGAACCGCTATAATACAAAACAGTTACTACTACGACTACTATAGCGATATTCCAATTTTGTGGAATCAGCGTTCTACTAACCTCTTGCTCGGCTCGAACCGCTCGTCGGTCACGAACGTCGACGCCACGTGTCGCACCCCGTGCTCCGCCGACCACGTCTCACCGCTGTAGTGCGCCACCGGCCGTCGCCAGGGCGACCACTCCTCGTGCGCCCACAGTGCTGTCTTCTCGTGCCCTCGCGTGGCGTGAGCCGGACGTGGACCTGCCGCGGGTTGAGCAACCCCTCGCTCCGGAACGCGTACGAGCCGACCTCGTACACCCGCTGCTCGTCACGCATCTCGTACTGGATGCTGGCGAGCCAGCAGGGCCACCACCGGGGTATCGACTGGAACTCTTCGCGGACCTCCGAGGGCGGCACGTCGATCACGCCGACGAACGTCCGCGTGTTGAGCGGTAGCCCCGTCTTCTCCGAGAGCTTGTCGACAGCGCTGGACACATCGATAGAGGTGTGTTCGTCGATGGCGTCGACGGTCTCGTCGTAGTCGCCATCGGCGAGGCGGTCGACGATCGGGAGGGCCACACGCCGAACTCGCCACAGGTCGGGCCACCCGCCCCACACACGTTGCGAGACGAGCAGCGCAAGGAGGGCGAGCGTCGGCGCGATCACGGCTGCGTAGTCGAGAGCAATGCGACTCAGGTCGGTAATGTTGTGTGGTGTCCTTGGTACAATATCACACTCTCCAGAAAAATCGCAACCTTATCTACGGGTGATCGGTACCCAGTAGATGGGGACAACTGGTCCCTGATGAGAGCAGGCTAGCCCCTTCCCCCAACTGCCGACCGGCCTGCTCTCACCACATCTGCGTGTCGGATGCCACCACGACCAACTCGTCGTCGGACACGCAGGGAGCGCTATCTGAGTCCAACCCCGGGGGAGGGGCATCCTTTAGATGTCCCGTACTGGCACACAGGATCGGATAGTCCGTAACGAATAAGCCCGTAGACCATCCGCCTTTGGTCGGGGCCATTGGCCCCAACAGAGGGCAACCACGTCTAGCCCACGTCGTTTGTCCACTGTTTCGCATCACCACAGCCGATCCGTCTGTTCAACAGGCGGACTGAAAGGTTGATCAAAATCTCCTCGGCTTTTGCTCAGATATCTCCGTCTACGGCCGACAGACAGATCATATGTTGTCATCTGTGACTAAATCTCTCGCGGCGTCTCACCGAGTGTGCGCTCGATCCGGTCGAGCACATCGCTGGCCGACTGATGTGCCCCAAGCGTGAGCGACACCTCGCCGGCTGGCTCGTCGATGCCCCGGATCTCGTACCGTTCGTCACCGGAGGTCGGCAACTGCGACGGTGCGATCGCGTCGACCAAGTTGAACCCGGCCTCTCGCTGCGGGATCGTCACCTCGCCCTCCCACTACGGGCTGTCCAACTCGTCGATGAGGAAGGAGGCCGCGCCAGCCGCAGCCGTATCCGAGCGGATGGCATTGAGCGTCTCGACGCGATGGTTGGAGAAGTCGACGTCGGCGTCCTCGCCGTGGTCCCGAACGGTGCCGGACGGACGGCTGACCAGCAGGAGTATCTTGAGCGGCTATCCAGAACAGTAGTCCCACATCTACCAGTCGACGCCGAATCACGGTGGTGGATTGTTAATGTTGGCGTGTCAAGGGGGACTATGGGAATAAAATATAGGGAGTATGACACAATGGTGTTGTGGCATCGTATTACCTCGCATATCACAGAGAGACAGGGGTAAGATACGTTTCTCTCGCAAAGGACAACCGGTGTTTCTCACAGAAGGGGAGGTGGAGGTATTCTAGGGCACCCTGTCTGGACGCGATAGTTACGCGTGCGCACGGAAGCAGCGGCGCGGTTACTCTCTCACTTCGACGGTGTAGCCCTCTAGGAGGACGTCCCCCGTCTCCTCGTCCTAGAAGACGACGTAGTAGTCGCCGTCCCACGTGGCGGTATTTGCGACGACGCCGTCAATTGTTAGATCTAATGCTTCTCTATCGTTGTCCTTATTTCTGGCTGGGTTGTACTCTAACATCCTGGTTACTCAGGAACAGCACTCGCAGGTGGTGGGATCCACCTGTGGACGCTGTCAGGGGCACACGATGCTGTTGTAAAGCGACTCTTTCAGCTGCGACTCCGCTGCGACATCGTCGACGTCGACGAACAGACCGTCGCCGACTGGTGAGAACGCGAATATCCCTCTTATGTAGAAACGTGGAAAGACCGTATAATTACACTGAGCCGATGCTAATCTGGCGATATGGCTTCTACTCAGCCAGCGTTCGGCGGGATGTTTCGACAGCTGATTGAGCTGGGAGCTATCGAAATCAACACGGAGCCGCTCGATGACCTCATCGAGCGGCGACTCAAGCAGTTCTAGGAGCATACATCCTGTCCACGCTGCGGTCACCAGCGTCTGATGATATCGGAGACCCGTGACCGGGTTCGATGTCGTAACTGTAACTTTAAGCCGGTCTACACCTACGGAACGCCATTTCACGAGAAGCACCTCTCCTGTGGTGAGGTGCTTCTCGCTTTCAGGCTCTACGCGGATACGCTACTAAGTATCAACCAAATCGCGCCGCTACTTGGTCGCGCTTACAAGACCGTTCACACTACTGTGTTGACTCGATGGAAACGCTGCTACGCCATGAGCGCGTGAACTAAGACATGGGGCGCAAGAGACCGACCGCTATTCAGTGCCACAGAGCACGTTGTGTTGACTGGTCCGTATGCAAAAGAAGTCGAGTCATGGGCGCTACAGCCCGGATGCCGCGGCCCGCGGCATCCGGGAAAGCCCGAATAGGTGAATCTCTACTTCACGCACTGGCATCCCGGGTGAACAAGCTATGTACCCCGGAATTGACATCCACAAACGGTACGCACAGGTGGCAGTGATGGATGAGGCTGGGACGATCGTCGAAGAGGTTCGCGTCGAAAACGCGAACCTCGACGACCTCGCTCAGCGGTACGCCGGCGCACAAGCCGTGCTTGAGGCGACCTCCAACTACTACCACATCCACGATACGCTGTCCGAGCACTTGGATGTGACCGTCGCTCATCCCAAAAAGATCAACCAGATCGCAGACACCGACAAGAAAACCGACCGCGTGGACGCGAAAGAACTCGCGCGGATGCTTCGGTTAAATTCGGTGCCTGAAAGCTACGTCCCAACCGAAGAGGTCAGGGAAGCCCGCGCACTCGTGCGCGGGTGACAGACGTTGGTCGAAAAGCGTACTAAGTACGCAAACAAGGTTCATGGACTCCTCTCCGATCACGGCATTACTGAGGACGTGAAACCACTGAGCGAGAAGGGGCGAGAGTCCCTGCGGGAACTCTCGCTCCCGGTACCGTTCGACACGTTACTTGAGTCGTATCTCGACCTGATCGAGTCGCTCACCGAAGAGCTTCAGAAGCTCGATGAGACGATCGAAGAGCGCGCTGGGTCTCTGAAGGAGACCCAGCTGCTGATGACGATTCTCGGTGTGAGTTACTACACGGCGCTGACGATCTACGCGGAGTTAGGCGGGATCGACCGGTTTGACGGTGACAAGGAGGTCGTCAGTTACGTCGGATTGAACCCGGTGATCCGCGGGTCAGGCGACTCGCGGATCGAAGGGAGCATCTCGAAACGTGGATCAGGTCGTGTGCGATGGCTGCTTGTTCAAGCAGCAAACACCGCAGTCCATACCAGTAACGACGAGTACCTGAGCCGGTTCTACGACCGGTTAGCAAGCCGAAAGAACTCACAGAAAGCGATCGTGGCGGCAGCTCGGAAGATGCTGGTATCGATCTACCATATGCTTGATCGGGGAGAAGCGTATGATCCACCGGGTGTGACCGCGTAGACGAGGGATCTGAGGGCCGCCGACTCGGCGACCCTCAGTGGCCGACCGAGGCCCTCCGTGAGCGCCAGCTATCGCCAGACAGCGACCGCACCGCAGACACGTTTCGACTGCCTACCGGCTGTGGAAAGGGGAAATCCCCGGACGGCGTAATCATTTTATCGCTAGACGTGGTTTGCCCGGGTAGCAGCGTTTCCATAGGTGAATAGCGATATTATATACCGATATCATCGGTTTAGAAGGGTGAAGCCGAGGAAATCGAACCTGACATGGAGATCGACATCCTCGAATTCATTGAGCAGTGTCGTGACCTAGCTAAACAAGCGTTAGGGAAGCACGCGGGCGAGCCCGCCAGCGGCGGGTTCGCCCGCTAGGTCCATGTCATTCTTCACTGTTTCCGGGTCGAAGAGACCCACAGCTACCGTGAAACGCCGAATCGGCTGAAGTACATGGCTGAGGTTCGTGACGCTCTCGACTTAGATCAGGACGATCTCCCCGATCACACGACGATCCACAAGTCGTTTGATCGGCTGAAAATGTGGGTGTGGCGGGCGCTGCTGCGCGTTTCCGCGCAGCAGCACCCGCAGTCTGGCCACGTTGCGCTCGACAGCACGTTTTTCGACCGGCAACGTACGTCATCGTACTTCCGCCAGCGGGCAGGACAAACGATACAAACGCTCAAAGCGACGACAGTGACTGATGTGGAATCGCTTGCTGTTCTCGATGTCCACATCGCAGCACGGTGGAAGCATGATACAAAGACCGGACCGCAGGTCGTCCGCGTTTCTGCGGACGACCTGCAGTCTGTCGCCGCTGATAATGGCTTCCAAGACTGGCATACCGAGTACGAAATTGCCGCACATGATGTTGAGTACCTTGTTCACTACCGCGGTTCGTCAGCGAAAGCGGCCGCGAACAACGCGCTCAATCGAGCAAACGGCTACTCTCAGCGATGGATGGCCGAAACATCCTATTCGACAACGAAGCGCTCGCTCGGCGATGCCGTGCGAGCGCTGAGCTGGTATCGACAGTTCCGTGAAATTGTTCTCATGTTCGCCATCACCAACATAGAACCGCTGTGTGAGCCGCTGTAACTGTGACTCAACGTCTATTCAACACAGCACTCTACAGAGGCGCTGACATCTTGTGCGACGAACAGTGAGTCACTCGGTGTTGAGCAATCTTCAACACAGACACACCGTTAGAGGCGGATACAGACTGTGACGACAGTCACATTGAGGCGCTCACGAGTGAGGATGAACACGAAGCGATCCTCGAGAAAATCGACGATGTCGTCGATAACGATAACTACGCCGTTGAGAGTGATGGTGGGGAGTACCGTGCCCCGAAGTACGGTGAGATCGCCGTATTGACCCGAACCCGCGATTGACGACGGAACTAGAACTCTAGCGTAGCGGCGACGAAGGAGGGTTCAGACAACAGCGGACGAACCGTCTGTTCCTGAAGCGCTGTCCGAACACTCATACGGCCGGCCGACCCTCTCCCAGACATGCCCCCGTACAGCGATGCGGATCTTCTCGACGAGATCCGTCGTGTCTCGGAGCTCCCCGCCGTCGACGGGGTGCCGAGCAGGCGGGTGTTCGACGAGCACGCCGACCTGTCATCGTCCACCATCACGCGCCGCTTTGGTTCGTGGGGTACTGCGGTCGAGCAGGCCGGCCTTGATCCGCACGCATCACCCAACAAGATCCCGCGTAACAACCTTGTCACCGAACTCCGCCGACTCCGTGACAAACTCGACCAGATCCCCACTGCCGGCCAGATGGACGAGTACGGCGCGTACGCGTACATCACCTACTACGAGCGGTTTGGCTCGTGGGCAGACGCCCTTGAGGAGATCTTCGGTGAGGTTCCTGACCGCGAGTGGGAACACGTCTCCGACGCCGAGCTCATCGCCGAGCTCCAGCGGCTCGACGACGATGGAGAGCGTCCGACGACGGTCGACGTCCAAGAGCGCGGGGCCCACGCGCCAACGACGTATCGAGATCGGTTCGGCTCGTGGCGAGATGCGCTTGAAGCGGCTGGGTTCGAGCCGCCGCCACCGCAGGGTGTAACGACCGAGGAGTTGCTCACCGAGGTGCGTCGGCTTCACGACGAGTTGGGAGGAAGGCCAACGACGACGGTTGTCCGCGAACACGGCAGGTATTCGCTCCAGACCTACTACGACCGCTTTGACTCGTGGGGCGACGTTCTCGAGGCCGCCTTTGAGACCATCCCGGAGGACACCGCCGACGCGGCCAACGCTGGCACCAAACGCACCAGCGAGATACACAGTGACGAAGCGCTGCTTGAGGAGATCCGTCGCGTCGCCGACGTCGCCGATGCTGATGGCGCTCCAACAATCACACAGTTCGACGAGTACAGTGACATCGCCGACAGCACGATTCATCGACGCTTCGGCTCGTGGAACAAAGGGGTGAAACAAGCAGGATTCGAACCCAATTCACCGAATACACCTGTCTCGAAAGCTGATCTCGCCGCTGAACTTCAGCGCCTCCGTGAAGAGCTCGGCCATCTCCCGACCGTCAGTGAGATGAACGAACACGGTGCCCACTGGACAGAAACATACGAGAAACACTACGGGTCTTGGACCACAGCCCTTGTCGAGGTCTTCGACGATGTGACCAGAGATACACTTGATGAGTTCCGCCCTTCGAGCAGTACCGGCTCAGGTCGAACCTCCGGGGCGTGTGTGTCAGAGAAAACGTTACGCCAGGACCTACGCGCACTCGCCGATAAACTCGGACATTCGCCCACCTCGAAAGAGATGCGCGAACACGGCTCTCACAGCGATCAAACGTACATGAGACGCTTCGGCTCGTGGGCTGACGCGCTGGAGGCAGCTGACCTCGACCCACCGAACCGAAACAAAATCACCGATGCCGAACTCATCGCCGATCTTCATCGGTTGCGTGACGAGCTCGGTGAGCAGCCGACCTCGACAGATGTCGCTCGCGAGGGCGAGTACGGGCTCGCAACCTATCAGCGCCGCTTTGGCTCGTGGGGCGACGCAGCTGCCGCTGCGTTCGAGGAGACAGGATCTTGATATTTACCCCGCGTGGAGCGCGAGGCTTTCTCCTCGATTCTCCGTAACTGGAGGTTCTCGGAGTTAATGTGGGAACGCAGACGACTGGGCAAGTCCCCTACCCTGAAAACCAGGGCCCAGTCGCCTGAGAGGGTCCGAACCCATCTTGACTAGATCACGGTGTGTATGTAGATGTTCCGTTCAGACGGAACGCACGGATCTGGCCAAGACTGACTGTGTCACGGCCTGTTGCGACCGTCTTTCTCAATTTTAAAAACGACCGTCTGACGCCCGCTACAGCTTGTGTGGGGCGTTCACACACCCAGATGGTCACAAAGCACTTATACTAGCCGATATTCGTTGAATATGCAGTACCCCTATCCGGTGCGAAAATGCGACGCCGGTTGCGAGTACTCCGATCCAAGTCCGGTCGCGCCCTCGATGTAACGTTGGTTGATGACGAACGGGCGAACAAGGTGAGGACAAAGCAGGGTGTCGCGACGCAGACAACACAACACACAATGACAAACGACAATACACGCACGAAGGCCAACGCGGTCTTCTTCAGCGTTCTCATGGTCATCTCCATGGTGGCCGTCGGATTCGCTGCGGCACCTGCCGCGGCGGTCGAATCCGGCGACTCGGTCAGTGTTGACGAGATTACACTGACCAGTTCCGCCGCAGAAGCGACAGGCGTAACGTATACAGTTGACTTCAATGTTAGCGGAAACGCGAACAGCAACGTTAACGCCACTTACGTGTCGATCAGCAGTAGCGATGTCGACCTTAGTGGTGTTACAAACAGCGATCTTACCGCTCCCGGAACCCCGACGGTTTACGACGCGAGCGCGGACCAGCTCATCATCAATATGAGCAGTCCGCAGATGCTCGCGCAGTCGGGCAACTCGCACACCGTGGCAGTTGCTGGGCTGACGAACCCGTCGGCGGGGTCCTACAACCTCGACCTGGGTCTTCACTCGGATAACGGGTCCGGCGCCCCGGTTACCACCGGTTCCGGCGTCATCACGGCCACCGGTAGCTTCGAGACCAGCTACACCACCGGCAGCGCTCAGCGTTCCCCCGGTGAGGACGAGGTCTTCAACGGCACGAACGTCTTCCAGGGTGAGGACGACCTGACGTTCATCAACAACGACGGGTCCACGCTCGATGCTAGTGACCTCGAAGGTACGTCCGGAAACCGTGAGGGCACGCCCCTTCGGCTTCCGATCCCGCAGAATGCTGATACGGGATCCTACGACACGAACGGTCCCGGAACCGCGCCCGCGTTCGGGGTCACCGTTGTCGAGCCGACGATCACCACCGCGGAGGTCCAGCTGAACGGAGACGATCTTAGTACGGTCGGCCCGGACAACGCCGGCAGCCTCGACATCGCGGCTGAGTGGAACTTCAACGAGGCCGAGGATCTTAGCCTCACCGTCGAGGACCCGAGCGGAACGGACATCACCAGCGAGGTCGTCACCGGCCCCGAGACGCTCTCCGGCAACGGTGAGCAGACTTCGAGACTCGACCTCAACGGTGAGGACGCCGGCGAATACACCGTCATCTTCGAGGGTGCAGACGACCTCGACTATGACGCCGTCGTCGAGGAGTACACGATCGAACTGACCAACGACGACACGCTCTCGATCAACACTGCTAGCGACTCGGTCACGCAGGGAACTAACCTCCAGTACACCGTGAGCGGCGGTACGAACGGTCAGTACCACATGGTTACGATCGACGAGCAGTACTTCCGCAGCGACAGCATTAGTAACGTCTTCCGTAACGTCGGAGACACCTCGGCAGTCGGCTTCGCGAACGACTCAGGTGCCACCGGTCTTACCCCCGAAAACGCGTCGTACGCCTACGCAGTCGTCGAGATCGACGGCACGGAAGGTGTCGGATCGATCCGCACTTCTGCCCTCGACGACACGTCGGTCACGCTCGACGTGTACGGCACCCAGAGTTCGGGCTCGTTCTCCAGCGTGAGCGGTCAGGACTCGGAGGACGACACCGACTTCTCCGTCGAGTCGGGCGACATCACCATCGGTAGCCCGACCGGCGAATACACCATCGGCTCCGAAGTCGACATCAACGGTACTGCGACCAGTGCCGACAACGTCGACATCTACGTCCGCGACAACAACGCCTGGGAGCTCCTCTACTCGGGTATCTCGGTCGACTCGGCCGACGAGTACGAGCAGGAGGACATCACCCTGACCAGCACCGGTCAGAGCAACCCCGGCGAATCCCTGATCAACCAGGCCGGTACGTACCGCTACGGCGTCGTTGACGCCAGCGAGTCCAACGGTCAGGACACCCTGACGACGACGGAGTTCAGCCGTGCGTCGAGCACGTCGCAGTCGCTCCGGACGGTCGAAGGTGAGCTCAACGCGCAGCTGGAGACTATCAATGGCCAGATCAACTACGATCTCGACAACCAGGCCGACATCTCCGGCTCCGCAGAGGGCCAGTCCAGCATCGCGCTGATCTTCGTGGACCGCCGCGGTAACCTCGTGGCCCAGGAGGTCGACGTCGACAGCGACGGGACAATCGACGAGGAAGACGTCACGATCCCGAACCGCGCCGGCGTCAACTCCCGGCTGTCCGAGGGGACGGTCACCGCGCACTTCATCTCGCAGAGTCGTGACGACGTGATCGGCGACAGCGATATTCCGGGCCAGGGTGGCAACGATGTCACCGCCCTCAAAAACTGGGTCAACCAGAACCTCAGCAACACCAATCTGAACGCCAATCAGGTCCGTGACCGGATCGTCAGCGAGACGACCGAGGACACGGCGAGCGACGACCTGATGGTCACGCAGACGTTCCGCTACGCGGAGAGCCAGACGACGATCGACTCGGTCTACCCCGAAGAGGCGCAGGCCGAGGGCGTCAACCCGGTCGCGACCGGTGAGACGATGGTCGTCTCCGGTTCGACCAACCTCCGTGCCGACGACAACTCGATCACCGTCGAGGTCCTGAACGAGGACGGCGAGTCTCTGGAAATCTCGAGCACTGACGAGTGGGAGACCGACGGTCAGTGGAACGCCACGGTTGACACCTCCAACCTCGAACCCGGTACGTACACTGTCGAATCTGACGACAGTACGAACACGGACCGCGCCGAGGTCGAAATTGTCGAAGAACGCCAGACTGACGACGGCACCGACGATGGCTCCGGTGACGGCTCCGGCGACAGTTCCGGTGACGGCTCCGGCGACAGTTCCGGTGACGGCTCCGGCGACAGTTCCGGTGACGGCTCCGGCGACAGTTCCGGTGACGGCTCCGGCGACAGTTCCGGTGACGGCTCCGGCGACAGTTCCGGTGACGGCTCCGGCGACAGTTCCGGTGACGGCTCCGGCGACAGTACCGACGACGGTACGCCCGGCTTCGGTGCGCTCGTCGCGCTTGTCGCGCTCATCGCGGCCGCGCTCCTCGCCACTCGCCGTAACAACTAACGACAGTAATCACCGAACGGACGGCCTGTTCGGCTCACGCGGTTTGCGGTTCCATTTTTCCACGCTTGTCTCACACTCGTGAGCGGCGCAGCTCGGTCGCTTTGTACGATATGGGGCTGTTCTTGGCGTGTAGCTCTGATTGTGCCGCGATCCTAACCGATCAGAGAATCGACGCTCCTCGTGTGACACGCTGTGCGATAAACGGACATCCGGTTTCGCGTTCCCACCTGTCAGCCACGTAGTGTGATCACCAGAGAGAGCCTTCGAAACGTCCGATCACGGCTCTGCCTCACAGAAAGTATTTATCCGCGACAATGGTAACATATCATGTATATGGATACACGTCTCGCCCTCGTCGCGACTGTTCTTCTCGTCGGACTCGGAGGGATCGGCGCGACAATCGCCGCCCCCGCAGCGGCCCAGTCTGAGCCAGCAGTTGGCTTCAGCGACGCCCAGACGACAGTCACCCAGGGCGATGTCGCCACTATCGACCTCCAGTTGCGTAACACCGATCACGCTACCCTCCGGATCAACTCGGCCAACCAGCAGTACCAAGCGGCACTCCGCGTCCGTGATGGCGACGGCGACGGTACTGTTTCTGTGCGCTCGAACACCGTCCGGGGTGGCAATATCGATGATGCCGACCGCTTTACCGCAGGGAGCGACGGAGACTCCGTTGAGCTCCTGACCGAGTCAGGTGTGACTGACACTTCAGCGGTCACCGCCCTCGATCCCGGCCGCTACAATCTGATCGTCTCGACTGATGAGACGAGCGTTGCGGCGGTCCTCTCTGTCGACGAGCCAGAGGCAGGTGGGACACATGCCAGCGTCGTCGCTCCCAATACACCCGTAATCGAATCGGAAAACGATCCGGCAACCAATACGAGTGAGATCGGCGCAGATGAGTCGATGGCCTCGACAGACGCCACTGGGGCACTCCTGTCGGCTGCCCGTGGTGATCGCGTCCGGACACGCTTTGGGGTGAGTGGAATCGGTGGCGTCCTTGAATCACCAGCGCCTGCGCGCAACCTCGTCTACGTCATGGACAGTACACCGACCGCAGACACAATACATACGGTTCAGACTGTCCCGAATGAGACTATCTCAATGCGGTCGCTAACCATCGATTACGGCGTCGACAACAACGTGCCGCCGCGGGGCGTCCACCAGTTTTCCCGAAGCGATATCGACGTGTTCGGCGTTGATGAGACGGGAAATGGCTTCGTCGACCGCTCTGTCAGTGCCGCGATTCAGAATATTCGGACAGGTACCGATGGGCGCATCACAATCACCTTTGACCGTCCAGTTACCGTCTCAGAGAACCATACACTCCTTACAGCCTACAAGATGCGTAATCCCGACACGACGGGGGCTACAGACGTGACTGTGACACTTCACGGTAACCGGTCAACCCACCGGGAGCGTGGCACCGTGCTGTACGGTCCTGCTGGCAATGGGACACTTGGCCACGGGGTAGATCTTCGCCCGCGGACGGCAAATGGTGATGTGCCGACTGCACCGCTCGCGGCAGTTGACACAACGTACGATCCCGCGGCCGGCGGGCTCGTTGTAACCATGGACACTGATGCGTTCGCAACTGGTGAGTACAGAATGGACTTCACAGTCGGTGAGTCGGCTCCCTCGTCTGTGCCACGTGTCTCGTTCAGCGAGTCGTTCGCCATCGTCGAGCCGACTGCCCAGTTCACAAACCAGTCCGTAAGTGATGATCCACAGCTTTCTGTGACTGCTGACACCAATCTTGCGCCGGATGGGTCGGTTATCGTTCGCGTGACAGCCGAAGAGCCCAACGGTGGAATCAGTCAGACACTCAACTGTGTGGCCACGGTTGAGTCTGATAGGTCTATTAGGTGTGACTTTGACCTCTCAAAATCAGCGGATAACTTCGACATTGAGGTCACCATACAGCGTGGTGGGTTCACTATTGGCGGTCCGACAGAATTCAACGGAGCCTTGTGATCATTACGGAGGTCCAAGGAGAAAGCCAGTGCTTAACAGTAGTTGTCGAACCTGCTGTGTTGAATAAATGCTGAGTCACAGTTGCCGTGGTTCACACAGCGGTCCTATGTTGATAATGGCGAACAGGAGGACAATTTCACGGAACTGTCGATACCAGCAAGCGCTCGCACGGCATCGCCGAGCGAGCGCTTCGTTGTCGAGTAGGACGTTTCGGCCATCCACCGCTGAGCGTAGCCGTTTGCTCGGTTGAGCGCGTTGTTCGCGGCTGCTTTCGCTGACGAACCACGGTAGTGAACGAGATACTCAACGTCGTGTGCGGCGATTTCGTACTCGGTATGCCAGTCTTGGAAGCCGTTGTCGGCGGCGACGACCTGCGGTCCGGTCTTCGTATCGTGCTTCCACCGTGCTGCGATGTGGACGTCGAGAACAGCAATCGATTCTACATCTGTTAATGTCGTCGCTTTGAGCGTCTGTATCGTTCGTCCTGCCCGCTGGCGGAAGTACAATGACGCACGTCGGCGGTCAAAAAACGTGCTGTCGAGCGCAACGTGGCCAGACTGCGGGTGCTGCTGCGCGGAAACGCGCAGCAGCGCCCGCCACACCCACATTTTTAGCCGATCAAACGACTTGTAGATCGTCGTGTGATCGGGGAGATCGTCCTGATCCAAATCGAGAGCGTCACGAACTTCAGCCATGTACTTCAGCCGATTCGGCGTTTCACGGTAGCTGTGGGTCTCTTCGACCCGAAAGCAGTTTGACATCCTCCCCGCGCTGAAGCGCGAGGATTCTCACGGCACCGCGCCGCTTAGTTGGGATATTGTGGTTTACGACGTGACCTGTTCTTGAGGCGCGAACGCGCCAGTTTCCTTGTCAAACAAGAACGTCGATGGCTGTGCCAACCAGCCGTTACTCCTATTCACCGACAAATTCGGTGAACTCGGAGATACTTTCTGTCGAATGTTCTCGGCCCCGTTCACGTCTGCGTTTGCCGTCGTCCCGCAGTCGTCGCACACGTACAATCCACGTTCAACACGGTCGCATCCCGTTTGCGACCACAACACGAACACGACTTCGATGTGTCGCGCTCAGACACCTCCTCAACCGTGATGTCTTCCATCTCAGCCTTATAAGTGAGCAGCTTTGTGAACCGGTCGAACGCCCACGAGTGTAAGTCGAGATTGCCGTGTATACCCC
Organism: Halorubrum sp. AJ67; assembly: GCF_000513435.1. NCBI lineage: Archaea > Methanobacteriati > Methanobacteriota > Halobacteria > Halobacteriales > Haloferacaceae > Halorubrum > Halorubrum sp. AJ67. The sequence goes on along the minus strand of NZ_CBVY010000013.1, from coordinate 31,185 downwards.
AGTCTTTCGACTCATCGGTCTCGTCGTTCTCACGGATTCCGGAGAGATCACCGATCACGATCGTCCCAACATCTTCCTCGACACACCGCTGGACAATGTGTTTCGAAAGCGTGTGGAAGTAGTGGGTACGCCGACCAGATCTCTTCTGGTTTAGCCGCGTGGCTTGCTCGGAGTTCGAATCGTTACACTGAGCGAGCTGCTTGCTGAAGTAGTAGTCGTCCTGCTTCAGACAGTTGAGTGGGTATAGCTCGCTGTGACCGTCTTCGTAGGCGAGCGCGGCGAAGTTGTTGATCCCGAGATCGATGCCGACAGTCTGCTCGCCGGGCGAGTCAGACACGTCAATTTCAACCTTACAGACGAAGTGGAGTTCCCACTTCTCACCTGTCCAAACCACCTTCACTTGTTGGACGTTCTCTACGGTAGAGAGGTCAACGTCGGGTCGAGTGTGGAATTCATAGAGGATGAAGTCGGACCAATACTCCTTGAGGTTCGAGCCTTTTGAGAGTCGGACGCGATTGTACTGGGTATCGAGTTTGAAGCCGGCGGCTTTGAACGTGAGCGTACTTCGTGGGTGTTCGTCGTCGTGTTTGCGGTAGCCGGGCGGGTTCGCTCTCGAATCTCCGTTGCGTCGTTTGCCGTACCACCCACGGAACGCTTCAGCGAGTTCTTGAAGGACTCGCTAACTTGACTGAGAATGTAGGTCATCATAGCGTTCGTGATTCTCGAGGTACGCGTGAGTTCGGCGTGGTTTGGGATGTGACCGATTTCGTCCCAAATCCGGATACATGTCCACCGACCGACATTCCAGAGTTTCGAGGCTGCGAACCCGAGGGCATCAAGATCGTCCGACACCCGTGACTGGTTCCGAATGGAAGCAGTATAGGTGCGCGTGACGACCTGTTTTGCCATACGTAACCTATGACAGTATTCCTAGTTAATGGTGTGGATATTGGCACAGCGTGGAATATCCTCCTATGCCATCGAACGGTGGATTGTGGAGGGATGGTCAGATTCATCCCCGCGCTGAAGCGCGAGGCTTTCTCCTTGATTCTCCGTAACAGTCGCTTGGCACGGCTAGATAGCTACCGATCACGACGACCGGGTTAAACGGGTTCCCGTGAAGTGGCGGCGTCCATGGTTGCGAACCTGAAACTCCCACCGCTCGGGGTTTCCACGTCTTCAGGAGCAGGAGGATGTCAACGGACGATGCCTCACCTGATGAGTGACAGCGAGCGCCGTAATATTACTTGAGTCACTAATCCTATACCTGACGAGTGTATGTAGGGAGACGCCGGCGATATCGCCCTACAAGATCATGATTCGAAGTTCGACTTGGCATCGCTTCGTTCTCGGGGCGTGTCGCCGGCTTCCATTCCTGAGTACGATCAGGGGGATCGACAGCCGTCCTGACTTGACATCCTCCCCGCGCTGAAGGGTCGCGTTAAGTTAGAGGATGAGGCGCTCGACTTCAGAGTGTCTATGCCTCAAATCGAGCGCCTCAGCGAACGTATCGCGTGGGTTGACTTGTCGTTTGTGGAGCGAGATCGGACGCCGCGATAGGCGATTGAAGTAGGGATCCGCTGTCACTTGGCCGGTATGTCGCTCCGCGAGGTAAGTAAACATCTCGAAAGGTTCGGGATCAATCGGAGTCACGTCGTTATTCACAACTGGTTCATAAGGCCGATCTATAGCCGATCTCGACAGTCTCCGCGGATCAGCTCGCGGTTGATGAAAAGATGATCCGCCTCCATGGTCAGAAGTTCTGGCTGTATGGCGCGGTTGATCCGTATACCAACGAAATTCTCCATGTAAGCCTCTATTCGACCGCAACGAAACAGACGACGCGGTGGTTTCTCACCGAGCTTCACCAACGCTACCAGCTTGATGATGTCGAATTTCTCGTTGATGCCGCCGATTATCTCGGCCCAGTCCTTGCTGAAGATGGCTATCGATTTCGGGTGATTCGCCATGGAAATCGGAATGCTATCGAACGTGTCTTTTGGGAAATAGAACGGCGAACATCATCGTTCGCAAATATTTCTAGTCATGTTGCGCTAGAGACCACTCAAAATTGGCTCGAAGCCTTCGCCGTCTACCAAATTCACGCCAAAGTTAACGGGATGCTGTGCGTCTGACGTATCTTCATACGTGTTGAGTCCATGTGTTCCGATAACCATATGGACCATAAGATTTGTGTCGCCGCCGCGATTGCCGGACAACAGTCGCGCGCACATCTCCCTACTGAGGCATCTTGGGGGCTCAACAGATGAAGCTCGCTACGATCGGCGTTGGAAACGCTGGAAGCAAACTCATCGACCAGATGATCGAGTTCGAGGTTGAGACGGGACGGAACCTCTGTCGACACGCCCTTATCATCAACACGGCACGAACAGACCTCGCAAAACCGGAGAACATTCCCGAGGACCGTCGGGTTCTCATGGGAGACACACACCGGAAGGCTCGCGGCCACGGTGTCGGTGGTGACGCCGAGATCGGTGCCGAGGTTGCCACAACTGACATCGATGAGATCCGCCGCGTCTTCGACGACGTCGAGATCCACGAGGTTGACGCGGTACTCGTCGCGGCTGGACTCGGTGGTGGCACTGGTAGCGGTGCCGCTCCGGTTGTCATCGACGAGATCCAGAAGATGTACGACGAGCCGGTGTACGGCCTCGGTGTGCTCCCGGGCAAATACGAGGGTGGACGCCCCGCGTTAAACGCCGCTCGATCGCTCCAGTCGTTTGTCACTAAGGTTGATAATTTCATCGCCTTCGACAATGATGCCTGGCGCTCGCGTGGCCAGACGATAGAGCAGGGCTACGAAGAGATGAACGAGGAGCTCGCGACCCGGATTGTCACCCTGTTGGCGGCTGGTGAAGTCGACGAGTCTGAGGTGGGTGAGAACGCGATGGACTCTAGTGACATTATGCGCACTCTGGATACGGGCGGGGTCTCCTCGATTGGCTACGCTTCGACTGAGCTCTCGCCCGCAAAGCAAGGTCTGCTGTCGAAATTCAATGACTCGGAGCAATCTGAGGACGAATCCACTGACGCCGCCAAAATCAAGGGACTCGTCCGCCGGGCTGTCAACTCTCGATTGACCGTCCCCTGTGAGGTATCGAGCGCAGACCGTGCGCTCATCGTCTTTGCCGGGCCGCCAGAAGCCATCTCACGGAAAGGCGTTGAGTCTGCTCGTGAGTGGCTTGAATCAGCGGCCGACACAGTTGACGTTCTCGCAGGTGACGACCCCAGACCTGGATCGTCGACGCTTGCGGCAGTGGTACTTCTTTCGAATGTCACAGAGACCCCTCGGATCGATGAGATACAGAACCAAGCAGTCGATGCACAGAACAAGATCAGAGAACAGGATGCAGTCCGGGAAGAAGAGATCCAGTCGTTGATCACCGATGATGACAATGATCTGGACCCGATTGTCTGAGGCTGCGGATCGCGTGTCTCCCATCGCACGCAGAACCTGTTACCGGGGTATCCTCGACAGCTGTCTCTCCCGTACCGATCGGCGTCCGTGTGTCGGCCGTCATTGGTTGTTGCCGGTGAACACATGAAACTCGCACTCGTTGGTGTCGGTGACGCAGGTACCCGAATCGTCGATCACTTCGTTCGCCGTGAGCAGGCAACGGGACGGTCGATCACTGCTGGGAACATCCTCGTGTTTAACACCGACGACAGGGCCTTCGAAGACACGAGGGAGATTTCCGAAGAGCGACAGGTCTTACTCGGCGAAACCCACTCTGCCGTCAAGCGTCGGCCGAACTCTACAGACGTGTCGGTGTCTGCTGAAGACAACGGCGACGCAGATCGTGTCCACACAGGGACACACACAGACATAATTGATTCCTACGGTGTCGGCGGCAACCCCGATGTTGGCGCTACGGTTGCCGAGGCGGAGCTACCAGAGATCCGTCGTGCGCTCGATCAGATTGATGAGACCGAGGTGGCCGCTACGATGCTAGTCGTCGGGCTCGGTGGCGGCACCGGTAGTGGCGTGGGAAGCGTTCTACTTGAGGAACTCAACGCAATCCATGAGACGCCGGTGTACGTTCTCGGTGTGTTACCATCAACGACAGAACCGGACCATCGGGCGCTTACCGCGGCTCGTGGGATCCGAACGCTTGTGCCACTCGCCGACGCTACCTTCGCCGTTGATAACGAGGCGTGGCGGCATAGCACTGACTCAGTCGCCGCACGCCATAATGAAATAAATGAGGGTATCGTCACGCGCCTATTAGCAGTCTTCGGTGCTGGTGAGCGCGACCCGGAGGCCACCTCAGAGATGCGTGTCGACTCAGCTGATCTCAGCCGGACGCTCGAAATTGGCGGTGTCACCACAATCGGCTACGCAACTCACGAGCTCAACTGCGACGACAACAATCTGTTCGCGCGGCTGCTACGGCTGCTCAGTCTCTCGAATGACACAGACGATAACGGCGCTGATGCTGCGACCATCAAGCGACTGATACGACAAGCGCTCGAATCGAAGCTAACCCTCCCATGTGCGGTCGATTCTGCCGATCGGGTCTTGCTGATCCTCTCCGGCCCACCCAACACTATCTCGCGGAAGGGGTTCGAGACTGGCCGGTACCTCCTCGAAGAGGAAACAACAACTGTAGAAGTACTGGCCGGCGACGAACCGGTTTCCGGTGCGACAGAGATTACTGCGACCGTAGTCCTTTCGAACGTCACGGACATCCCCCGGATCGATGAGATACAACGACAAGCAGTTGCCACGCAACCTCTGTCGAGTTTGGATGATCACGACACAGCGGCCGGTAGAGACAGCGATGTCGATGGCGACGGGCGCGAAGACGAAGTCGATCCCGATCGTGTACTGACTGATGACACTGCTGGAGGCGCAGGTGACGGTAGTGTAGGCGAAGACGACGATGCGGAGGTCGATGATGCCGCCAAGAGTAATGCGGCCGACTCGTCTGTTGAGGCTGTCGACGGAGAGACGAATCACAGCTTCGACTTCGATGTCGAAAGAGACGAGTGAACCCCTCGGAGCGTGATCTCAAGGCTTTCGCGTGGGTTCTCTGTATCTGACGACTAGGTATCTCAAGATGATTTAAGTTCTTTCCTATCTGATAGAGGAGCGTGCAACGGACACGACGCAACCTCCTAACCGCCAGTGCTACGGTCTGTCTCACTGGCTGTCTCGACGTCGACGGGGTCACCTACCCCGATGAGCCGGTACCCAACGAGAGCGATCCGGATAGGGGGATGCCGCCAGACGATGATCAGGCAGGTGACCCGACAAACGACAATCTCGGCCCACATCCCGACCTCGCTGCGGCAACCCGATCAGTCGTCGACGACACGATCTGGTTCGCCGTGTCGTACCCCTCCGCGATTGACACCTACCGCGAGGCGACGGCCGACGTGCTTACGATAATTGAATCGGTCCGGAAGTCGATCGACGGACAAACGGACCCGACAGCTGCGATGGCTAAACGGCTTGAGGCCGCCGGCTACGACGCAGCTGAGCGCTCAGCAGCCGCGCTCGAACCACATTTTGAGCCGGCCGGTCTGATCCGAGCACAAACTGACAACCATGTTCCGGAACTCATCCGGTTTGCGCGTCGGAACGATGCCGACCGGTTTGTGGAGGAACTCGAACGGATGCACCTGTCATTTTTCCAGATCCGAACGCCAATTTACATTGGCAGGCGATTCTCCCGAAATCCGATCCACAACCGGCTGCTTGAACGACTCGCGCCCGGTGGTCCCGACAAAGTCCTTGCCGAACTTGCAGCTCCCGGCTACCGTCAGTTCTCGACACTCGCGTACCAACCGTATTCAGACGAGTCGGGAATGTATCCACCAACCTTCACCGATGAGGCCCTGCCTCAAGAGCAGCGAGAAACACTTCGAGAGCGGCTTGGTCCGGTTATTCAAACGGACGACCGAACCGCTGAGCTGTTCGTCACCGTCGCTTCTCGCCCGGAACCAGCCAGCCGCCGCGGTGTAGCGTTCCGTGGGGCTCCCGGCGATCTTGACGGGGTCCCAGTCTACGTCCAGCGGTATTCTAGCGCTGGGCGTGCCAACGAGCGCTTGAGCGCAATTTTGAATGCCGGCGACACTGAGGGTCGTGAGCCGATCGTGCCGGAGACAAACGCAAGCGACGACGCGACTGCGTGGCATCGGTACTACCACCGCGAGGCAGGGAGTACTCGCAAAGATCTTGACGAGTTCCCCGGTGTGCAGTACGGCTATCTCCTCCAGGCCGGCGAGTTCCTCCTCGCAACCGGATTCTCCGGTGACGCCTGGGAGGAACGGCCGCAGTGGCAGGGTCAACTTGTCGATACCTGGGTGGTGGCTTGATGTCAGAGGCAGATCGTACCGGTCTCTACAGGCGGAGCAGGCTGAGTGCCTTGGGGCTTGACCCCGAGCGGTTCACAGGACGAGAGCCCTGCCGTCTTTTTTCTGTTCAATCTCACCTTTCGATCGGGATTTGAACCCACCAGTTTGCCGGACTCAAGTTTTAATTTGGCTCGTGTTGAAAGAACTGTATGACTCGACCACGCTCACGGCGGCGTCTTCTCGCAGCTGCCGCTCCCCTCGCGCTCGCTGGCTGTCTCATTGAGGCTAATCCGGATGCGACTGACGGCAACGGACAGGCAGTCGAGGAGAGAACGGAGACAGAAAGTGAGAGCGAGGTCGGCGATCCGACGACGGGAAGTGGGGCAGGAAATGAAGGAACCGCGGCACAGACTGACGATACGAGTGCGGTCGCGAACGCATCTGATGGGGAAAACGAAACTCCCGATCCTGCCGGGATAACGGTCGAATCAACGAACATTTCGCGGATTATCGAATCTATATATCTATCTCAGATTGTTGCCGATGTGGCCATTCGCAACTCTGGTGAGTACACATATGGCACCCTTGAGCTCCGTATCGACGCCTACTATGAACCACCGGAAGATGATCGAACGTATCACCCACCGCGGGTCGACGACCGGACAGCGGTCGGCCGGACGTACGCCGAGGAGACGTTCGACTCGTTCGACACCGGAACCCGAACTTTTGAGAACGTGGTGATACGCTACGACGCTGAAGAGGCGAATGATTCAACAGACCCAGCCGAATTCGATCTGGAGATCGCTGTGCGCCGCGCCGAACTCCGCTGAGGCGCGGTGCGACAGGCGATCTCATCCAAGTCTGGGTGTCGGGATCCGGAGCAACGTGGTGTGATATCGCTCCCACAACAGTACGGCGGGAGGTAACGCAATGACGGTAAACACAAACGAATACACCACACTGATCGCCATCAGTAGGCCAAAGTCACCAAGCACTGGTGTGATTGCGAGTGCGAGCGCGCCAGTCCCGAGCGAGGTAGTGAGCATACTGCCGAGTAGAGCGCCACCGGTCCCAGAGAGTGTAATCATCATCGACTCTTGAGCGTCAGCGCCCGCGTTGAACTCGTCGATAAATCGGTGGGTCGCGTGGACAGAGTATGCGATTCCGAGGCCGATCGAGATGGAGAGGATTGTCGCCGTTAGGGCGTTCAGCGACATGTCGAGGAACCGCATCGTCCCGAGCAGGAACGCGATCGCGATCAGGATCGGGAAGAGGTTCACAATTCCGAGAAGCGGCTTCCCCTCTAAGACGGCGTACGCCACGACGAGAAACACACCAGTCAGTCCCATTGCGACGATCAGTCCTTGAATCGCCGAGTCGAAGATGATGTCGGTCACGGCGTCGAAGACAACCAGCTGGCCGGTCGCCGTCGTCTCGTATCGGAACTCCTCGGCGAACTCCCGGGCGTCAACCGCGGCTTCCGCCTGCGAGGCATCCGAGTCAATAGCGTACTCTACCTGTGCGCTCCGACGGTCCGGCGTGAGGTACTGCTCGGCGCGGTCACCGGCCGACGAGGCGAACAGTTCATCGTAGATCAGTGCGAGGTTCCGGTCAGGAGTTCCGTCGCCGTTGACGTCGTTGCGAGCAACCAACTCGGCGAACTCGGGATTCTGGTCAGCGTACGACTGAATCACAGTCACGATACTCGTCGGCTGTGCGGATCCACCGTCGCCGACTGCTAGTGCTCCTGGCGCGTCGTCGTTTGGATCATCAAGCGCCTCCAGAGCGTGGCTCTCCTCGAAGTTTCCCTCAACGTACAACTTCACCGACTGGTCCTGATTGGTCGCAAAGCGGTCTTCGAGGAGATTGATCGTTTCCGTGACGGTGTACTCGCTCGGCGCGAACGGCTCCGGCAGCCCCGTCACGTAGTCCGGCTGCTCTTCTGGCGGGAGGAAATCCTCCGTTTCGAAGGAAGTGTCAACCCCACTGCCGTATGCCGCGGCCATACCCCCCGTCACGAGCAGGACGACGACGAACGCGACCGGCGCGTACTTGCTGACCTGTGCCGGGGCGGTCAGGAGCTTCCCGAGCGTCGACTCCTCCGAAGAGATCGGCGCGGAGTTGAACTCAGGGATATTGTATTTTTTGCGCAGCTTGTCAACTTCCAACTTCGCCGCGGGGAGGAACAGCCCGAAGATCAGGAAGGTGAAGATAATTCCGATCCCCGAGGCGATTCCCATATTTCGGATCGGCGTCAGATCGGAGATGACATTCGCGCCGAATCCGAACACGGTGGTAACGGTGACGATGATGAACGCGATCATCAGCTGGTTGTTCGCCTCTCGCATCGCCTCTATCGCCTCGTATCCCGCGACAGCCTCCTCGCGATACCGATTGATGATGTGGATCCCGAAGTCGACGCCGACCGCAAGCAGCAACACCGGCACCGAGATCATCTGCTGGTTGAAGGGGATCCCTGAAAAGCCGAGAAAGCCAAACGTCCAGATCACGGTCATCAGGAGTGACAACAGCCCGAGCGAGAGGTCAATCGGGTCCCGGTAGGCGACGACGAGGAACAGCAGCAACAGCAACACGACAACCGGCATCACAATGGTGAGCGAGTCGCCAATAACGTTCGCCGTCTCCGCGTTGGTGACACCGGTGCCGAACGCCGTTATCTCGCCGGGCTGGTCGGCCGCGATTGACCGGATGTCGATCTGGATCTCTTCGAGGTCGCCGTCGGAGAAGCCGGCTGGCACGTCGTGTGAGACCACCGTGATCGACGCCGAGGCGCTCGCGCTCGTCGGATTAAAGTCCGTCGAGAGGGTGCCGGTGAACCGTTGCTCTCCCGACAGCTCGCGGATGACCCGCCTCACCTGCGTCTCGCTCGTCGACTCGATGACGCGCCGCTGTTCGGCCGCGGTGGTCGCCGAGGGGTCAATCGCCTGCGCGACGGCCGTGGCCGGGCCGTTCGCCGAGGCGACCCGGAGGTCGTCGCGCGACTCCACCTCTTCTAGCACCCTGAGGTCCCTGAGCAGCGCCTCTCTCGTGAGGACGTTGCTCCCTGAGTGGATGAGCTGTGTCGACTCACCCTCCGGCTCGAAGGGATCCTCGAACTCCTCGTTGACGGCGTCGAGCGCCTCCTGCTCGTCGAGCCCGTCGGTGAACGAATCGGTGGCTTCGGTGTCGGTACTGACAAGCCCTATCCCACCGGCGAACACCAGCGTGAGCACGAGGAAGACGACAATGACGCGCCGGGGGCTGTCGACTATCTCGTCGTTGAGCTGCCGCGTCCACGCCTCGATCCGCTCGCCGAGCGACATTGGCTACTGCCGCCTCCGGTAGACGACAAGCACTCCCGTCCCGACGACGAGGAGCGCGACGACGATCACCGGCAGCGGAAGTCCGCCGTCCTCGCTCTCGGTGACGTCGATCGGGACGCGGTAGGTGTCGGTGAGCTGGCTGTCGCCATCGGCGTCGTCGTACCGGAAGTCAAGCGAGATCGGATACGTGCTTCCCGGCGTCGCGGACCCGGTGGTTGTCACCTCGAGAGTCATCGTCGTCGTCTCGCCGGGGTCGAGTGACTGAACGTATCCCGTGTCCGTGTCACCGGTATCAAGCGGGTCGTTGGCGAACAGCCGGCCTTCGATGTCGCTCGCGGTCTCGTTCATGTTGTTCGTCACAGCCACGTCGACCATGCGAGTGCCGCCCGCGGAGATGGTGCGGTTCTGGACTTCAACGCCGAACCGGTCGCGTTTGGGCTCGACCGCAACGTCGACCACAAGGTCATCATCAGTACGGACTTCGCCGTCGGCGTTGCGGTATCCGACTGCCAGATCAAGGGAGCGTAGACCAGGCTCGGCCTCGCCGTTGATCGCTATTGGCAGGGTGAAGCTCGTGGACTCGCCGGGGTCGAGCGTTCCGACTGCGGTCGATCGCTCGATCGGCAGCACATTCTGGTCCTCGCCCGTGTACCGGACCACAACGTTCCGAGCCGGTTCCGGCCCCTCGTTCGTCACGGAGCCTCTCACCTCGCCGTCTTCGCCGACGTACAGGTTTGGTTGGACGTCATCGACCGTGAAATCCTGTTCCGCCAGCGGCCGTACTCCGAAGGAGAGACTCTCGTCGGTCCGCGTGATACCGCTCGGATCTTTAAAGATGACTTCTCCGGTGACCGCATACGACCGGACGGCCGAGTCGGCGGCGACCTCGACATCGTAGGTAACGGTGGCCGTCTCGCCCGGTGCCAGCTCGGCGATTCGAGCGGTACTCGACTGCCCACCGCTGAACGTGAGCGCCCCGGCGGCCGAGGTGAGCTGCACGTCGGCCCGAGTTGCCGGTTCTAACCCAGTGTTTTCGAGTTCGACGTCGAGCGTTCCTGAATCACCGACCTGCGCGTTGCTTTCGGCATCGACAACTTGGAATCGAGCATCGTTTCGCACACGCACATCAACGCTACGGGAGACCGTCACGGTGCGATCGTTGTTTCCTGAAGAGGAGAGATACGTGTAGGTGATATCAAGATCAATTGAGTAGGAGCCAGCATCGATATTCTCGGGAACGTTGATGCTCACAGGCGCTTCACTTGGCGTCGTCGTAGTCACACTGCCGATCGCAATCGTGTCTGACTCAACAGAGATCGGTCCCTCCGCTTCAGCCTTGATGCGGACGTTACGCGCGGTCGTCACTGCCTCGCCCTCTTGGGGAGTTCCAGAGCGGAGGTTTCCATCGTTGGTGATTGTCACTCCAACTTCGTTTGTCTGGCCAGGGACAATGTTCGGATTTGTGACATACGCGCCCATATCGGGTGACCCGCGGGCGTTGCTCTCAGTCTGTGCCGAAGCACCGTCGGTGGGCCCGTCGATTGCCGCGGCCGCGTCGTTATTGGCCATCTCACCGTTGGTCGCGTCGACACCGGTTCCTAGTCCAGCCATCTCTGCACTGACTGCACCGATACCGATACCACTCGTGACAAGCAAAACACTCACAAGTATCACGGAGAGCGGTCGAGTATACATCCGTTACCGTCCCTCCGTGGATACCGTCGGTTGACAACTGATGAAAGAGGGCAGATCTCTTAACAAGGGATTCGGTCGTTGCATACACAATGCTACCTCTACGAACCAATAAAGATTTCTTTCTTGGAGTCCTAATGTGTGTATGGAACGAAGCGAACGGGACCGCAGCGGCCATACAAGCCGATCCCAGCACAACTACCGGTCTCGATTTGTGGGTGGGCGTACAGACGTATTTCGAGGTGCCAGTGGTGACCTCTCACTCGGGTGGCAGTCATGACGCAGTTTACCAACGAGGACCGCAAGCGCCTCCGAAGGGAGTTGATTGAGGCGGGTCACGACTACTTCACGAGATTTGGATTCGATCGGACGCGCGTGAGCGACGTGACGAGTGAGGTCGGAATCGGAACGAGTACGTTCTACCAATTTTTCGACTCGAAAGAAGCGCTGTATCTCACGGTATTGCTTAGTGAGCGCGAGCGATTGTTTGAGACGTTGGAGTCAGCGATGGTCGCCGCCGAAACGCCCCGCGAGGAGGCGGAGATGATCCTGCGGACGACCCTTGGTGAGGTACGGACGAACCCGCTGATACGGCGGTTGTTCGTCGGCGGTGAGATACGACGACTTGAATCGCAGTTGGACGGGGCCACCTACGAAGGCGACCTGACCAGCGAGCAATTCGAGTCACCGACAACTTTCAAACGGGTACTCCAACAGCCAGACGAGTGGGTCGAACACGACGAGGTTTGGATCGACGACCCAGATGTCGTGCGGGGACTCATGCGGTCAGTGTTGTTCGTTACGCAGGCACGCAATACTCCGATCATCCCTGACGACTCCTATGAGGCTATCGAGGAGGCACTAATCGAGACGATCGTCGCTGGGTTGTTCACAACCGAGGAAAACACAGACAGGTCAACAACCCACGACTGAACTCCTGTCACGTC
>NZ_CBVY010000013.1:0-18053 GCF_000513435.1 Halorubrum sp. AJ67 | reverse complement strand
GTCACGTCCAATGTTCAAATAGATAGATTGTACCGACGATAACGACACCACCAAATGCTTCGCGTGTCCGGATCGGAATGAGCGTTGGTAAACCCCCCTCGTCATCGTCTGTAGGCTCACCGCTGTCCGATCCAGGTTCGACCGCACTTACCACGCCGCTAGTTCCATTACCTGATTCGGGCGTATTAGTGTCAGAAGAGTTGTCTACCGTGGATTCGTCGCTGTCTTCAGCCACTTCATCATCCGCAGTGGTCTCTTGTGGTGTGCTGATCACTGGGCTGACTGAACGGGTGTATTGTCCATTCTCGTATGTGACAAGGATATTAACAACTGTTTCTTCGGGAACTGCTGTAAGCTGCTGATCGAATTCAACAGCGGCCGTCGTTAGCCCGGCATCGTAGACGCGAGTGATATCAAGCCGCTTACCAGACCGTGTGTCGATCGTCTCAATCGTTACTCGACTAACCTGTGCCTTAGAAACGTTGCCGACAACATGTACTGTCTCAGTTGTCGTGTTGGTCGTGTTTTCTGTGAGAATCACTTGCGGAGTTGGATCGTACTCAACGGTAAATATCCGTTCTTGGACGTTACCAGTAGCGTCCTCAGCAACAAGTCGAAACTCGTTGTCGTCGTTATCATTGAACAGGTTGACTTCCGTGTCAAGTGTGTAAGAGAGTCGCTCTCGGTCCGGCTCAGGGCCGCTACTGGTCAACAGGACCTGTGACGCGTTGTTGCTAGTACGGTTAATCGCCACCCGATCAAGTTTTGTCTCATCGCTGATCTCTCCGCGGATGCGAACCGAATCAGTGTAGCTCTTGTCTGGTGCTTTGAGGGAAATGTTAGGATCGGTTGCATCGTCAACCATGAGATCAAATGAGTCTGTGTTTGTACGGCCGTTTGTATCGGTGTATCGGGCGACAATTTCATTTTTCCCGTTACCCAGCAGCAGGTCTTGTAAAAACGAGTCACCGGGATCGGTGATGCGATAGAGTTTACGATCTGTCTGGTTGCCTTCATCTTCGGTTTCGACGACATGAGTGCGTTCAATCTGGATTCGATCGACCTCCGAGACTGTATGGAGATCTCCGGCGAGCGTTACCTGACCACTCGAGACGTTCGTTTCATTTTCAGGTCCACCTAGAACGGTTGTAGAAAACGGTGAGGTGTACCGTACCCGTGGGGCAGCGGTATTTTTCGTCAGCGTCGTCTTGAACGTGGAGACGCTGTCTCCGCGTGCGATCACCTCGACTGTATTCTCGTTCGGGTCGAGAGAAAGCGGGACAGCCTGCTCGAACGATCGGGTGTCAGGACGGTATGAGTTACGGATCTCGCCGTTCACACGTATTTCGATCAGATTGATTGGGTCGGCTGACTCAACGCTGACGTTCGCTGTTGGATCCTCCAAGACGACACGTTCTCCGCTATTGGCGAGCGGCTCGCCATTAACCGTCACGTTGGTTGTCGTCGCCTGTGCGGCCCCCATCCCGACGCCAGTACCTACGAGTACAAGACAGAGGATAACACCGATTCCGATACGGAGCGGTACGTTCGAAACTGCTGTGTCTAGGATCATGGAATGGATCGCTGGATCGGGACACTAGTCGCGTCCGATCAAGCTGTATATTGCGTTAGATTTCCCGTCAGCACTTGGCTGTAGTGATCTAGATATTAGAGTCGATAATTTGGCAGTGAGAGAAAGCCAACAACCGAGTACGTGAACGACGAGATTTTTGCCCTTGAAACCCTGACGATAAGTGATTCTGAGATGGCAGAGCACACCGACGAAGCGATTATGGAAGCAACGTATCAGGCCCTTTGTAAACACGGCTATCCAGCAACCAGCATCTCCAAAATCACTGATGAGTTCAGTAAAAGTACGTCGTTACTGTACTACCATTATGAGGATAAGGAAAATCTGTTGGAGGATCTCTTGTGCCATCTTTTGGACCAGCTTGAAGACCAATTAGTGGATCTTGACCAAGAGGGTCCTTACGACTACCTCATGGCAGTTATTGACCAACTGCTCCCAACTCAAGTGGACAATAACCAGTTTCGATTCCAGCGAGCTCTCCTTGAGCTTCGGTCACAGGCACCTCACATTGATGCTTATCACAAGCAATTTCAGCGACTCGACGAGCTCGTACTCTCTGAGTTTACAACTACTATTGAAACCGGGATAGAACGAGGGCTGTTTCGAGAAATCGATCCAGAACAGACGGCTGTATTCATGTATTCGACAGTATACGGGGCACTCGAACGTGGGGTCTCACTTGAAGATGCCAGTCTCCTGCAACAGAACCGGCAAACTCTTGAAGAGTACGTCAGGTCAAATATGCTCGTCGAGGAGTAAGGACTTGTTTTTTTTATTCACGGGGCGCTTTGATGAGGGTGTGCAACTCCGATTTGCCCTCCACCAAACGATGCCATACAGAGTGAGCGGTCATCTTCTCCCGATGCTACGTCAGGTCGATTCCGATCAGATATTACCATTATGAGGACTCGACAACTCCTCTCGACTGGTCTCGCAGTACTTCTGCTTGCAAGTGTAATGGTCGGTGGTGCAACCGTTGCTTCTGCCCAACAATCGGCTGTTAATGTGTCGGTGGAGTCCTCACTAGATGAACCGGTTGTCGGTGAGTCGGTCACGTTCAATGTCACCGTGACAAATCAAGCAGGAAGTGGCGGTGTTGTCGATGTCTCAAGTATCATGCTTCGAACGAACGAAGAACACTATGAGCGCATTGAAGATGTCGGCTCACTCGCACCTGGTGGGAGCCTGACTGTTCAAATGACGACGACGTTTGAAGAAGCTGGACAGAAGAATCTCAGAGCACATGTCTCTGCGGGACGCCAGTCAGGCGGAAATCTCCGTGCATATTACACTCCTGTGACCGTTGATGTTCAAGAGCTCGATATCAACGGCGGGCTTTCAACAACCACAAATGATTCTGATGAGACCACCGTCACGTTCACTAACTACGGGAATGTCAAACTCTCCGACGTTGAAATAGCTGCGGCAACGGACGATGAGGTACGTGACCGTAGAAATGCTCTCGACGTTGGTCCCGCCGAGGCTGATTCAGTAACCTTCGAGACTGATAACTACGAGACAGACACAGTCACCTTTACTGTAGCGTATACCGCTCGCGGTGAGCGGTACGAAACAACTCGTACCGTTACTCTCAACCGACAGGTTACCGGTGAGATTCGACTGACCGGTCTAGAAGTGACAGAAACCGGGGCAGCCACATCGATTGAGGGAGAGGCAGCAAACATCGGCGGTACTGACGTTGAGTCCGTTCTCGTCAGTATCCCCGACACAGACGGAATATCACCTGTTGGCGGTTCTGGTGAGTACTTCGTTGGTTCCGTCGACGCCAGTGAATTTGCGACGTTCGAACTCACAGCAAACGTTGAGAGTGACACGGTCCCGATCGAGATCGCCTATATCGTCGATAACAATCGTGTAACGACGACACAGACGATCGATGTGTCGTCGATTACCACAACCACTGGGGCGGCCGCGCAGAATCAACCAGAAGCTACCGCTGATGGAGATCGACAGGGTTCGTCCGGACTGCCAGTAATCCCGATTGTTGTTGGGGTGTTGCTTATTGTCAGTCTTGGTGCTGCCGGACTTTATCTGTGGAATCGAGAATGAGCGTCATTCAGCTCGATGGAGTGGTCAAACGCTACGATACCGGGGCTGAAATCATTGAGGCGTTGAAGGATGTCGACTTTCATGCCGACCGTGGTGAGATGGTTGTTGTGACCGGGCCGTCGGGGAGCGGCAAAAGCACGATGCTCAACATGATCGGTCTCTTAGACACGCCAACTGAGGGAGAAATCTACCTCGATGGGCGTACTGTCACCGATTTTGACGAAGACGAGCGAACAGAGGAGCGCCGGTCGCAGCTCGGATTTGTCTTCCAAAACTTTCATTTACTGCCAATGCTCACGGCAGAGGAGAACGTTGAGTTACCATCGATGTGGGATACAGACGTCGACCGCCGAGAGCGCGCTGTCGATTTGTTGGAACGAGTCGGCCTTGGCGATCGACTTACCCATACGCCTGATGAGCTGTCTGGCGGGCAACAGCAGCGAGTCGCAATTGCGCGATCGCTTATCAACGAACCCGATATTCTCCTTGCAGACGAACCAACCGGCAATCTCGATCAAGACACCGGGAAAACCGTGCTTGACGAGATCACCCGGCTCAAAAGAGAAGAGAACATCGCGGTTGTCTCGATCACCCACGATGAACAATTAGTGGAGTATGCAGATCGTGTTGTCCGTATTGTTGATGGGGTAGTCCAGTAATGGGTCTCGTGAGTGTTCTACGGCGGTTTCCCAGCGTGCTCATGGCATGGCGAAATCTTGGGCGGAACCGGACTCGAACCGCTCTCGCGGTGCTTGGCATCGTAATTGGAGTGATCGCGATTGCGTCGCTCGGGATGGCTGGTGTAGCACTTGAACAACAGGCGACAGCAAGTCTAGGTGGTCTCACAGACGAGGCGAGCGTCTCGCCTGGTGACGATATCGAAACGGACGGTATTACAGATCAACAGGTGGATACAATCCAGGATATCGCGTCTGGTACGACAGTCATCCCACAAAAAACGAATCGCACAGAGCTTACTGCGCGGAATGGTGAAGCGGCGAACGTTCAGGTGACAGGTGTGACAAACGCAGCACCCCTGTACGATATTGCAGTTGGTGATGAGCCTTCGCGTCTTGAAACGGGAGCTCTCATTTCTGAATCCACTACACGGACACTGGGACTTGAAATGGGTGACCCTATCGAGTACGAGGGACAAATTTTTCGTGTTCGTGGATTCATCGCTTCAGATAGTGGGTTTGGTCCAGATGGGGGTGGCGAACTTGTGCTCCCAGTATCAGCGCTCAATGAGCAGGAGTATTACACCACTGTCACCATTATCGCAGAAGACGGTGATTCTGCGACTGAAGCGGCAAACGCGATCGAGGATCACTTCAATGATGAGGATGACGAGATTCTCAGTGTGACTACTTACGGGAATGTTCAAGAAAATATCACGTCGTTTACTGATACGTTGGAACTTGCGCTTCTCGGGATTGGCTCGATCTCACTGTTTGTGGCGAGTGTCGCTATTTTGAACGTCATGTTGATGAGCACTATTGAGCGGCGTGGAGAAATCGGAGTGTTGCGTGCTGTGGGTGTACGCCGGGGCGAAGTGCTTCGTATGATCCTTACCGAAGCTGCTTTCTTGGGTGCAGTCGGTGGTATCGTAGGTGCTGCTGGATCCCTTGCCGTCGGATTAGTAATCTTTCATCTGTTAGTTGGTGATCCCGTACTGGCCTTGGCGTGGTCAAGTTCGAAATATTTGCTGTACGGATTTGTGTTTGCGCTTGTCGCAAGCACTCTTAGCGGGATCTATCCCGCGTGGAAGGCCGCTAACGAATCGCCAGTAGATGCTCTCCGAGGCTAGTCAAGGGAGATCTTTGTACTGCGTACTACAGTCCGGACAAGTTCGGATGTCGAACACGTTATCCGGATCGTTCTTTGTCTTTAGCACCTGCTCGCAGTCGGCACAGGTGAGGCGCTCGTACGTGTCTTTGAACAGGTCACCGTCACGGAGTCCTTTTCGTGTGGATTTCATATACCCGTGACTTTCACTTGAACGAATAAAAACCGGCACTGTCAAGCTAAGCCAGTTTGAGAAGTGAGCAGTTCATTGGTTTTGGAGTCTATGCTCAACCAAAACTGCTCACTGAGACGCTTGAGACGGAGAATGTTGAATGTTGGGAGCGTGAGCGGCGTAGTGTTCAGATAAGCGGACATCCGTCTTTAGTTAAGCCTGATAGTAATACTCGCTTGTAGTATCATGTCTAGTAGTATTGGAAAGTACTAATTGAGCGAGCCAGACACCGTACCCACCGAAACCAAGCAATAAAGCAACCCTAGAAACACGGTTTTCTCGCCGTAGCGGGAGTAAATCGACAGAATCCGAGCGGAAACTTGGCCCAGGTCGTATTACTGAGAATATTAAATAAAGACAGATGATGCGTACACTCTCGGAACACAAACGGTGGGGTTGACGAGCAGACCACGAGGAATGAGATCCCGTGCCGCATTAGTATTCTTAGTGGGGCTACACGCTAGACACGAATGGTCGACACTCAAACAGTTTGTCTACTTCACACTACGCTCGAAGTGTGACCCCCCCACCCCGGATTGTAAGTGTTCTCACGACTGTTAGGGTCCTTGGGGGACATACTGCCCAGTAATGTGTTATATAAAACCGGGTAGTAGATCCATTCAGACACCCCAGACTGTAAGTGTAAACGTACACTTAGGGGCTGAATTATGTGAAAATCATAGCTTTAGCTATACCCTAGTATGCTGCTGCTACCCATAACTATATATTGTATAATATAAACGGAAGTAGATCGGACAACAAGACAGTGAATTAACCAAATTAACACATTACATTCGTGTAGAACCGGCCCCACCGTTTCGACTTATGGAACACTTACAATCCGGGGTGGGGGTGTTGAAGGCAGGTAGGAACAGATACAACACTTACAACACTTACAAGATGGGGTTTCAAGTACGTTGCCTAACACGACATGATATGGACTCGCCATTCAAGGGCGCAAACGATATCTTTCAGACGAAGGAACCCTTTGAAGAGGCATATCATCCTGAAGAGATCCTTGAACGGGACGAGGAGATCGAGACGTTTGCTGCAGCTTTACAAGACGTACTTGATGGCTTCGGACCACCTAACGTGTTTATTTACGGCCAGACCGGTGTCGGGAAAACCGCAACGACTCATAAGGTAACTGAGTATCTTGAGGCTGACGCCATAGAGGCCGGAGTGAACCTTACTGTCTTTAGCATCAACTGTAATAAGCGAGATACGACCTACAAAGTCATCACCCACCTCGCCAACGAACTCTACTCAGAAAAGACGTTCAAGCAAGGTCATCACCCAGATACACTCTGGGATCGTATCTATACCGCGCTCGACGAACTTAGGGGGAGTGTTCTTGTTGTCCTCGACGAGATCGACAAGCTCGGCGAAGATGAGGAGCTCCTCTATGAATTCCCTCGAGCGAATGCGATGGGCGAACTTGAGCACGCAAAGGTAGGTATTATCGGCATTAGCAATAATTTCAAATTCCGCGAGAGTCTTTCTCCCCGAGTCAAATCTACACTAACCGAACGAGAGATTCAGTTCTCGCCGTATGACGCAGATGAACTCCGAACGATCTTGGACTACTACGCAGATTTAGTTTTTTATGAGAACGTGATTAGTGACGATGTTGTTCCCTTGTGCGCAGCTTTCACCGCCCAAGACACAGGTGATGCTCGAATGGGACTCGATCTTTTGGAAACCGCTGGCGACATAGCTCGTCACGAGGACGCTGACCAAGTTGTTGAAGAACACGTTCGGATCGCTCGCTCGCAAGTAGACCGGGCGAACACTGAGCGGATCGTTACTAATCGCTTGACTGTCCAAATGCAAACTGTGTTGGTTGCAACGACGTTTCTTGATGTCGACCAGAGTGCGGACGCAAAAGTCAAAACCATCTATTCGTTCTATAAAGACCTCTGCAATCGCCTCGATATCGATGTGCTTTCTGAATCCCGTGTGCGGGATCATCTAGACACGCTTGATATGTTTGGACTTCTCGAAACGGAAGAAGTGAATCTCGGTCGTCGTGGCGGGCGGTCGTATATTTATTCGATTGTGGATGAGCCACGGGTCGTCATCGAGACGCTCTACAATATGGACCGCTTCGAAAATCTCTTCGGTGACAGCGCCGAGGAGTTCCTAGACACGTATGAGGCAGACACACGCAGCGATATTCAGACAAAGCTCGGTCTGTAAGCTACAGATACACTTACAATCTGGAGGGCGAACTACCAGTCAAACAGTTACAATTGGGAGTGTGTAGCGACCGTGAACACTTACAATATGGGGGGTCGCCACTCGGTAGAACACTTACAATCGGGGGTGTGTAGCGACCGTGAACACTTACAATATGGGGGGTCGCCACTCGGTAGAACACTTACAATCGGGGGTGTGTACGAGATCCTGTTCGAGATACGCGCGTTCTCTTCAGCACACACCAGATTAGCATCTCAGAGAACCGTAAAACGCGAGATTTAGGTACTGTGGGTAGTTTATACTCGTGATACTTGATGATCGAGATTCCTGATTCACTTCGCTCTGTATTCAGTGCTCAACTCGAAGAGCGTGATGGGTCATATGTCGTCGATATCCCGACGAGTGAAATCGAACATGACGCGCTCGTTGTCGATGAAACATACCGCGTCGCGATCTTGGCGTCAGAATCCTCGACAGGCCAGAAAACTCAGCAAGAGCAACACCAATCGACTGCCCAAGAAACGACTCCGACATCGGACGATCCTCCCGTAGATGAAGGTGAGGTCCGCGACGTGACGATCGAGACGACTGGTGACCAGAGCGACGGCATCGCGAAGGTTGAACGCGGCTACGTCGTGATCGTCTCTGGCGGGCAACCAGGTGATGAGCCGACGGTCGAGATCGAGCAGGTCCAAGCAAACGTCGCGTTCGCCAGTATCGTCAAACCCGACTCACGGGCGCTGTAACGTCGATTTATCACCGACCGCCTGTAGGGTCGGTGCCGTTGAGATTCTACCCGGCTCGACTCACGCTTACTCACTGCCTGGTTTCCCGACGTACTCCGATTTCATCGTCCCATTCTCACGATAGTAGCGATAGAGATACGGTCCGTGCATATCTGCGGGCTTTCCGCTGGCGCATTTACAGCTGTCGTCGCCACAGGTGACTTTCTCTTTGACGACCGTTCCGTTCTCCGAATTGTCGGGCTCCTCGACAGGCTCGGCTGTCTCGGGAAGCTCGTCGGTGTCGACCGACCGGTCGCGATACTCAATGAGCGCCTCGATGTAGCTGTGTATCTCTTGGAGTGTCTCCGTATCCTGTTTCGGGAGCCCCTCCGCGAGATACTTCGGGAGCGAGGTGGGTGGCGACGGCTGCTCCATACCTTATGTAACAACTGGGCCCACTTTAGCGCTCGGCTGATACATAAGGCATTGAACCCGCTCGATCAACTGTGAGTTTTTCAGCGATCACTCGAGATCGTAGGCCGCGATCTCGCGAGAGCCACACTGTGGACATTCATCGACGTCCTCCTCGACGCTGTATCCACAGTGACGGCATTCGTGGTGCGTTGTCGATAGCGGCTCAGGTCTGACGATCTGCTGGATGAACTGTTTACTGAGCATTGATGGGATCGACGATTTCGCCACAGCCGGGGCATTCGGCCCACACGCCCGGTTGACCGCTAGCTGTTTCATACTCGATTATCGCGTGTCGATCAGTAACTGTCTCACCGCAGAATGAGCAGGTGCCACGGACCGTCTCTGGATTATTAGGGGTCATTTTCACGACCTCGGGAGCTCTTTTCAGGGGGAGAGGGAGCGTGTGACACTGTTTTAGAGCTGGTTCGGTCGGTGAGACCGACTCAGCTTTGCTCCCTCACCTTGAGGTTACAGACCCTGTGACTTATACTTCGGGCGAGCGGGGCGAAAGTACTACTTTAAAAAAATCAGCGTGACCGCGGGTCGCAAGTAGCCATCGCGTAGTTGTGATCTGTGACGAAGGTAAAGACTGAGCTATTCTATCGACATGCTGCTCTACATCTCGCGGTATTTCGCTCACGATGAGTTCTTCATCCATGTGGTGGCTGTAGATTTTTCATCTTAAAATCCGACTGAGCGACAAACTGCCCGGCCAGTTCAGCCAACTTCTGGGTTCGCTAGATATCGGCCAGATTCTGCTTACAGAGCGGTAGCCAGTCACTAGTCTGGAACGCATCAACAGCTTCGGCGCTATCGTCAAACGGGTCGCACGTCTCCTCACCAACAAGGCCGGTGTGATCTTATGTATTGAACCGGTCAACTGCTTGTACCATACATGGATTAGTCAGCACAATGTGTTCTGTGGTAAAAGATAGCGTTCGGTTTCCTCTGCCCCACATCTTACTTTACACTCTCATGGCATAGCGGATTTCTATCTGGTTAACACAGCAGATTATCGGTGTTTCTAAGCCTTCTATCCCGTTTCTAACGAGGTGTTATATGATATTACGAGATCGTAATATCTAACATCTAATTAGTTGTTAGATTGTGATGAGACGGTACTCAGATGGAATTGAACAAGACTGACCAGCTGATTTTAGCAAAGCTTAGAGAGGGGCGGTGTACTCCCCGATATTTATCAGATGAACTTGACCGGAACCAGTCGTATGTGAGTCAGCGGCTACGACATCTACAGGATGAAGGACACGTTGATCGCGTCCATCGAGGGTTGTACCGTAGTGCTGCTGTCGACTCATCTCACGTTTCAGCTGAGGATCTGGTAGAATCACATGAGCCAGCGGAGTTAGTGTCCTCAGTTGCCAACTGTAGTCAGAACGATGCTACTACTAATGAAGTGTTCCCAAAGAAATCATCACTATCGATCGAACTCGGCACCGATGATATCCCAACCGTAGTTACACGTGTCTGTCAATCTGGAACGAGCGAAGAGCAACAAGTCTTGGAGTCCATCTTTCGCGATATTTTGTGGACACTCATTCAGGATGGCCAGATAACGGACAAGGAACTGCGCGCAGAGGTAAACCGCCTAACTGATATTGATGTCGTCGGTTTTCGTGATATTCACCAATATAAGACTAAGATCACGAACCGACTTACAAGCCATCCCCAGATTAGCTTGAAACGTAACTTACCGTCGCAGGAGATAATCTATACTGGCGAATCACCTGTTCTCCGTATCTAATGACAGATCACGTTCAGAATGAAAGTGACTGTGGTGAAAGAGACACTCAGTCTGATTAATATAGATGCCGTCGGGCCGGACATACAGACAAACAACACGCTCGCTCCACACCGGCCCACTCCTGAATCCACTAGCAGTCCCAGCCATCTCCCACACGACTCCTGAAATACGCACGTCGCACCCTCGACGCAAAACTATCAAGAGACTCTGCTCAGACCCTACGCCTACCGGCCGTCGACGTACGAGAAGCCTGTCCAGTACTTGCCTATCACCATCAGAGCTCTCAAAATCGGACTCGCATCTGTGAGAGCGACATCATCGAGCCTCTGTTTCGACCCAGCGAGATGCGAGCAGTATCTGCTACCGATTCCCCCGCTTCAGCGACTTCCAACGCGAAAATAGAGCACGACCCCCGACCCTTGACGCAAGATCCACGCACGAATATAACACAACCCTCCAACACAGTATTCGGTACAGGCTACACCAGTACTGGCCCTATGGCTCTCAGCCGTCGAACGCCACCTAGCGCCAGCACACTCAGACGCCACGAGTCCTACAAACTTCGGTATTGTTTTCACTGTGATCACCAGCCCACCAGTGGTACCACTACCAACTATCTCATCATATCTCATATGTTTTGAGCAAAAGAACTGGGCTGTAATGACAAGACGGCAGCGGGTTTGATTGGGATGATTCATGAAATACCTAATGACAAGACTGCGGCGGGATTAGTGGGGGTACATCATGAAGCGATTCTGAATTCTACTAGTAGAGCTAGAATGCTATCATGACAAGACGGGAGTGGGATTTGCCGGGTATTTCATGAAATGCGTAATGACAAGACTGTGGCGGGGTTGGTTGGGTACTTCATGAAGTGATTTTAGATCGCGCGATCATCAGCCAAAACCCCATAATGACAAGACGGGAGTCGGATTCGTCGGGTACTTCATGAAATGCGTAATGACAGGATGGCAGCGGGATTGGCTGGGGTGCTTCATGAAGTTATTCTACCCCTTGCGATCTCCAATTGACACCCCCATAATGACAAGACAGCAGCCGAATTCGGGACATATTTCATTAATTAGGTACCTAGATTGTCAGATCATCTAATGACAGGACGGCAGCCGGATTAGGGGGTGTATTCATGAAGTCAGCTTGGACCAAACTGTCTACACACGTTCAGCCATACAACGAGAGAGCTTTAGACAAGCTATTAACGAATCTCTAATTGTCACACATGTTCAGCTGAATTCACACAATTAGGGTTCAGGGGAGATGAAGTTTAGTGGATAGTCGCGTAGCGAAGGAATCAGGCCGGAGCCAAAAAATGGAGACGGAAAAACAGGAAAAGCACAGCGGGGCAAAGCGAAGACTATCTATTTTTTGATACTAGATGGAACCCTGAGCAAGCGGCGCGGAGATGGAGAGGAACAGTAGTTGCGTACCGACCACTAGCAATGACAGAGACAGATAGAATGTCGAAGACCGAACCGAACTGGACAGCACCGAAGCGAAGAGACCAGTGGCAAAATCGAACTGACGACTACAACACCGGCAACGCAAACTGAGGTGGACGCAACGACGATCGGGAAGCTACAACACCAGATCGATAGCCCTACCAGACGAACAACAGATGGCGAGCACAGCTGTACTGAAGGCGAGACCAGCACTCGGACAGTGATCCGAGCAGAATGAGGGCAACCGGTCTACGGGAGAGGTCTGGCTAACCGGTGATCGTGATCGGCCACCAACTGGAAGAGACGATGAGCGGGACAAAGAGCCAACTACTGATCGGCAACACCACGATTCGAACGGCGACTAGCACTGGGGATCTACCTCAACACGATACAGACTGAGCTGGCCGGGCAGGGACCTGCCGACAACCAGCTCTAAACAGTGGCAGCGAGTAGCACCGATAGCTCCTGCGAGTTACCAATGCGACCTGAGAAGGGTATGAAAACTACCGATGACGGTACCCTAAGGGGCTGCCCCGTGTCGATGGACGTGTATTTCCATCTCTTTGAGGCGACTTCTGATGACGACTACGCCGAAGTGGACTGGGAACAGGCAGTTCCTTGAACTGATCCAGCTGAACGAATTGCGACGACTGATTCAGACTCGTCTGAGTCTGTTGAGGCTGAAGCAGGGGCTCTCATCGCAGACATTGAAGACTCTCACCTAGAGTGGTGATGCCGGGTCTCTGGTCAACTACTCCCTACTCGCTCAGGGCTGACGCCTACTCGCTTCGTACGGCACTGACGAGCTCCTCACTGATCTGAATCCTCATATCAACCCGACTCGCTCAGTAACACGCTCCAAGAGACAATCTCTGTGAGATATTCAATTTTATCACAATATTGCAGATTCTTTCTGTGCCCTATTCGCCTGTATATCGGGTATTCCTAACACGCTTGTGTGTGATATACACCTTCCAATTTCATCATAAAAGCTAAAATATCTGTGGATATCCCCGAAAAGTTTCATATGATGCGCAGTCGCACCTCTCAATTGTGCAACGTCACTCACAAGAATTTGACCCCTCGGACAACGCACCTGACGAGCGCGATACTATAGGTCAAGGAGAGAAATCTGTCGAAGAGAAGTTTAATGAAATAAAATCCAGTCAAGAGTACACCCAGATCACACCCGTCCGAGAAGAAGTGAACTCGGACACAGTAACACGAGAACTCTACGGGCTCCATCGATATGGGACAGGCCGGAAACTCCCGCTCGACATGGAACTCCACATCGACAGCATCGACGGCGTCTCCAACTTTGAGTTCATCATCTACAAGCCAAAAGATGAAGCCCAGTTCCAGTTCTTCCTTGGGCCTGGCGAGCGCGGCGACACGAACTGCGATCGGCTCGAAAGTATGACCCGCTCACAGTACCCCGAAAACTTCGAGTTCGACCGAAAGGAGTTCGACATCACCGACGTCTTCGAAGAGACGCCGCACATGGTCCGGTACGAAGGCGTCGAAGAGCGGCGGAAAGACTGGATGACTCTCCTCACCCGCTACGACACTGAAACATCTACCCGGTCGACTCTCTCTAACCTACTTGAGAGCATTATCCAGACCGACGACGCAGTCCTCTTCCAAGTTGTCTTCGAGCCGCGCTCAGACTGGTCGCCGAAGGCGCAGCGACAGAAGGGACGCCTCAAACGCGGTGTTCATACATTAGGTGGAGAGTTCTTCAGAGCCGTGCGTGACGCCGTTTCCGACATCTCCAACGAAGAGAAGCAACAGCGGTACCGCGGAAACACGCCCGAAGAGATCGGTGGGACCATCATGGACTCCCAGGTTGACGGGCAGCGGGCTGGGCAGAGCCGGATGGGACAGATCGACATGAAAAACCCCAGCCACACCTACAACGTCTCAATCCGAGCCGCAGCCCAAACCGAACGCACCGCAAAGAATCTCCAAGACTCTCTCAGCCACATTAGCGGGAAGTTCTACGGGATCGAGGGAAAATACCTCGGTAATGATGAATATGAGTTCCAGCGAATGCAACACCACGGGATCACCTACCCATACGGGTTCGATATGATGACCCGTCGGAAGTCGATGCTCGTCTGTAACGTCGACGAGCTCGCGAACTTCATTACCGTCCCATCGATCGACGCGCTCCCGAAAGCGAGCCGGGGTGGAACGGGCGGGAAACCCAAAGCACAGTCGGCGCTCACCTCCCCCAACGAGGAAGTCTTCAGGGAGTTCTCCAACGGGATGACCATCGGTCACGCGGTCACAGCCCTCCGGGACGACACCGAGAACACCAATGAGATCAGCGCCATCGACAGCGTGAATCAATGGTGGGACGAGATCAACGAACGCGACGCGCTCGCCCTCTCCGCCGGCGACCTCACCCACCACTACGTCCGGGCGGCAACCACTGGGAGCGGGAAGACTGTCGCTACGCTCAACGACATGCTCACCACCCACGACCAACTCCACGGCCCGACAATCCTCGTCGATCCCAAGGGTGGAGAGATGTGTCGCAACTACCTACGGTGTCACCGCACGCTCTTCGGCGACCTCGACGACGTCGAGTACATCAAAGTCCCCGAGGAAGACGGCAACATCCCCGGCATCCCCTTCTTCGATCTGCGACCGCTCACGCGCTCGGCTGGCCGCGAACGTGAAACAGCCATCCAAGATATCATCGATCACTACTTCCAGCTGTTGAGGTTCGTCCTCGGCCGAGATACGGTTGACCAAGCCTTTGTCGCGAACGAAATCCTCACCAACCTGATCAAGGGGCTCTTCGACGAGAAAAACGGCTCCGACTACTTCACCGTCGGTGACCTCTTGGACGCAGCCCAAGAGTTCCAACACTACGGTCGGTCCATCGAAAACCTCGAAGACGCAAGCCAAGAGCAGATCGACCAGGCTCTCCCCCCGATCGAAGACGAACAGGTCCGGGGCTCCCTCGAGTCGCACCTTGAGAAAGAAGAGCGGCAGTTCATGAACACAACCGACGCGGTTCTCAACCGAATTCGAAAGCTCAAGGAACGCGACTTCATCTGGGACATGCTCTCCTTCGAGGTTCCTGAGGAACACTGGAACGACGCGAAAGACTGGTACGATCGGTCAGAGGTCCCCATGCTGGACCTGAAGACCATCCTCAACGGGAACAAAGTCCTCCTGATGGACACCGGAAACCTCCGCGGGGAAAGCAGCGAAGTCTTCACCGTCCTGTTCCTCTCGCACCTCTGGACCTCGGTCCAGTCACTGTGGACACCCAGTGGCGACGACTACATCGCCAACGTGATCATCGAAGAGTCCGCGAACATCGCCCGCAACGAGATCGTCTACAACGAACTCCTCCCCAAAGGCCGCGAGTTCAACCTCTCACTCGGACTCATCATGCAGTACCCCGAGCAGGTACTCGGCGAAGACCCACGCAGCAACCGTCGGGCGTACCAAGAGATCCTCAACAACGTCAACACGAAGATCATCGGGAACATCGCCACCGACGACATGCTGGCGAACTCCCTGTTCCACGAGGACTTAGATACAGATGAAATCAAAGATCGCATTGCTGGCCTCCGGCGTGGAGAATGGATCGTCCAGCTTCCATCTACGGGCTTCCACAAACAGAAACCAGAGATCCTCACGCTGAAGCCACTCCCGATCCCACCAGGACATAGTGAAGGCCCCTTCGACGTCTCCCCGAAATCCGAATTCGTGCGGGAGCGCAGCCGGGACCTTCACACCCTCAACCGAGACAGTGAGTTCATCAACTCAACTGCTGGCGCAAACTTCAGCAGCTCTGATGACGAAGAGGATGACGACATAGACGACGCAAGCGAAGCCACAGACGATGACGGAACACTCACAGCAGAACAGAAGGCACTCCTGAAAACCATCTTCGACGCTCTTGATGGGGAGGTGGAGTTGTACGATCTCAGCCAACCGATGACCAAGCTTCACAACAGCGAGTACGCCAGCGACCTCGAGGATCAAGGCTTGGTTGAGAAGGTAGCTATCGGCCAGAACAAAGTCTACTACATCCCAACGAAAGAAGGAGAACTCCTCGCCGACGGGAAGTCTCTCTCCCCAGACGAAGGTGGTGAACTCGGTAACGAAAGCCCAGAGCATCACCTTGGCGTCCGACTCTCTGCGGCATACCACGACCAGCAGAGGTTCGACATCACACTCTACGGGGACATCAATGGAGGGAAAAACAAGACGGACACCTTCGCGAAGCCGACGAAGCACTCACCCAGCGACCGCAACAAGCTTATCGAAGTCGAAACGAGCCCCGAAAAGAAACAGCACGTCCTCGACGACTACGAGGCACTCAAGGAGGGGTATGGTGATGCGATCTGGGTCGTTGAAAGCCATGAAGACGCAGTAACCCTCCTTGAGAAACTTAGCGAAAGAGTTGATGACCTACCCACTGGGCATAACCATCGTAGTGTAGAAAAGCTAAATAAGGAGCTTGGAAAGCCCGGCGTCAAAGAAATTCACACATTAAACTCTCTCCGCAAAGACCTCGAGTAGACTCATTTTTGAGCCACCTCTACGTCCCCTTACCTCTCTCCTACAACTGACTTCTTGAGAAAATAACATACTGTCTTCGACTGAACGTAGCTCTGTAGCATATCGGAAGAAGCTACTGCCAGCGAAGACTCAGACACGAACAATCCACTAGACAACCCAGACAGCCAACCCAATACTAACGCTAGCAAGGAAAAAGATACAGCAGAGATGGTCCCTCCCGAAGACGATGCTTCGCCCGAACTGGTCATCGACGACGTCGCTGAATCTCTCACCAATGAAGGCCACGATGTCTACCGCGGACGCGAGTTCATCACAATCCGAGAAGATGGCTAACTCGCACCGAACTCTACGGTTGTCGAGCAGTATCTTGAGGACACCGAAGCGATGATGCTCGCCTACAATGAGGATGACAACGAGATCATCCTCGTCCCCCTCGAACAGAGATTCGACCGGCGAGATGTCTACAACTACCAACCCGGAGGGATGATCACAGGGCGGAAATTCTTCAAAGAATACGGAATTGAGCGTGACGAAACGGTCCGCTACCACTCGGAGTGGGATGAAGACATCGGCGGCGACCATGTTGATGGCGGCTTCCGAGTCGACCTTGATCAAGACGGAGAAGTCGTAAATACAGATGCGTCTAAAGCCGACAGCACCCCCGTCGAGTCTGAAGCTGCCGACTAACAACTCTCACACGACCACCAGAACCTGGCCGTAATCACAACGTTGCCACCCCCTGACCCTCTATTTGTTTCTCTCCAGAACCCAATCTACTGGAGACACTAGCACCGACGATCCCCAACTAATCACTGCCTGAAGCAAGACAAACAGCAGGCTCGCCCCACCCCGACCCACTCCTGAATACACTAGCAGCCCCAGCAATCTCCCACACGACTCCTGACCCACGCACGTCTCACTCTCGACGCAAAACCATCAGATGCCTCTCCTCAGGCTCACCATCTACTGACCGTCGACGTACAAGAAGTGTGTCCTGTACTCGCTCATCACCATCGAAGACCTCAAAGTCGGAATCGCACTTCCGAGAGCGATATCATCGAGTCGCCGTTTCGACATAGCGAGATGCGAGCAGTATCTGCTACCGATTCCCCCGCTTCAGCGACTTCCAACGCGAAAATAGAACTTGATTCCCCGACCGTCGACGCAAAAATGACTCACGAATGGACTGTGACCCCCCGACCGCCGACGC
>NZ_CBVY010000012.1:132331-137633 GCF_000513435.1 Halorubrum sp. AJ67 | reverse complement strand
GTTCGACGCGCGCCTCCACGCGGCGGGCGAGGTTGGCGGCGCGGGGGCCGGCGAACCGGTCGAGGAACTCCGCGAGCGCGGCGAGTAGGCGGAGCGCGTTCTGTCGGATCACCCACGCGTCCGAGCGCAGGTCGGAGGGGATCGCGTCGTTCATCCCGGCGAGCAGGATAGCGAACACCTTGCGGTGGCCGTCTTCGAGATCGGTGTCGCGGCCGTCGAGGATCCGGTCGATCGCGTCCGACTCGGCCGAGCGCGCGGAGACGGAGTCGAACTCGCCGGCCGACGCGACGGTCTCCAACACCGAGTCGACCGTCAGCGTCTCGCGGTCCGCGAGCCGCCGGAAGCGGCGGGCGGTGTCCAAGCGGAGGTAGTACTTCGAGGCGAGCCGCCCCAGCCCCGTCGGCTCGATGGCGAGGTCGTCGTCGGCCGCGACGAACCCGTCGTCGACGAGCGATTCGAGCGTGTCGCGGACGCGGTCGCGAAGCGTGGAGAAGTCGTACGCGTCCGGCTCGGACTGCGCTCGGACGTAGTAGAAGGTGGTTTCGAGCCACGCCATCACGTCCTCTAACCCGCGGATCGTCCCCATCGCGATCTCGGCGTTGAGGTGCGATTCGAGGTCGGCGGCGAGCCGCGACTCGATCTCCTTGCCGTCGCGCAGCAGTTTCCGGTACTTGTCCGCGTCGGCGCGGTCGCAGACCACCCAGCCGTACCCCACGTCGTCGTACTCCGGGCGGCCGGCGCGACCGAGCATCTGGAGCACGTCCAACGGCGAGATGTCGGTCTCGCCCTCCAGCGGGTCGTGGTACTTCGTGTCGCGGATGACGACGCAGCGGGCGGGGAGGTTCACCCCCCACGCGAGCGTCGACGTCGAGAAGAGGAACTTGATCTTCCCCTGCTTGAACCACTCCTCAACGCGGTCGCGGTCGTCCTTCCCGAGGCCGGCGTGGTGGAAGCCGACGCCGTCGGTCACCGACTGGCGGAGCGTGTCGTTCGTGAGTTCCTTCGCCTCGTTGTGGAAGTCGTAGTCGTCCCGCGAGTCGATGGGGATGTCGCGCTCGGTGATCTCGTCGCGCGCCTTCTTGGCCGCCTGAACCGTGTCCTGTCGCGAGGAGACGAACACGAGCGCCTGCCCGTCCTCGCGGACGTGCGGCTCTGCCAAGTCCAGCGCGCGGTAGAGCCGGCGGTACTTGTCGGCGAACGCGTTCGACCCGTGCGAGTACGTCTTTACGCCCGTCTCCAGATCGACCGGGCGGTACTCGTCGCCGAACGCGTAGGTCGTCTCCGCGGGCGCGTCGAGCCACTCGGCGACATCGTCGATGTTCGGCATCGTCGCGGAGAGCGCGACGACGCGGGGGTCCTGAAGCCGGCGGAGCCGCGAGACGGTGACCTCCAGCACCGCGCCGCGCTTCTCGGAGTCGAGCAGGTGGACCTCGTCGATGACGACGCAGTCCACGTCGGTGATAAAGGAGTAGCGCGCGGAGTCGTGTTTCCGCGTCGCGCTGTCGGCCTTCTCCGGGGTCGTCACCAGCACGTCCGCGCGCTCGGCGCGGCGCGGGTTCAGGTCGCGCTCGCCGGAGACGACGTACACGGAGTAGCCCATGTCCTCGAACCGCTCCCACTCGCTCTCCTTCTCGTTGGTGAGCGCGCGCAGCGGCGCGACGAAGAGGGCCGTTCCGCCCTCCGAGAGGGTCTTACAGATGGCGAGTTCGGCGAGCGCCGTCTTCCCGGAGGCCGTCGGGGCCGACGCGACGACGTTGCGGTCGGTCTCCAAGACGCCCGGCAGCGCCTCGCGTTGCATCCGGTTGAACTCCTCGAACCCGAAGGCGTCGGCGAACTCCGGCACCGCGTCCGCGACCTTCACGGCACACCACACCCGTGCGCGAGTCGTCGGGAACCGCGGCTGTGTCGCATCGGATCGAGAGGGGGGCTTCGAGGGCAAAGGCGTTTCTCATGCGAGCCGTCGCCGCAGACCCACACCGTTTAGGTGACCGCGGTCGACCGCACGGGTATGATCCCCTCGTCGCCGGTCGCCATCGGTGTCGTCGTCGCGGTCGCGCTGCTCGCGCTGTTCGTGCTCGTCCGCCGCCTCCGCGGGCCGTCCGCCGAGGCGCGCGAATCGAAGCGCGCTCACGAGGCCGCCCAAGAGCGCGACGCGCCCGTCGAGATCGGCGAGACGTACGAGTTCGGCGTGACGGAGCTGACCGACCACCACTCCGGCTCGGAGGTCGCCGTCGGGAAGGTCCAAGGGTTCGTCGTGTTCACCGAGGACATTCCCGGCGGACTCGAACCCGGCGACGTGATCCGAGCGAAGGTGCTCTCGTTCAACGAGGGGCGCACCTCCGCGGACGCGACGTTCGTCGGCCGGGCGTAGTCGAAGCCCCCCGGCCGCCCCGCCCGTCGGCCGCGCTCCGAGCGACCACGTCCGCTCCGAACCGGAAGTTCATACGTGATGGCGACGAAGGGATGTCCGAATGGCTCAGGCCGGCACCCAAGACCTCACGGAGCGGTTCATCCAGTTCTATCGGAACTACTACCGCGAGGAGATCGGACAGCTCGCGCAGCGGTACCCCAACGAGCAGCGCTCGCTGTACGTCTCCTACGACGATCTCTTTCAGTTCGACCGCGACCTCGCCGAAGACTTTCTGAACAAGCCCGAACAGATGCGCGAGTACGCCGAGGAGGCGCTGCGGCTCTACGACCTCCCCGCCGACGTCAGCCTC
Organism: Halorubrum sp. AJ67; assembly: GCF_000513435.1. Taxonomy (NCBI): domain Archaea; kingdom Methanobacteriati; phylum Methanobacteriota; class Halobacteria; order Halobacteriales; family Haloferacaceae; genus Halorubrum; species Halorubrum sp. AJ67. Next base: position 134,913 of record NZ_CBVY010000012.1, on the reverse strand, counting down.
GGCCGCGCACACGTGCGGGTCGAAGACCTCCCCGAGAGCGTCGACATCCGCGGCATTCGGGTCCACGACGACCACATCGGGAAGCTCGTTTCCGTTCAGGGGATCGTCCGCAAGGCGACCGACGTGCGCCCGAAGGTGACTGAGGCGGCCTTCGAGTGCCAGCGCTGCGGGACGATGACGTACATCCCGCAGAGCGACGGCGGCTTCCAAGAGCCTCACGAGTGTCAGGGCTGTGAGCGGCAGGGACCGTTCCGCGTCAACTTCGACCAGTCCGAGTTCGTCGACTCCCAGAAGCTCCGTATTCAGGAGTCGCCTGAGGGCCTTCGCGGCGGCGAGACGCCCCAGTCGCTCGACGTCGACATCGTCGACGACATCACCGGCGAGGTGAGCCCGGGCGACCACGTCACCTGCGTCGGCGTCCTCCACATCGAGCAGGTCGAACAGGGCAACGAGAAGTCCGCCATCTTCGATCTCTACATGGACGGCGTCTCCATTGCCATCGAGGACGAGGAGTTCGAGGACATGGACATCACCGAGGCGGACAAACGCGACATCATCGAGCTCTCCGAGCGCGACGACATCTACGAGGCGATGGTGGCCTCCATCGCCCCGGCCATCTACGGCTACGAGGAGGAGAAGCTCGCGATGATCCTCCAGCTATTCTCCGGCGTGACGAAGCACCTCCCCGACGGCTCCCGGATCCGCGGCGACCTCCACATGCTTCTTATCGGGGATCCCGGAACTGGCAAGAGCCAGATGATATCATATATCCGACATATCGCGCCGCGTTCGGTTTACACCTCCGGCAAGGGGTCGTCGTCGGCGGGGTTGACTGCTGCGGCCGTACGCGACGACTTCGGCGACGGCCAGCAGTGGACGCTCGAAGCCGGCGCGCTGGTACTCGCAGACAAGGGGATCGCCGCGGTCGACGAGCTCGACAAGATGCGATCGGAGGATCGGTCGGCCATGCACCAGGCGCTCGAACAGCAGCGGATCAGCGTGAACAAAGCCGGTATCAACGCGACACTGAAGGCGCGCTGCTCCTTGCTCGGCGCGGCGAACCCCAAGTACGGCCGGTTCGACCAGTACGAGCCGATCGGCGAGCAGATCGACCTCGAACCCGCGCTGATCTCGCGGTTCGATCTGATCTTCACCGTGACGGACGATCCGGACCCCGAACACGACTCGCGGCTGGCCAAACACATCATCAACACGAACTACGCGGGCGAGCTCAACACCCAGCGCGAGGAGCTGACGACCTCGGAGTTCACGTCGGAGCAGGTGGCGGAGGTGACCGAAGAGGTCGCCCCGGAGATCGAGGCCGAGCTGTTACGGAAGTATATCGCCCACGCGAAACGAACGTGTTACCCGACGATGACGGAGGAGGCAAAGGAACTCATCGAAGAGTTCTACGTCGATCTCCGCTCGAAGGGGTCCGGCGAGGACGACCCCGTCCCAGTCACCGCTCGGAAGCTGGAGGCGATGGTACGGCTCGCCGAGGCCAGCGCGCGGGTGCGGCTCTCGGACACCGTCGAGCGCGAGGACGCCGACCGGGCGACCGACATCGTCGAGTCGTGTCTCAAAGACATCGGCGTCGACCCGGAGACGGGACAGTTCGACGCCGACGTGGTCGAGACGGGCACTTCGAAGAGCCAGCGCGACCGCATCAAGAACATCAAGGGACTCATCGCCGACATCGAAGAGGAGTACCAGGAGGGCGCGCCCGTCGACGAGGTGCTCGACCGCGCCGGCGAGATCGGGATGGACCCGGGGAAGGCCGAGCAGGAGATCGAGAAGCTCCGCACGAAAGGCGAGGTGTACGAGCCCAAGCAGGGCCACCTGCGGACGACGTAGATGGACCGGATCTCCGCGATACGGAACGTCGAGGACGCGCTCCGCGAGTTCGAGAACGGCGAGGCCGACCTCGCGGCCACGGAGCGACGCGTCGCGGCCGTGCTTCGAACGTACGCCACCGAGTTCGACGGCGACGACGACGTGTACCGCGCCGTCGGCGACAGTCCGGTCGACGGGACCGTGGTCGTTGCCCCCTCCGAGCCGGCCGCGCGCGAGCGCGTCCTCGCGGCGAGCGGGATCAGTGAGGACCCTGACGACGGCGATCAGCCCGATTTCGACGTCGAGCGGTTCTGATTATGAATCCCGACCGCCCGGAGGCGAATCCCGGTCGTTAGCGGAGACTGAAACCTTCCGGTTCGGAACGGCTAAATTCTGAGATCGATCAGCGGCTGGCGTGTTGTTGGTTGTGACGTATTCGGCGGCCGCCCGAACCGGCCTCCGAAATCTGTGTCGCCGCCACGAGTCGGTCGTCGCCCGGCGGTTCGGGCGAGCCGCGTTGTTCGACGAGACGGTGTACGCCGCGTTCCTCGCGCTGCGGCTGCGAGAGTCGCACGGTGGGGACGTCCAGATCGAGCGCACCGAGCCGTTCAACGAGTTCGTCGCCGTCGACGAGCCGGTGCGGGAGGCCGCCGCGGCCTACGCGGACCGGTCGACGAAGGCGACGCCGTACGCCGCCTTCGCGGCGGGGACGGACCACCCGGATCCGGACGCCATGCGCGGGCGGGAAC
>NZ_CBVY010000012.1:128132-129229 GCF_000513435.1 Halorubrum sp. AJ67 | reverse complement strand
ACNNCANCNNNANCACCTATCCCCTGTCGTGCCTTGCTCCCACGACTCCGGGTCGCGGACGCCTTCGAGCGCGTCGCGGAGCGCCGCGGGATCGAACCGGAGACCGGCGACTGGTCGACGTGGTTCGAGGTCCAGCCGCCGCTGGGCGACCGGATCGCGCGGCTCCGCGAACGCGCCGGCGACGAGACGTAGCGGGGCGGAAGCGGCTCAGTTACTGGCGGGGAAAGCGGCTCAGTCCCGCGACCGTTGGGCGACGGCGGACTCGGGACCGACGCGGACGTCGTAGCCCGCGACGGTGAGCGAGACGTCGAGGTCGGCGTCGGACCGATCGGAGACGAGCGCGTTCAGCGCGTCGGGGTCGACGTGTTCGTACAATGCCACGCCCTCGTCGGACAGGTCAGCCGGCTCGACGCCGGCGAGGGCGGCGATCGCCTCGACGACGGCGAGACTGGGACTCGGCCCGCTCCCGCCGTGACGGACGCGGGCCGTTTCGGACATCGAACTAGGATCGTTCGGTTCGGGCGTTACGCTGCTCATAGCTGCCCTCTCGGCGAACCGACACATAAAGCGAACGTTCAATTTATCAGAAATGAGTTCGTCTCGGCGGACCGGTCCCGGAACCGTTACCAACCAGCCGCACGCGTGTAGAGACAACTCGAATGCGACTCACGGAACGACAGCTCGCGGTCCTCGAAGCCGCGAGCGCGACGGACGAACGAACGGTAGCGGAGATCGGCGAGGAGACCGGCCTGAAACCGGAGACGGTCGCCGGTGCGGCCTTCGATCTCGCCGACGAGGGCCTCGTCGAGGTCGCGTCGGTGGCCGACGAGACCCTCGAACTCACCGACGAGGGACGGAAGTACGTCGACGAGGGACTCCCCGAGACCCGGCTCTACCGCGCGGGTCTCGACGCGGGTGCCGACGCCGACCCGGTCTCGATGGGCGCGGTCATCGGCGACGCCGAGCTGGACGGTCCCGAGGTCGACATCGCGCTCGCGAACTTCGCGCGCAAGGGCTTCGGGAGCGTCGACGGCGGCGAACTCTCGATCGCCGCGGACGCCGACCCCGACGCCGACCCGGAGGCGACGGCGCTCGCG
>NZ_CBVY010000012.1:124491-127909 GCF_000513435.1 Halorubrum sp. AJ67 | reverse complement strand
GACCTCGGCGTCGAGGAGTCGGTGATTGACCGGCTCGATTCGCGGGGGGCTGCTCGCGGTCGCGGAGTCGGTCACCCGGACGGTGACGCTCACCGACGACGGCGTCGACGCGCTGATGACCGGCGTGGAGGCGGCCGAGACGGTGGGCGCGCTCACGCCCGAACTGCTCGCCAGCGGCGAGTGGCGCAACGCCGAGTTCGCCGAGTACAACGTCGAGGCGGAGGCGGAGACGGCCCGCGGCGGCCGCAAACACGTCCTCCGCCGGACCGCGGACCGCGTGAAGGACGTGCTGGTCGGCATGGGGTTTCAGGAGATGGAGGGCCCCCACGCCGACGCCGACTTCTGGATCAACGACTGCCTGTTCATGCCGCAGGACCACCCGGCGCGGACCCACTGGGACCGGTTCGCGCTCGACGTGGACCCGATGGAGTCGATTCCGGACGAGCTGATCCGCCGCGTCGAGTCGGCGCACCGGGACGGCTGGGGCGAGGACGGCGACGGCTACCACTCACCGTGGTCCGAGGAGTTCGCCCGCGAGGTCGCTCTCCGCGGCCACACCACGTCGCTGTCGATGCGGTACCTCTCCGGGATCGCGGGCGCAGAACTGGAGCCGCCCCAGCGTTACTTCTCCGTCGAGAAGGTGTACCGCAACGACACGCTCGACCCGACGCATCTGCTTGAGTTCTTCCAGATCGAGGGGTGGGTGATGGCCGAGGACCTCTCCGTTCGCGACCTGATGGGTACCTTCGAGGAGTTCTACCGGCAGTTCGGGATCACGGACATCCGGTTCAAGCCGCACTACAACCCTTACACGGAGCCCTCGTTCGAGCTGTTCGGCGAACACCCGGAGACCGGCGAGGAGATCGAGATCGGTAACTCCGGCGTCTTCCGCGAGGAGGTCACCGGACCCCTCGGCGTCGACTGCGACGTGATGGCGTGGGGACTCGCCTTGGAGCGGCTCGCCATGCTCACCACCGGCGCGGAGGATATCCGCGACCTCCACGGGACCTTGGCCGATATCGACTTCCTGCGAAACGCGGAGGTGAGCTACTGATGCCCGTCGTCGACGTCGATCCCGACGAGCTCCGCGAACTCACCGGTCACGAGGACAAAGGCGACGAGGAGCTCAAGTCCGACCTGTTCGGACTCGGCTTGGAGTTCGAAGGCGAGACCGAGGCGGGGCAGTTCCAGTTCGAGTTCGCACCCGACCGGCTCGACCGGCTCTCCGTTGAGGGCGTCGCGCGCTCGCTGCGGTACCACTACGGCGACGCCCGCGGCGTCTACGTCCCGAACACGAACGATCCGGAGTGGACCATCGAGGTCGACGAGTCGGTCCCCGACGAGCGCCCGTACGTCACCGGGGCCGTGGTGCGCGGACTCGACCTCGACGAGGCGGCGCTGGAGTCGCTGATCCAGCTCCAAGAGAAGCTCCACGCGACGATGGGGCGCGGCCGCGCGAAGGGCGCGATCGGCATCCACGACCTCGCGATGGTGAAGGGCGCGCCGCTCCAGGAGGGCGCGGAGCCGTCGGTCACCTACCGCGGCGTCGACCCCGACGGCGACGCGTTCGTCCCGCTCGACTCCAACGACGAGCTGACCCCGGCTGAAGTCCTGACGGAACACGGCACGGGACGCACCTATGCCGACCTCGTCGCGGGCCTGGACCGCTACCCGGCGATCTACGACGAACTCGGTCTCTTCTCGTTCCCGCCCGTCATCAACGGGAAGCGGACCGAGGTGACGACCGGCTCCCGCGAGCTGTTCGTCGAGCTCACCGGCACCGACCAGTGGACGATAGACCGGATGTGCAACATCATCTGTTACGCCCTCTCGGCCCGCGGCGCGACGATCGAGGAGGTCGAGGTGAACTACGCCGACGGCGCGACGTACCCGGACGAGTACGGCTCCGAGCTGGTCCGCCCGAACCTCGACACCGACGAGAAGACAGTGGGCCACGACCGGATCGAGACGCTCCTCGGCGTCGACTTCGAGCCGGAGGAGGTCGTCGACTGCTTCGAGCGCGCCGGGCTGGACGCCTCCTACACGCTCGACGAAGACGTGCGCTACGAGGTCGAGATCCCCCCGTACCGCGTCGACGTACTCCACCCGCTCGACCTGGTCGACGACGTGGGGCGCGCGTACGGCTTCGACAACCTGGAGCCGCGCTACCCCGACGTGGGCACCGTCGGCGGGCGTCACGAGCGCTCGCGACTGGAGGATGCGGTCCGGACCAGCCTCGTCGGGCTGGGGTTCGAGGACCTGCTGAACTTCCACATGACGAGCGGGACGGAGAACTACGAGCGGATGCGCGTGGAGCCGGGGACCGGCGGCGCGGCGGTCGACGGCACCGGCGTCTTCGGCGGCGGCGACCCGGTCGAGATCACGGAGCCGTACAGCGAGGAGTACACCCAGCTTCGCACCTGGTCGCTCCCGTCGCTCGTGATGCTGTTGGAGCGGAACACCCACAACGCCTACCCGCAGGACGTCGCCGAGGTCGGCTTCGTCGCCGAGCGCGACGACGACGCGGACACGAACGTCGCCGAGTCCCGGCACGTCGCCGGCGCGGTCGCCCGCCGCGACGCCTCCTACGAGGCCGCGAAGGGCCGCCTTCAGGCGCTCTGTAACGACTTCGACGCCGACTTGGAGACGCCGCGGACCGAACACCCCTCGTTCATCGGGGGGCGCGCCGCCGACGTGGTGATCGACGGCGAGCGCGTCGGCGTGATCGGTGAACTCCACCCCGCGGTACTGGTCGAACACGACCTCGAAGTGCCGGTCGCCGCCTTCGAGTTCGCCCTCGACGCGCTGCGGTAGACAGCGAAGCGGGCCGTGCGCCCGACCGCGAAACTTCCGATCCGGCGTTTCTGTAACGAATTATCACAGATACGGTCGCGAGCAGAAGACCTATATCCGTCTTGGCGTAGTGCCCCGGCATGAACTGTGAGAGATGCGGTGTCGACGCCGCGCTGATCCACCGAGACGTCGATGGCTTCGCGTACTACCTGTGTGATGCCTGTGTCAGCGGGTGGGACGCGGTGCGGTCCCCGTCGCTGGACTCCGGCGACGAGACCCGCTCGACGGCGCGGTAGGCCGGACGCTCCGGGACACACCCCGCGGGTCGACTCCGGGGGCCGACCCCGGCGAGCCGATCGCTTTGGATGACTCGTCGCGATAGTGTCGGGTCCGGCCGCCGCTCTCGCCAATATATTTCCGGGTGTAGTTCTAACGAAAATTCATGCCCGATAACAGTCGGTGGTGCTCACGCCGCCGGACGCTGAAGGCGATCGGGGCGGGCGGCTTGGCCGTCCCGCTCGCCGGTTGTAACGGTACCGACGACGACGGATCGGCGGACGGCGGCGACGGGGAGGGCGACGGCGGTGACGGCGACGGCGGTGACGGCGACGCGGACGAGCCGAGC
>NZ_CBVY010000012.1:118435-120828 GCF_000513435.1 Halorubrum sp. AJ67 | reverse complement strand
ACGGCGACGGCGGTGACGGCGACGCGGACGAGCCGAGCGCGGACGACGCGGCGTCGTCGGCCAGCGGAACGGTGACGATCATCCACGACACGCACCTCCAAGGCCGGTACGGGAGCCTCGACGAGCCGGCGAACGTCGCCAACTACGTCGGGCTGATAGACCGGCTCGGCGAGGAGTATCCCGACGCGCTGCGGGTGGGCGTGGGCGACGACCTCGCGTCGTCGGTGCTGTCGTCGGTGTTCGACGGCGAACACATCGTCGACGCGCTCAACGCCGCCGACCTGGACTACGACGGCTTCGGCAACCACGACTTCGACATGGGACCGGACACGTTCCGCGCGCAGGTCGCGAACAGCGAGTTCCCGTGGCTCTGTGCCAACTGTCTGGACGGTCGGACCGGCGAGGTCTTCGCCGCCGAGGAGGGGGCGATGCGCTACGCGCTCACCGAGGTCGACGGCGTCACCGTCGGACTCACCGGGATCCTCACCGAGGAGGCACCGAACGTCGCGTCGATGGGCGAGAACGCCGAGGTGACGGACCCGGCGGCGGCGCTTCAGGAGGTCGTCCCACGGATGCGCGAGGAGGGGGCCGACGCGGTCGTCGTCCTCTCGCACGTCGCCAGCCCGGTCGTCGAGTCGGAGGTGGCACCGGCCGTCGACGGCGTCGACGCGTACGTCGGCGACCACGCCGCCCGGACGTACGAGACGCCGAACGTCGTCAACGGGAGTCTCGTCTCCGTCGTCGGCGACGAGTTCGAACACCTCGCCGAACTCCACCTCGAAGTCGAGGCGGGCGAGGTCACCGGGCACGAGTTCACCCGTCACGCCACCGCCGAGGCAGTCGGGCGCGGGCTCGAACCGAACGACGAGGTCGTCGGGCTCGTCGAGGAGTACCGGAGTCGGCTCGACGACGCGGTCGGAGAGGAGATCGGCCGCACGGGGACGACGCTCGACTGCCGGGAGCCGGTCGTTCGCCGCGAAGAGTCGAACATGGGGAACTTCGTCGCCGACGCGATGCGCGACGACACCGGGGCCGACGTCGCGGTTCAGAACGGCGGGAGCATCCGGACCGATACCCGGTACGAGCCGGGACCGATCACGCGGCGCGACGTGGTGAACGTCCTACCCTTCGGCAACGAGGTGACCGTCTTAGAGGTGTCCGGCGGGACGCTGCGGGCCGTCCTCGAAAACGGCGTCAGCGAGGTGGAGCGTCTCTCTGGACGCTTCCCGCAGGTCTCCGGTCTCCGATACGCCTACGACCCCACCAACGATCGGGGCGAGCGGATCGTCGACGCCAGCCTCGGCGGCGAGCCGATAGACCCCGAGGCGACGTACACGATGGCGACGAACAACTTCATCGCCGACGGCGGCGACGGCTACGAGATGCTCACCGACGCGCCGCGAGTCCTGACGCCCGGGAACGGACCGGTGTTGTCGAGCCTGATCGCCCGACAGATCGAGGCGAACTCCCCGATCGCGCCCGAGGTGACGGGCCGGGTCACCGTTCGGAACCCGCCGTGGGAGCCGCTCGTCGAGGCGTCGAGCGCGCTCGTCGGACGACTGTAGCAGGCCGAAACGGGGCGTGCGGTCGAGCGCGACTCAGCAGTCGACTGGGCCGCCGTCGGCGGCGCTCTCGGCGAGCGCGTCGATGATCCGCGTGTTTGCGATCGCCTCGCTCCCGTCGGTCAGCGGAGCGGTCCCGTCGGCGACGCGGTCGGCGAAGTGCTCGATCTGGAGTCGGTACTGGTCGACCGCGGGGAACGTCTCGACGCCGCGTCGGCCGTCGATCTCGTAGGTCAGTTCCACCGCCTCGTCGGTCGGGGCGTCGAAGGCCCGCTCGACCTCGATCCAGCCGTTCGTCGCGTCGATCCGGTACCGCTGGACGAGCTGCGTGTCGAACCCGCAGGCGACCCGCGCCGACCGACCGTCGTCGTACGCCAGCACGCCCGCGAGTTCGGTGTCGACGCCGGCGTCCCGGGTGTCGCCGGTGTGGGCGTACACGTGGTCGGGGGTGCCGAGTACCGTCCGGGCCAGCGAGACGGGGTAGCAGCCGACGTCCATCAGTGAGCCGCCGGCGAGGTCGGGATTGAGCCGGACGTCGTCCGGGCGGTCGTACAGCGGGAACCGGAAGGCCGCGGTCACCGTGCGGACGTCGTCGAGTTCGGTCGCCGCGAGCGCGACGGCGCGCTCGGTGCGGGGGTGATACCGGTACATGAACGCCTCCATCAGGGTGACGCCACGCTCGTCGCAGCGGTCGACGGCCGCCCGCGCCTCGTCGGCGTCGGCGGCCAGCGGCTTCTCACAGAGGACGTCCAGCCCGGCGTCCGCGGCGCGTTTCGTCCACTCGGCGTGGCGTCCGTTCGGGAGCGGGACGTACACCGCATCGAGCGCGTC
>NZ_CBVY010000012.1:109505-117668 GCF_000513435.1 Halorubrum sp. AJ67 | reverse complement strand
AAGTGGTTTGCGCCCGACGGGCGCGTCGCGGGGCCGCGCTCGGGACACCGGGAATTATGGTTCGGTCGACCGATCCGAGGGCATGGCACTCGCAGCGCCCGACCTCTCGGGTTCGACGGCGTTCATCACGGGGACGACTCGCGGCATCGGAAAGCAGATCGCGCTCGCGCTCGCCGACCACGGCTGTGACGTCGTCTCGACGGGGAAGACGACCGACGAGGACGACACCGAGCTGGAGGGGTCGATCGAGCAGACGGCCCGCGAGGTGCGCGAGCGCGGGGCCGAGGCGCTCGCGTGCGAACTCGACCTCCGCGACGAGGACCGCGTGGAGGCGGTCGTCGAGGAGGCGATCGACCACTTCGGGGAGATCGACATCGTGATCAACAACGCGAGCGCCATCCAGCTGGCGAACGTCGCCGACCTGCCGGCCGACCGGTTCGACCTCCTGACCGACGTGAACGTCCGCGGCAGCCACCTCGTCGCGCACGCGTTCGCGGACCACCTCGCGGAGCGTGACGGGGCGTGGCTCCTGTCGAACTCGCCGCCGGTCGTGACCGACCGCTCGCCGGGGAAAGCGCCGTACGCGTGGTCGAAGCTCGGGATGTCGTTCATCACGCTCTCGCTCGCCGAGGAGCTGGGTAGCGACGACGTCGGCTGTAACACGTTCTGGCCCGTGACGACCATCGACACCCGCGCGACCCGCTACTTCGGACTCGGGACCGAGGACGACTGGCGCACTCCAGAGATCGTCTCCGACGCGGTGCTGGAGATCCTCGCGCGCGACCCGGCGGAGTGTACGGGCAACAGCTTCTACGACGAGGAGCTGCTCCGCGAGGCGGGCGTGGCCGACTTCGCTGCGTACAACCTCACCGACGGCGACCCGGCACCGATGTCGGCGCGCATGTTCGACACCGAGTTCGAACGCGAGGCGTGAGCGTCTCCGTCGAGGTGCGGCCCCGACGCGCCGCCGGGTCGAGCGCGTCGACGGCGTCGGTCGACTGAATCGACCGTCGCGAGCGCCACCCGTAGCGACGCGGTCGGGCAGGAGATATACGGCCGCACGACCTTCGGGACGTATGGCGACGACCTGCGCGCTCTGTCGTCGTGTCGTTCCGGACGGGCGGATCGACGACCCGCAGGTCGTCCAAGAACACCATCTCCGGCCGGAAGAGCGGGCGACCAGCCCTACGGTAATGCTCTGTCGGCCGTGTCACGACCAGGTCCACGCGCTGCTCACCAACGCCGAGCTGCGGGAGACGTACGACACCGTCGAGGCGCTCCGGTCGGCGGACCGCCTCCGGGGATACCTCGATTGGATCCGCGGGACGGAGAAGCTCGACATCGACATCACGACGAGCGGCCATGTTCGCGACCGACGCTGAATCGGTCGGACGGCCGGGAGCGTCGCGGGCGTCGCGGGCGTCGCGGTTCACGGCGGCGGCGGACCGTCGGGCGAAACGCACTTGATCGCGCGTCCCGTAGATCGCGTACGAATGCCTTCTCGCAGCGCGGAGCTGGTGATCGAGACGTGGCAGGTCCGCGAGCGTTCCCTCCCCCGCGTGCCGCCGGACGGGTGGGAGACGATCGACCGGCTCCGCGAAGCGGTGTGTCTCGCGGTGGCGTGTGCGGTCGAGGGCGTCGAGGACATCGAGTCGTTCGAGGGGCCGGCCGCGGAGCGCGAGCGGTTCGAGGCGACGGTGACCGCGGACTCGATCGGCCACGAACACGTCCGGATCGCGAGCCCGACTTCGGCGGGATCGTCGACGGACGACGGGGCTGATCCGTCGGAGCTCTCGGACGCGCGCGGGGAGGGCTTCGACGAGACGACCGAGCAGTTCGACCTCGACGACGCCCTCGACCGGTTGTAGGAACCGGCCTCGTCGCCGCGTCGAACCGCGGAGGGCGGCGTTCAAATGGCCGCAGAGCGAAGCGGACGCGTGACGGACGATTCGGCTCCCGACGACAGACCGGAGGTACCGACCGTCTCGTGTGCTCGCTGTGACCGCGAGTGGGACCTCGACCGCGAGCTCGACGAGATTCCGCCGGGCGGCCACGCGATAGAGCAGTTCGCGCTCGACCACGAGCGCCACACCGGCCACTACCCGGACGACGTGACGCCGTGGACCGTCCGGTGTCGACGCTGCCCCGACGGCGAGCGGTTCCTCTCGGAGCGGCCCGCGCGACGCTGGGCGGAGACGCACGCGCGACACACGCGCCACACCGTCGATATCGAAGCGCCGACCGGCGACGACGGCGTCGTCACCGCGTCCGACGAGTGACCGCGGGAGGCGTCCGGATCGGCGTCGAATCCGAGACGGGACGGGAGAGTGGGGTGACGGGCGTCGGTCCGATTTTCCCCGTTGATATCCGCGGCAGTAAGTTCATAAAGGGAATCGCCCTCTCCACGAGCAACCAGCAACCGATCTGAACGGGTGCGAGGTTGTCTTCGGCGTCGACGATGCCGGCCGGGTATCTCGACATCCCGCTCCTTGGGCGCTGGGTTCAAATTATGAAACCAAGCAACCAGTCGAACGCGGACGACAGGGCAGTGAGTCCCGTTATCGGCGTCATCCTCATGGTCGCGATCACCGTCATTCTGGCGGCCGTTATCGGGACGTTCGTGCTCGGACTCGGCGATCAGTTAGGCGACACCGCGCCGCAGGCGAGTTTTACCGTGGATGAAGTGACAGTGAACGAAACTGGTACGCCTAGTGACGTGAACGTCAGCATCACAAAGACGGGCGGTCAGGACTTGGATCCGAACCAGATCACCGTTTCCATTGACGGGAGCAGAAGCGGAACCGTCGCAGAGGGGTCCGATGTAACAGACACGTGGCAGAGCGGGACCACAGCGGTCGTGGGACCGATCGGTGAAGACTACGAGAGCGATGACACGGTGGAAGTCAGGCTCATCCACGATCCCAGCGGGAACGCGATATTCGAGGATACGGCAACGGTCAGCTGAAGCCCCAAAGTAGCGTTCAACCGTTCTTTTCGAATTTTTGAATGTGGGTCGACAGCGTTACCGACCCGTCTACTTCAACACACACAATTGATGTTCATGGGAAGGAACAAGCCGTAGATTCCGTGTATCAGAAGATAAACCAACTATTTCAGCCCCATAGCCAAGTTTCTCCGTTGATATTCACGCCAGTAAGTACATAAGGTAGTCCGGCGTATACAGTAGTAACCAGCAACCGATCCGAACGGACTCGGGTCGACTCCGGCGTCGATAGCGACGTCCGAGTCGTCCGGGGTCTCGTTCGGCGGTGGCCGCTGGGTTCAAACTATGAAACCAAGCAACCAATCCAACGCAGAAGACAGGGCAGTGAGTCCCGTCATCGGCGTTATCCTCATGGTCGCGATCACCGTCATCCTGGCGGCCGTTATCGGGACGTTCGTTCTCGGACTCGGCGATCAGTTAGGTGACACCGCGCCGCAGGCGAGCTTCACAATCGACGACAATAGCACGCAAACGATCAATATAACTAAAACGGGCGGTCAGTCGCTCGATGCGGGAGATCTCGTACTCTCCGTTGACGGTGAGAGAGTCAACTCATCCTTCCCGGGCGATACTTGGGAAACCGGTGAACGGAAGGAGATCACTAAGGTGGACGATGCCGAGAGTCCAGCGGACTGGAACAGCGGTGAGGCTACCGTTCGGATCATCCACGACCCGAGCGGGAACGCGATCTTCGAGCGGACGTGGGACTTCAGCTAATCGCATAGTTCCTTTATTTTCACCTGCGGCTTTCTGTTTCTGCTCGCGACCGCAACGCAATCATACAGGCATTTAGTTGCCAGATTCCCGCAGAATTCGACTCGCTACGATTGTGAATGTTCTAGTTCGACTGAATTAGGTACACGAGCAGGGATTCAGCCGAGAATCCGCCAGTAAGCGAGATCGTCCCGTCGACCAACCAAAACGAGGATCGCCGTGAGCTACGACCCGGCGATCGTCGGTCGGTACGGGAAGCTCGTCGAGCTGTGGGCGACCGACCACTATCCGCTGACGCTCGACTATCCGGTCGTGGACGGACTGAAGTTCGACGCGACGGACCGCGGCGGCCGGCCGTGGGACGTGAAAGGCTCGATGGTGAACGGCGTCCGACCGACGTTCAAGTTCTGGGAGGACCAGCACGAGACGCTCGCGGACGCTGACGGCGGGTATGCGCTCGTGTGGTACCGGGCAGAGGGTCGGGAGATAACCATCGTATCGTCCCGGACGGTGAGGGCTCGGGATTTAGAGATCACGAACTGGACGAATCCCGGTAAGACGCACCATCGGAGTCATTCGCGGGAGGCACAGTTACATTCTGGACAACTACAACTCTGTAATAAATCCAAGTAACTTCGGTGTCGTTACTGCTCCGGACGACATTATAATCAAAACAACCATTTCCCGGCAGTGTCCTCATATGATTATGTCATCTCTGAATGACATAATCCCGCAATCGATCTTGGAACGAAGCTTGGCGTTTAAATCACTTGTATTGATTTCTGGAGCAATCTTATTGTTGATTAGCACGCTCATACGTCCTGAATATCCTCGATTATGGATTGTGCTCTTTCTATTGGGGGCACTAATTGAATGGCTAGTTACTGCTACTGTGTATGTAGAAATGAGTCAGATTGAGTCTAATATAGGCGAAGCCAAATCCGAAATTGACTCGACTAAGAAGCGTGCTAAAACGATCAAATCTGAGATCGAGGAAACACAAAGTGAAGTGATGGAGACTAAAAGCGAAGTAGAGGGAATACAAGAAGACACCTTTTCATTTATTTCTGACTCTCAAGGGATGGGTGGAAGGAGTCTTGAGGAACGTGTTAGCAATTTAGAGGATGAGGTCGGTGTCGGCCGCGGAGGAGGGAGAGGAAGTTTGAGTCGTAGAGTGAGCGATTTGGAGGACAGGATCGACGATATACAGCGAGGTTTTTAGTCTTATGTGCCTCTGTTGAAATCCTCAAGGATTGATAGGTTCTGTCCCGGTTCCGGTCAGTACATATAAAGAACACATCGGAGAGTAAATAAAAACAGCGTAAATACTACCTTGATAGGAAATGACAATCAGACATGAGTAAACCAAAACAAACAGACGACTTGGATCCTCGTAGCGTGGATCTCGCTAAGTTCATCCAAGACAGATCCGCGCTTCTTGTTGTTATGGGTGTGTTCGCCGCCGTCGCCGTGTACATCACGCAAGCCGCGCCGACTATCGGGACAAGTACTAACCCGGAACTCATGTACGCGATCGGTTTCGTTTCCGCGCTCGGAATGACACTACTGTTACTCTATCTCGTGTATAAGGAACTCGCCGTCGAAGCCGGGTCTTGGCATAACCTACACCGCGCCCACTACCGTCTCGATAACCTTCGCCTCGCACTCTTCAGCTTATTCAACGCGATGCTCGTCCTCTCTATTTCGTTCCTCATCACACGGTACGAACCTGTCATTTTCATCTTGGTGCTCGTCGCTACACTGTTCGCGGGCGGCGGGATAGTGCTTCGACTCTTGTACTACGTCGGCGGGCTCCTCCCCGAGTCCGCTTGGGCTCGCATCCCGGCGATATTCACTCTAAGTCTCGTCACTATGCTCATCTCAACCTTCGTTATCACGGAGTACCTCGCTGGCATCGAGATTAGCACAATCCACGAAATGTCGCTCACTGAACCGGTACCTGTAGCAATCGGCGTCGCGTACATCCTCGTCATATCGATACGCTCAGTCGCTGCGCTCGGTGTCCTCGCTTCATTCGCTTCGATACCACTCGTCGCGTTCGATAAGATCCGTGGGACATCTCCGTACGATAATCCGGAGTGACTGGTCTATCCGCACTTTTCAGCGAGCAGTCGTTTCAGGCGAGAATGTGCCTGAAGAAGAGGATTTCAACAGAGCCTCTTATGTCATAATTTTCGAGCGCACCGCAGGTGTGCGGACATTCTCGCGAAAGTCGAGGTGGTACCTTAGAATCTGTGGCCTTCGCCACACCTCTAACCGCCAACCGACCCTCCGGTGTCGGTTCGGCGTCGACGACCAGCTCGTCGAGTCGAGATCCCCGCTTGTGTTGCGGTTGAGATCGTCTCGATCCCACCGGTCGAGAAGGTCGATCCCGTCGAAAACAGCCGAAAAAAGGAAAGTAGCGTTACCACTCGCGAGGGCCGCGCTACTGGAGCGTCCGGCCCTTCCCCCACGCGGACCGCGCAGGCCGACTATTCGCACCCGTCTCGTCGCGGTCGTGCGTCACCGCCTCTTTGCGTCGCTCGCGACTCGAGTCCGTCCGGTATCGCTTCGGTCGCGACACCGACGCCGACCACGCTCATCAGCGAGATTTCACGGACACACGCGAGGCTCGGACCCGTTCCGAACATCATCGGTAGCCGACCAATTTACGGCGGGAAAGGCGCAACTGGCACTACGTCGCTGTCGAACGACCCAACCTGTAAGCCGTGAGGCGGCTGAGATCGAGAGGAATAGAAACACCGAAAGACACAGTATTCTGTGAAAGTATAGGTTTCTGTATGCCGAGCATCACGGTCAACGTCGACGACGATCTGAAAGCGCGTATGGAGAGACACCCCGAGATCAACTGGAGCGAGGTCACTCGACAGGCGATAGAAGAGAAGATTGAAGCCCTCGAAGTACTGGACGAGCTCGCCGGTGAGAGCGAACTCACCGAGACCGATGTCCGGGAGATCGCCGACAAGATCAACGAAAGTGGACGCAAACGTGTCGACGAGGAATCAGCGTAAACTCGGCGATGAAGTTGGTTGTCGACGCGAACGTCGTCATCTCGGCACTCATCGCCGACTCGAAGACGCGAGAACTCATCGTCACGCTTGAGCCGGACCTGCTGACACCTGCGTTCGTCCGCGACGAGATCGGGAACTACCGGGGTCTGATCGTAGAGAAGTCCGGGATGGAACCGGACCGAGTGGCACAGTTCGTCGACCTTCTGTTCCGGTACATCGATATCGTCCCCGCGGACGACTTCTATCCGGCTATCGATCGGGCGGACGACGCGATCGGTGACACCGATCCGGACGATGTGCTCTATCTTGCGTGTGCGATTGCTGCTGGAGCGGCGATCTGGAGCGATGACACCGACTTCGAGGAGCAGAATCTGGTCGAGACGTACTCGACGAGCGACGTGATCGGCTCGTTCGAGACACGCTGATGGAATACAGACATCCACCGAAGAGGAAGCGGAAACCGTGTCACCGCTCGACGGCGTGATGGAGGACACCCGGCGGGATCTGGTCCGGCGGGTCGCGGCGGACGACCGCGATTCGAACCGGGACCTCTACGACGCCCTCGAAGACGGATAACACTGTTACTGGTCGTTACGTGGAGTTATACTGTCGTTGTGAGATTAGAAGCCAACGACCGCGACGGGATCCACGCGAGCGAACGCAGTGAGCGAGCGTGGAGCCAGTCGCGCCCGTGTTCGAGCGAGCGAAGCGATGCGAGAACACGGGCGCGACGGGATTTGAACCCGCGGCATCTTGGTCCGGAACCAAGTGCTCTGTCCGCTGAGCTACGCGCCCTCACGAGCGGATATCCGCGGCGAGCGTTTAACGCTTCTGACTCGGGTCGTCTCCGGGCGACCGCGGGTCGGTTTGCCACTCCAAGAGGTCGGATTCGGTATCGACCGGACCGTCCGTGTTGCCGGGGTCCGACTTGACGGCGTAGACGATCCGCGCCGCCCGCTAGTTATCACATCTGATTCTAGCGGCACGCAGCTTTATCACCCCGCGTTCGTATCATCGGTAGAACTGACCGTGACGCTCCGTCCATCCGACACGTCGACGCCCGGCCGCGGCGGCGACGAGGGAGAGGTCCCCGACACAGACGAGCGAACCGCGACCGACGCACCGGCCAACGCCCGAGACGGGTTCGTCCCTCCAGCCGAACGCGCCGAGACCGACGGGTCGCCGAGTACCTCCGCCGGTATCGACCGAGCGTCGGGAGGCGTCGGCGGGACGCCCGCGAATGGCGCGTCGCGTCCTCGCGAGGCCGATCGATTCCTCCTCGCCGTCGCCGTTGACGGCGAAGTGCTGTTCGCCGGGCCGTCGGTGCCGGACGTCGTCGGCGTGGAGCGCGAGGCGCTCGTCGGGACCGACCTCCTCGACCGCGTCCACCCGGGTGACCGAGTCGCGGGAGGC
>NZ_CBVY010000012.1:108497-109485 GCF_000513435.1 Halorubrum sp. AJ67 | reverse complement strand
CCTATCCCCTGTGTGCCTTGCCTCCCACGACTGCTGGTCCGAGGAGTTCGGCGGGCGGTCGTCACCGTCCGGCGCGTCGACGCCGACCGCACCTTCCCGGAGCGCTACCGCGCCTTCTTAGAGTACGGGAGCGACCTCGTCACCGTCGTAGACGAAGACGGCGTCGTCGTCTACGAGAGCCCGTCCATCGAGGAGGTCCTCGGCTACGAGCAGGGGTCGACCGTCGGGCGATCGCCGCTCGGGTACGTCCACCCGGACGACCGCGAGCGGGTGACCGAGCGGTTCTACCGCGCGCTCAACGAGCCGGACGCGGCACCGACTCTGGAGTACCGCTACCGCACCGCCGACGGCGACTGGGTGTGGCTGGAGTCGCGGACCCGGTCGTTACCGGCCGACAGTCCCGTCGGCGAACTGCTCGTCAACTCCCGCGACGTCAGCGCGCGGAAGGCCCGCGAGCGCCGGCTCACCGACCGGAACGAGCGTCTCGACCGGTTCGCGAGCATCGTCTCGCACGACCTGCGAAACCCCCTCTCGGTGATCCGCGGCTCCATCGAGATGGCGCGGCTGCGCGGCGAGACGGAGCCGCTCGAACGCGGCGAGCGGGCCGTCGACCGGATCGACCAGCTTGTCTCCGAGCTGCTCACCCTCGCGCGACAGGGGACGGGAATGGACGAGCCGACCGAGTTCGGGCTGGCGAGCGTCGCGCACGACGCCTGGGGAACCGCAGCCGAGGACGACGACGACGCGGAACTGGTCGTCGCCCGCGACGCCCGAGTGTACGGCGACCGCGGCCGGGTGCGGCAGGCCTTGGAGAACCTGTTCCGCAACGCGACGGAACACGCGAAGCCGGACGCGCCCGGGACGACGGAAGCCGATTCCGACGACGATCGGACCGACGACGCGGTGACCAGCGAGGACGCGAACGGTGGTGACGCCGCCAACGGGGACGACGACGGCGACGCCGCCAACGGCGATACCGACGACGAGA
>NZ_CBVY010000012.1:107611-108211 GCF_000513435.1 Halorubrum sp. AJ67 | reverse complement strand
CGGTGTTCGACTCGGGGTTCACCACGCGGGCGGACGGGACCGGGTACGGGTTAGACATCGTCCGCGAGGTCGTCGAGTCCCACGGTTGGGACGTGGAGCTTCGCCGCGAGTCCGACGGTCTCGTCGGACTCCCGGACGGGCGGCGGCTCCGTCCGCCCGAGGGCGCGTGCTTCGAGGTGCGCGCTCCCGGGCCGGCGGACGCCGATCCGGACGAGCCGTGGATCGACGGGTAGGGGGAACCCGGCGATTTTATTCCTCAGGACCCGCAACCCGGCCCGTGAGCGTCGCAGACGTGACGGTCCGACGGGCCGAACGCGCCGACCTCCTCGCGGTGGTCCGGATCGAGCGCGCCTGCTTTACGGACCCGTGGCCGCACGACGCCTTCGAGCGGCTGCTCGGCGAGCCGGCGTTCCTCGTGGCTGAGCGGGCGGGCGCGGTCGTGGGGTTCGTCGTCGCCGACCGGACGCCGAACCACGGCCGCGACATCGGCCATATCAAGGACCTCGCCGTCCATCCCGACGCCCGCGGCGAGGGGATCGGACGGACCCTCCTCCGGTCGGCGCTGGCCCGGCTCCGCGCGACCGACGTGGCCGTCGCCCG
>NZ_CBVY010000012.1:104713-107591 GCF_000513435.1 Halorubrum sp. AJ67 | reverse complement strand
CCTATCCCCTGTGTGCCTTGCCTCCCACGACTAGGGGAACGACCCCGCCCGGTCGCTGTACGCCGACGAGGGGTTCGACCCGATCCGGCGGGTCGGCGGCTACTACCCCGACGGCGAGGACGCGCTCGTCCTCGTCGTCGACCTCGCGGCGTGGGCCGGCGGCGACACCGAGTGACGCGTTGGCGTTTTTCACGCCTATCGGCTCGGCGCGCGGGGTTTGCCAAGGCTTAGTGTGCGCGAGACCGACTCGACGGGTATGAGTTCGGTTCCCGAGCGGTCCGAGATCGACGCCGAGTACAAGTGGGACTTGGAGGGCATCTACGCCGACGACGAGGCGTGGGAGGCGGCCCGCGAGACCGTCGCCGACCGGATCGACGAGCTGCGCGACTACGAGGGACGCGTCACCGAGGACGCCGCGACCCTGCTCGAACTGCTCGAACTGCGCGAGGAGATATTCCGCGAGCTCCAGCAGGTGGCCACGTACGCCCGGCTCCGCAGCGCCGAGGACACGCGGAACCAGGAGTATCAGGCGATGTCCGCGCGAGCGTCGTCGCTCAGCTCCGAGGCGTCGAGCGCGGTCTCGTACCTCGAACCGGAGCTACAGACGCTGTCCGAGGCCGACGTCGAGGCGTTCGTCGACGAGGAGCCGGCCCTCGCGACGTACGAGCACTACCTCGACGACGTCCTTCGAAAGAAGCCGCACACGCGGTCGAGCGAGGTCGAGGAGGTGCTCGCCGACCTGTCTGAGGTCACCGACGCGCCGAGCGAGATCTACTCGATGCTGACGAACGCCGACATGACCTACGGCATCGTCGAGGACCCCGACGGCGAGGACGTCGAGATCACGCAGGCGAACTTCACGAAGCTCCAGACGAACCCGGACCGCGAGTTCCGCGAGCGCGTCCACGAGACGTTCTACGACGAGTGGGCGAGCGTCCGCAACACGGTCGGGACCTCGCTGGAGAAGGCCGTTCGCGAACACGTCACGAGCGCCGAGATCCGCGACTACGACTCCGCTCGCGCCGCCGCGCTCGACGGCTCGAACGTCCCCGTCGAGGTGTACGACACCCTCGTCGACACCGTCGACGACAACCTCGACGTGCTTCACCGCCACGCCGACCTGAAGGCCGAGGCGCTCGGGGTCGACCGGCTCCGGAGCCACGACCTGTACATGTCGCTGACGGGCGATCAGGGCCCCGACGTGGAGTACGAGCAGGCCCGCGAGTGGGTGATCGAGGCGGTCGCACCGCTGGGCGACGCGTACCAGGAGCGGCTGGCCGAGGGGTTAGAGTCGCGGTGGGTCGACGCCTACGAGAACCGCGGGAAGCGCTCCGGCGCGTTCTCCTCGGGCACCTACGATACCCAGCCGTACATCATGATGAACTACCAGGACGACATCGCCTCGATGTACACCTTGGCCCACGAACTGGGCCACTCGATGCACTCGGAGCTGGCGGGCGACGCGCAGCCGTGGCACGACGCGAGCTACGAGATCTTCGTCGCGGAGATCGCCTCCACGGTCAACGAGACCCTGCTGACCCACCACCTGCTCGACACCGTCGAGGACGACGAACTGCGGACGCACGTCCTCGACGAGTACCTCGAACGCTTCCGCTCCACCCTCTTCCGCCAGACGATGTTCGCGACCTTCGAACAGCGGATCCACGAGCGCGTCGAGGAGGGCGAGGCGCTCACCCCCGACGCGTTCGACGAGCTGTACGGCGACCTGAAGGGCGACTACTACGCGCCGGCCGAGCTGACCGGCGGCATCGAGCGCGAGTGGCAGCGGATCCCGCACTTCTACTACGATTTCTACGTCTACCAGTACGCGACCGGCATCTCCGCCGCGGCCGCCATCGTCGAGCGCGTCTTAGACGAGGGCGAGTCGGCGGCCGCCGACTACCGCGAGATGCTGAAGACGGGCGGCTCGGAGTACCCGCTGGAGGTCGTCGAACTCGCCGGGATCGACATGGCCTCGCCCGACCCGATCGAGTCCGCCGTCGGCGTCTACGACGACTACCTCGACGAGGTCGCCGCGCTCCTCGACCTGGAGTAGGACGGTCTCCGCGAACCGCGTGACGGGGGAGCCGCGGGATTTTTCAGCGTGGCCGCGAGTCCGAGACACGCATGGGAATCTTAGACGCGTTCGGCTCGCTGGCCAGTGCGCTGATCGCAGGCTTCGTGATGCTCGCGTTCGCGATACTGAGCCTGTTCGTCACCGTCTTCGTCGTGGACATCGCCGCGTCGATCGGCGGACTCAGCCCGGACGACAGCTACGTCGTCCTCGGCGCGACGATCCTCGCCGCCGCGGCGATCATCGCGGGCGGCGCGGGCTTCGCGCTCCCCGAGGGCTCGTCGTAAAGCCCGCCGTTCGCCTCAACGCCGACCACCCCGACGCCGACCACCTCGACGCCGATCGCTTTCTCCTCCGGTTGCGCCGACCCGCGAGCGACGGGTCGACCGATTTTAGCCGGGCGGGCGCGACGCACGAGTATGGACGAACGCGTACGCGAGCACGCCGAGGTGCTCGTCGACTGGAGCGCGCGGGTCGAAGCCGGCGACGACGTCGTCGTGTCGGTCGCCGAGGACGCCCACGAACTGGGCGTCGCGGTCGCCGCGGTGCTCGGCGAGCGCGGGGCGAACGTCACGACGCTGTACGGCTCCGACGAACTCTCTCGGGCCTACCTGAAGGGCGTCGAGGCGAGGGTCGAGGGAGAAGCCGGCGAGGGCGGGACCGGCGAGGGTGAGATCGACGGGGGCGACGCCGCGGTCGACGCGGCCGACTTCGACGCGGACCCCGCCGTCGACCGCGCGATCTTCGAGGCCGCCGACGCCTACCTGCGGATCGGCGGCGGAGGCAAGGCACACAGGGGATAGG
>NZ_CBVY010000012.1:96330-104565 GCF_000513435.1 Halorubrum sp. AJ67 | reverse complement strand
GACGCGGCAGGCGTACGCGAAGGCGCGGCAGGGGGTCCGCGAGGCCCGGATGGACACCGACTGGGTGTCGACGGTCCACCCGACGCGGAGCCTCGCCCAGCAGGCCGGGATGGCCTACGAGGAGTATCAGGAGTTCGTCTACGACGCCGTCCTCCGCGACTGGGAGGCGCTGGCCGACGAGATGGCGAAGATGAAGGACATCCTCGACGACGGCGAGGAAGTCCGGATCGTCACCGAGCGCGACGACGCCCCCGACACCGACGTTCGGATGTCGATCGCGGGCCGCACCGCGGTCAACTCCGCCGCGTCGGTCGCGTACGACTCCCACAACCTCCCCTCCGGCGAGGTGTTCACCGCGCCGTACGACACCGCGGGCGAGGTCTTCTTCGACGTGCCGATGACCATCGACGCGACGCGCGTCCGGAACGTCCACCTCACCTTCGAGGACGGCGAGGTCGTCGACTTCGCCGCGGAGGCGGGCGAGGACGCGCTCGCGAACGTCCTCGACACCGACCCCGGCGCGCGGCGGCTCGGCGAACTGGGGATCGGGATGAACCGCGGGATCGACCGGTTCACGGACTCGATCCTCTTCGACGAGAAGATGGGCGACACCGTCCACCTCGCGGTCGGCCGCGCCTACGACGCCTGTCTCCCCGAGGGCGAGTCCGGCAACGAGAGCGCGGTCCACGTCGACATGATCACCGACGTGAGCGCGGACTCCCGGATGGAGGTCGACGGCGAGGTCGTCCAGCGGAACGGGACGTTCCGGTGGGAGGGCGGTTTCGAGGCGTAGGTCAGGAGAACGGTAGCTCCGTAAGAGAAGACGGGACTGTCGGACCCGTCGAAATACTCAACTGGTGATATGTTCTTAGAGGTGTGCTGAATACAGAGTGTATAGCAATAAAGGCAGACACAGGGGATATCAGGTAGCTGATGTGCTCGTTTTCGCCTACATTTCGAACGAGCAAACACATCGTAATTCCGGAACAATTTGGATGGCAAACGGGCAAACACCACCACCACCGTTTCCACAACTGCGAGATTCAACAGGTCGGCTACTGAAGCTACGTCTCACAGGGTGTTGGTGCTCTGGACACAGTTTCTAAATCCTGTGGCTTCTCTTGGAAGGCTTTCTCTGAGAAGCTCAATAGAGAATTCTTGTGTAGAAATCCACAAGCGGATCTAATTGGCGTAAGACGACCGGCTCCACCTCTCCATTCGTCAGCCAAATCTCATCTCAAGATCATCTGTTTGAGGATCTAAACTCCTCATCCACGCCCGAACCGCTCCTATTGGCACGAGATATACCAACAGCAATACAAGCCGCGAGGGAAGGTCAATGACTGCCACTATTACACCGCCCACAATCACAAAGGTGACTGGAATAAATGCGTAGAACATGACGAATAGCACCTCACCAACTGGAGCAAACGCAAACTGTACCGCGTCCTGCGGTGACTTATCCTGATACGATTGATCTACAATGAAGTATCGCCAGACTTGTCCCAACTGAAACAAGGTAATGCCGATAATCGCAACTCCAACCGAGCGGGGTAGTGCCGAAACTACATCAGAGTTCGAAAAGATACCTATCATGAGCGCCACAATCAGGACTCCGGGGAAAATTGACTTGTATCCAATATATCTGATATTTCGTCTGTAAACAGGTGGAAGTAAGGAAATTGGCTGAAGTGTAGTAGGTTTTGTGTCCCATACGTCTCCATCACGGTCATCTATTGGTTGCGGAGTAAACAGCCCAACGATAAGAAAGATAAAATGTATAATTGCTATTTCAATGAGATATGTTACAACGATCTCAATGAGGCCCCACTCAAGCACAATTACTGCAAGAATGAGTGCGAAGTTCAGAGTGAGGTGAAATACGAACCCACGGGACTCTGTGAGCACTCCGAGGATCATTTCAGTAACTGAGGTCAAATTGTTCTCCCTCATCGGCACGACTGGTTATTTAATACCCATTAATCTGCTCCGCTAGTTATAATAGTTCGATATATGAGTACACTAACCTCTTTCAGGGAATTAAATCTGGCTTTCTCATCTAATGGTCACTCAGTTGTATACTGAATAGGACGCGCTCGCTGTGCTGAATAGATTCTCTGTATTTCGCACGGAGGTTGTATCAGTCCCCGAGGATTTCAACAGAACCAAATCGCCAGAAACGGGCGGATCGCGGTTACGCCGTCGCCGCCTCGATAGCGGCCTCGAGGTCGGCGACGATGTCGGCGGGGTCCTCGATGCCGACCGAGAGTCGGATCATGTCGTCGGTGACGCCGGCGGTCTGCTTCTCCTCGTCCGTCAGCTGCTGGTGGGTCGTCGAACTCGGGTGGATGACGAGCGTCTTCGCGTCGCCGACGTTCGCGACGAGGGAGGCGAGGTCCGCCTCCTCGACGGTCGCCCGCGCGGCCTCGTAGCCCGCCTCTAGCCCGAAGGTGAGCATCCCGCCGTAGCCGCCCTCAAGGTACTCGGTCGCCTCCTCGTGGGTCTCGTGGCTCTCCAGACCGGGGTAGTTCACCCACGCGACCTCGTCGTGGTCGGCGAGGTACTCGGCGACGACGGCCGCGTTTTCGCAGTGGCGGTCCATCCGCAGCGGGAGCGACTCCGTCTGCTGGAGCGTGTTCCACGCGTCGAACGGCGACTGCTGGTCGCCCAAGTCGCGCAGGCCGCGGGTGACCGCCGCGAAGGTGAACGCGGCGTCGCCGAACCGCTCGGCGAAGTTGATCCCGTGGTAGGCGGGGTTGTCCTGTGCGATCTCCGGGTACTTCTCGGCGTGGTCGGCCCACGGGAACGAGCCGCCGTCGACGACGACGCCGCCGACGGTGGTGCCGTTGCCGGTGAGCCACTTCGTCGTCGACTCCCAGACGAGGTCCGCGCCGTGGTCGAGCGGCCGGCAGAGGTACGGCGTCGCGAACGTGTTGTCGACGAACAGCGGGACGCCGTGGTCGTGGGCGATGTCGGCGATCCGCTGGATGTCAGGGGTGACTAAGGCCGGGTTCCCGATCGTTTCGAGGTGGACGTAGGCGGTGTCCTCGTCGATGGCCTCGGCGTACCCCTCGTAGTCGAGCGGGTCGACGAACCGCGTCGAGACGCCGCGGCGCTCGACGGAGTGGGTGAGGTAGGTGTAGGTGCCGCCGTACAGCGCCGACGAGGAGACGATGTTGTCGCCCGCGGACGCGAGCAGGAACGTCGTCACGTCGAGCGCGGCCATGCCCGAGGCGGTCGCGACCGCGCCGACCCCGCCTTCGAGCGAGGCGATCCGCTCTTCGAGCGCGGCGTTCGTCGGGTTCATCAGCCGCGAGTAGACGTTCCCCGGCTCCTCTAAGGCGAACAGGTCCGCCGCGTGGTCGGCGTCGTCGAACTGGTAGGCGGTCGTCTGATGGATCGGCGTCGCGCGGGCACCGGTGGCCGGGTCCGGCTCCGAGCCGGCGTGAACGCTTCGCGTGCTGAACTTTCGGCCGTCGTCCCCGTCGTCGGATGGCATGGATCGGTGTTCCGTCGCTGCGTAGTTAAACCCGGTCGGCCTGTACCGCCGTTTCCGGTTTCTCGGATGTCGCCGAATCGGTTCGGCTTTCGATCTCGTGGCAACCGTTAACAGCGTCGCGCCGTAACCTCAAGTATGGGAACACAAGGTCCGCGCGGCGGGTCCGCCGAGTTGGCGGACGTGATGGACGAAGTCCCCGACGGCGTCTGGCAGTACCTCGCGCTCGGGGTCGCCTTGGTCGTCGGCTTCGCCCTCCTCTCGCAGAGCCTCGTCTACGGCGTCGCGGCGCTCGCAGTGTTGCTCGCGGCCGTCACGGTCGTCAGCGCCGTCGAGATCGTCGACGCCTACGACAAGGAGGCGCTCACCGTCTTCGGCGAGTACCGGAAGCTGCTCGAACCCGGCGTCCACCTCATCCCGCCGTTCGTCTCCCGGACGTACCCGTTCGACATGCGGACCCAGACGATCGACGTGCCGAGCCAGTCCGCGATCACGCGCGACAACTCGCCGGTGACCGCGGACGCGGTCGTCTACATCAAGGTGATGGACGCCAAGAAGGCGTTCTTAGAGGTCGACGACTACAAGAACGCCGTCTCGAATCTCGCGCAGACCACCCTCCGCGCCGTCATCGGCGACATGGAGCTCGACGACACGCTCTCGCAGCGAGAGCTGATCAACAACCGGATCAACGAGGAGTTGGACGAGCCGACCGACGAGTGGGGGATCCGCGTCGAGGCCGTCGAGGTCCGCGAGGTGAGCCCCTCCCAAGAGGTCCAGCGCGCGATGGAACAGCAGACCGGCGCGGAGCGCCGCCGCCGCGCGATGATCCTCGAAGCGCAGGGGGAACGCCGCTCCGCGGTCGAGCAGGCGGAGGGTGACAAGCAGTCGAACATCATCCGCGCGCAGGGTGAAAAGCAGTCGCAGATCCTCGAAGCGCAGGGGGACGCCATCTCGACCGTGTTGCGGGCGCGGTCCGCCGAGTCGATGGGCGAACGCGCCATCATCGAGCGCGGCATGGAGACCCTAGAGGAGATCGGCAAAGGCGAGTCCACCACGTTCGTCCTCCCGCAGGAGCTGACCAGTCTCGTCGGTCGCTACGGCAAGGCGCTCTCCGGCTCCGACGTTCAGGACATGGAGGGGCTCGACAGCAAGGAGTTCGACAAGGAGACGGAGAAGCTGCTCGGCTTGGAGGACATCGAGAGCGCTCTCGAGCAGCTCGACACCGTGGCCGACAGCGACCTGCGGACCGACGAGACCCGGGACGCGGACACGGCCCGCGACGTCGACCTCGCCAAGCAGGAAAAAGAGACCCGCGAGGCGGACCGCGACATCGAACTGGAGAGCGAGAGCGAACGGCCCGGGACGTAAGCCCGACTCACGGCTGCCGCGAGTTGTCGACAGAGAAGATTGCCGCCACCGCGACCGCGCCGCCGATGCCGCTCGGTTCGCCGACGTTCCCGGATCCGAAGGCGTCGACCATACGGACCGGGACGCCGATCTGGAGTCGAAGACGGAGACCGGGACGGCAGGCGAGCCGACTAGGGGTAGCGATCAGCTCTCACAGGCCCGACACTCGAGGATATCTCGACTGAATTTCTGTGCAGCGTTCACGCTGTTCTGATAGTAGAGGCTCTTGACGCCTTTCTTCCAAGCTTCTATGTAGAGCTGATTGATCTCTTTGACGCTCACTTCACTCGGGTCGATCGAGACGTTCACGCTCTGTGATTGGTCTATGTACTTCTGTCTCTGTGCCGCTTGGTTTATGATCGCCATCTGCGGTATCTCTGCGAAGGTCTTGAACACGTCTTTCTCTTCGTCCGTCAGACACTCGAGATGTTGAACGCTCCCGTCTTTATTTGCGATGCTGTCCCAGACTTCGCGGGTGTCTTTGCCCCGCTCGGCCAGTATCGCCTGAAGGAATCTGTTCTTTTGCGTCGACTTTAGCTTCGCACCGTCTCGCACGAAGTAGTTCGATTTCAGCGGCTCGATGCTCGGACTCACCTGACCCAGAATGACGCTGCTCGATTTCGTCGGAGCCACGCTCATCGTCGTCGTGTTTCGCCTCCCGTAGCCCTCGAGAACCTCCGGCTCCCCGAACTCATCGGCGAGCGCTTCGCTCGCCTCGTAGCTCCGCTCTTTGATGGTCCGGAATATCTCCCCGTTCTTCTCCATCGCCTCCATGCTGTCGAAGGGGATCATGTTGCTCTGGAGATAGCTGTGCCACCCGAGGACGCCGATCCCTATCGCTCTGTGTCTCTTCGCGAACCGCACGGCCCGCTCCATGAACTGTACGCCCTCCGTGCGCTCGATGAACTCCTCCATCACTGCGTCCAGGAACCGCGTCAGTGTCTCCACTGCGTCGGTATCCTTCCATTCGTCGTAGTGGAGAGCGTTCATGCTCGAGAGACAGCAGACGAAGCTCTCGTCCGCCGTGGCCGGGAGCGCTATCTCGGTACACAGGTTGGACGCGTTTATCTGGTACCCCTTGTCCTTGTAGACCTGTGGCTTCCCCTCGTTCATGTTCCCCCGGAAGATGATGTACGGGACGCCGATATTGATCCGGGTCT
The DNA here is from genome assembly GCF_000513435.1 of Halorubrum sp. AJ67. NCBI lineage: Archaea > Methanobacteriati > Methanobacteriota > Halobacteria > Halobacteriales > Haloferacaceae > Halorubrum > Halorubrum sp. AJ67. The sequence goes on along the minus strand of NZ_CBVY010000012.1, from coordinate 98,502 downwards.
CGATGATATCCGCCCACGTCTCTCGCTTCTCTTCGTCGCCGTCGATCATCGCCTGAAACCAGTCGTCACCGATGATGACGCCGTAGTAGATGTCCTGTACCGGATCTCCTTCGGTTTTGATATTAAGCCACTCGTCTAAGTCGTCGTGTTCGACGTCGATGTAGCCGGCGAACTGCCCTCGGCGGGTTTCGCCCTGGCTGATGACGTTGATGATCGTATCGAACAGCTCTGTGAAACTGTAACTTCCGTTGCTCTTGCCGTTGTTCGTTATCGGACTTCCCCGCGGCCGCAGCTCGCCGAAGTAGCCGCTCGTGCCCCCGCCCTGCTTTGTCATCTCACCCACCTCGGCTTGGGTGTGGAGAATGCTCTCGATGCTATCCTCCATGTAGCTGCCGAAGCAGCTGATAGGAAGACCTCTGTCCAGTCCGAAGTTGGACCACACCGGGCTCGCGAGACTGTAGAAGCCGCGGCTCATGTACTCGTAGAACTTGTCCGCGAACCCTTCCTCACCCAGAATTTCTTCGGCGCGCTCCGCTATCTGTCTGACTCTCTCTTCCGCCTCGACGCCCTCGAGTAGGTATCCCTCTCTGAGAAACTCCCTGCTGTCCTCGTTCAGCCAGTAGAACGGTTCGGTATGCTGTTCCGCGACGCTGTCGAGTTCTGTTTGTGCCATTGTTAGAACATGTCCTCGGCGGTGACGCTCTGCGTGTGTTTGTTGTACGTGGTCGACCGCTTGCTGAAGAAGTCGTTATCTTTCGTCATCATAATGTCCTCGTCGAACCAGCGCGTCTCCTCGAGCAGGTCGTCGTCCGTCTCGAATATCGGTTCCACGCCGACGTTTTCCAGACTCTGATTGAACCGGTCTCGCAGAAACGCGTCGACGTGCGCCCTGGGAAGAAACTCCAGCTCGCCGTCATCGAATATCCAATCTAGGATCTCCGTCTCTGCCTCGTAGGCCTGCTGACAGGCTTCTTGGACGTCGTCCTCGAAATCGTCATCGAAGAGGTCCGGGTTCTCCTCCCTGATCGTCTCCACCAGTTCGATCCCGAACAGACCGTGGATCTGCTCCTCTTTGCTGGTTGCTTCGACGGCGTTCGCTATTCCCTTGAACTTCTTTTCGTGCTTGTCGAAGCTCGTCATTATGAGGAACTGGCTGAACAGCGATACGTGTTCGACGAACGTACTGAAAAGCAGGATGCTCATCACGTACTCCCGTTCGTCGTCACTCTCGCTCTTCTCCAGATACTCATCGAGATACTCGATCCGTTCTTCGATCGCCGGCTCCGCAGTCACCTGTTCGAAATCGTCCGTGATTCCTAAAACGTCGAGGAGATGACTGTAGGCGTCCATGTGCCGTACCTCGCTTTCCGCGAAGGTCATACCCACATTCCCGACCTCAGCTTTTGGCATCTCCTCGTAGATGTCCGACCAGAACGTCTTCACCTGTACCTCGATCTGGGCGATAGCCAACATCGTCCGCTTAATAACGGTCTGTTCAGCAGGAGTCGTGTTGACCTTGAAGTCTTGGACATCTCCGTCGAAATTAAACTCCGTGTGTACCCAGTAGCTGTTCCGGATCGCCTCAACGTAGTCGAGAAACTCGCTGTACTCGTAGGGCTTCAGCTGTTTTCTCTCCGAGAAGATGTCCGTCTCGATATCTGTACCCGTACTCGCGTTCGTGTCTGTGTTTTCGCTTTCACTCATCGTTGGCCGTCTCAAACGTGACCAATTGCGTTGGATTGTCGCTGCCACTGTCTACGTCAGTCCGGTGAGTCTGACCGCAGTCGTGTTGCTCGAGAGACGGTCTTACAGCGTACGTGAGTTTAGCCGCGTGAACCGTATCTGACCACACAGACTCTACTGGTATAAGTATTACCAACAAGATTGTAGTATAACAAGTACACTTTCACAACGGGAGATCGGAGTCACTCCTCCGATCCACGAACGGGCGGTTCCGAGACGGGGACTGAGCGGTGATTTCCGGTTACGGTCGGTCGCTACAGTGCCCAACTGGCGGCGTCAAGCTCCACGCTAGTCCCGTTGCGAGGGCTCCGCCGAGCAGTTCGGCGAGAAGTACGAATTCGGAGCCGGGCGTAAGCGAGAGACCGACAAGACGTGAGACTCGGACAACGTCGACCTCGCTCGGCAGGAGGCGGCGACCCGGGAGGCGAG
>NZ_CBVY010000012.1:95625-96269 GCF_000513435.1 Halorubrum sp. AJ67 | reverse complement strand
AAGCACCGCCGCGACGGCGAAGAGGCCGGCGCGACGACGAAGGCGAACGGGGTAGTGGCGATGACGCCCGACACGGCGTCGGCCGCCGGTTCGGGGGGAACGGTCGGCGCGAAGGAGACGGCGGCCGCGAACGCGGCGACGCCGACGACGAGGAGGGCCGATCCGAGGAGTCGACTGCGGAGTGACATGGACGGTCGGATGCGGCGCGGCCACAAAACGGTCGCGGGAGCGAGTCGCGGTCGGACAGTCTCGAAGCCGCCGACACTCAGATCGTCACGCCAGCGCGCTCGCCGCCGATGGTGACGATCACCCGCTCGGGCGGCCCGCGCTCGTCGGTGAGCCGCAACAGCAGCGTCTTGACGACCGGCTCGTCGGTCTCGACCTCGCCGCGGACGCCCCCTTGGTCGATCGCGATCCGGAGGGAGTGGTCGCCCGTGCGGCTGATCGCGCCGAGGCGGAGCCGGACCTCCGGGACCGTGAGTCGCTGGGCGATCACGAGGATCGCGTCGCCGCCGTCGTCGACGAAGTCGGTCTGGTCGACGAACTCGCGGGACTCGGTCGCGTCGGGCTTGAGAGCGCCCCGAGCCGGCGCTGCGGACCGGAAGGAGGCCGCGTGCGTCAGCAGTTCTTCGGGCCGCGCGAGG
>NZ_CBVY010000012.1:89799-93367 GCF_000513435.1 Halorubrum sp. AJ67 | reverse complement strand
AGTGAGAATCGGGGCGCTACTCGTCTATCGCCGGTGCCGGGACGCCGTCGTCGTCCGCGTCGATCTCGAACGCGCGCCGCAGCTCCGCGATCCGGTCGCGGATGTCGGCCGCCAGCTCGAACTCCAGGTTGCTCGCGGCCTCGTCCATCCGGTCTTCGAGCGCCTCGATCTGCGCTTTCGCCTCGTCTTCGCTCTCCACGTCGCCGACGCTCACGTTCGAGGTGTCCGTCTTCGACCCCGGGAGGTTCGTCTCGCTCACCGGCTTGTCGATGGTTGTCGCCTCGTAGCCGTGTTCCTCGTTGTATTCGAGCTGGATCTCGCGGCGGCGCTGGGTCTCGTCGATCGCTTCCCGCATCGAGTCGGTCACCTCGTCGGCGTAGAGGACGACCTCACCGTTGACGTTGCGCGCGGCCCGCCCCATCGTCTGGACGAGGGTGGTAGTCGAGCGCAGGAACCCCTCCTGATCGGCGTCGAGGATCGCGACGAGAGAGACCTCCGGGATGTCGAGGCCCTCGCGCAGGAGGTTGATGCCGACGAGCACGTCGATGTTGCCGAGTCGGAGGTCACGGATGATCTCGTGGCGTTCGAGGGTGTCGGTCTCGTCGTGCATGTACGCCACGTCGATCCCGGCCTCCTCGAAGTACTCCGTGAGGTCCTCGGCCATGCGCTTCGTGAGCGTGGTGACGAGCACGCGCTCGTCGCGCTCGATCCGCTCGTCGACGCGTTCGAGCAGGTCGTCGACCTGCCCCGTCGCGCCCGTCACCTCTACCTTCGGGTCGACGAGGTGGGTCGGGCGGACGATCTGTTCGACGATGTTCTCGGAGGTCTCGCGCTCGTAGTCGCCGGGGGTCGCGGAGACGTACAGCGTCCGGTCCGTCTTCTCCTCGAACTCCTCGAAGGTGAGCGGGCGGTTGTCGTAGGCGGTCGGGAGCCGGAACCCGTTCTCGACCAGCGAGTCCTTCCGCGACTTGTCGCCCTCGTACTGGCCTTTGATCTGGGGGATCGTCTGGTGGGACTCGTCGATCACGGTGAGGAAGTCGTCGGGGAAGTAGTCCAGCAGGGTGTAGGGGGCGTCGCCGGACTCGCGGTCGTCCATGTGGACCGAGTAGTTCTCGATCCCCGAACAGTAGCCCGCCTCGCGCAGCATCTCCAAGTCGAAGGTGGTACGCTCCTCGATGCGCTGGGCCGCCACGAGGTCGCCCTGTCGCTCGAAGTAGCTCACCCGCTTTTCCATCAGGTCCTCGATCTCGGTCACCGCCTGTTCGAGCTTGTCGTCGGGGATCGAGTAGTGCTCCGCCGGGTGGAGCATCACCGCCGGCTCCTCCGAGACGACCTCGCCGTGCATCGGGTCGACCTTCAGCATGCGGTCGATCTCCTCGCCCCACAGCTCGACACGCACCGCGTAGCGCCCGTACATCGGGTAGATCTCGACGGTATCGCCGCGCACGCGGAAGGTGCCCTGCGTGAAGTCCACGTCGTTGCGCTCGTAGTTCAGGTCGACGAGCCGGGTGAGCAGCTCCTCGCGGCCGACCTCCTCGCCGACTTCGAGCCGGAGCGCCATGTCGCGGTAGTTCCCCGGGTCGCCCAGCCCGTAGATGGCGGAGACGGAGGCGACGACGATCACGTCGTCGCGCGTCAGGAGCGAGCGCGTCGCGGAGTGGCGCAGGCGGTCGATCTCCTCGTTTATCGACATCTCCTTGTCGATGAATGTGTCCGTCTGCTCGACGTACGCCTCCGGCTGGTAGTAGTCGTAGTAGGAGACGAAGTACTCGACGGCGTTGTCCGGGAACAGCTCGCGGAACTCCTCGTACAGCTGGGCCGCGAGCGTCTTGTTGTGGGCGAGTACGAGGGTCGGCTGGTCCAGCTCCTCGGCGACCCACGAGACGGTGTTCGTCTTCCCGGACCCGGTGACGCCCAGCAGCGTCTGCTTTTTCGCGCCCGACTCGAACCCCTCGACGAGCCCCTCGATCGCCTCGGGCTGGTCGCCCGCGGGCTCGAACGGGGCGTCGACGCGGAGGGGGCGGTCGACGGTCGGACGGTCCTCCGAGAGGGGGGAGTCGGCGTCGCTCACGATACGCGTCGTTGGCGGTCGAGACACTTGAGCGGCGCGGCGCGTGCGACCGACGCGGGCGGGACTCGTCGGTGACCTCGCCGGTCAGTCGCTCGGCGTCTCCCGTCGCCGGAGGAGGTCGGCGAGCGTCGCGACAGAACCGAGCAGCGCCAGCGTCGTCCCGAAGACCCCGAACGTGTGGTACTGGTTCGCGAGATCTGCGATCGGCAGCATCATCGCCAGCGTGAACGCGGACCCGAACAGACAGACCACCGTCGCCCGCGGATCGGGATCGTAGTAGTCGCCGAGACGGGACAGGAGGGCGTTCGCCACACTGGGGCCTCTCGCGGCGCAAACGTATGCCTTCGGGTCGACGGCGGCGTCGACGGAGCGGACCTCGCTCCGAACCGATCCGCCTCGCGGGGGGAAGACTGACAACCGATCCGGTGGAACGCAGACCGTGTCCCTCCTCACGCCCGCCGTCGCGTTCGGCGCGGCCCTCGTGCTGTTCGTCTGGGCCGCGATCGGGCTCTGGGTGAACTTCGACGCTCGTGCTCGCAGAAGCGCCCATCCGGCCTTTTGGGGCGTTCTTGCGCCGCTTTCGGGGATCATACTGTTTTACTACCTTCTGTGGTGGCGTCGCGGACGCCCCCGCGAGTGGCCGCCAGGGCGGGTGGAAAGAGTCACCGCGACGGTCGTCGTCGCGGGAATCGGCGGACTGGCCGTCGGGAGCCTCGTCTCGCCGCCCGATCCGGCCTCGCAGTTGACCACCTGGCCAATCGCGTTCGCCGGCTGTCTCCCCGTCGCGTACTGGCTGGTGAGACGAGGGATGTGAGCCGGCGGGTCCCCCGCGTCAGCGCTCGCGGACTGGTTCCGTTTCGGCCGCACCGTCTCTCTCGTCCAGAAGGAGGTCCCGGGCGGTCGATCTGTCCTCTGTTTCGAGGAGTCGCTCGACTCGCCGCTCGAACTCGTCTTCCGTCAGTTCGCCGCGCGCGTAGCGGTCTCGAAGCGACTCCAACGGGCCTGGTTCGTCGTCGGTCACGGTCTCGTCTTTCTCGTCGTCGATCCGATCGGCGAGGACGAACGACACCGCGATAGTACCGACGATGAGTCCGGTGAGGACCGCGCCGAAGACGGTGCCGGACATGAGGAGGGCACCGACGATCGGGACGGCGATAGCGAGCGAGAGGAGGGCTGCTCCCGTTCCGTCGTCCATGCGTACGGACGGAGCAGCGAGGACGAAAACGTTTCCCCCTGTCCGCGCGACGCGTTCCGTATGCGCATCGCCGTCCCCAACAAGGGCCGCCTACACGAGCCGACGCTCTCGCTGTTAGAGCGCGCGGGACTCCACGTCGAGGAGACCGCCGACCGACAGCTGTACGCCGACACCGTCGACGAGGACGTGACGGTGCTGTTCGCGCGGGCGGCCGACATCCCCGAGTACGTCCGCGACGGCGCGGCCGACCTCGGCGTCACCGGCCTCGATCAGGCGGCCGAGTCGGGCGGGCGTCGTCGACG
>NZ_CBVY010000012.1:86892-87573 GCF_000513435.1 Halorubrum sp. AJ67 | reverse complement strand
CGTTTCGGGCGTGCGCGAGAAGCGCACGCGAGGCGGTCGGATCGGCTTTGGGGCGGATTCGGGTCGGGTTCGCGTCGATACGGGGGCACGAATCTCACAAGATTTATAAGCCGTTGTGTTCGCATCCCTCCGCGAACCGGCGGCACGGCGTCCCTCGCGGTCGAATTCAGGAACTCTTATTAACCATCACCGGGTAGGCCCGATCGCATGGCAGACCTTATTGTCAAAGCGGCCGTCAAGGAAGCCCTGGACGACAAGAACGTCGCTTCGGACTTCTACGACGCGCTGGACGACGAAGTGGACGAGCTGCTCGAAGACGCCGCGCGCCGCGCCGAGGCCAACGACCGGAAGACGGTCCAGCCTCGCGACCTCTAAGACGGACGCGCTTTCCGTTCTTCATTTTTTGACGAGCGCCGACCGGCGAGCGACGCGTCCGTCGAGAGGGCGTCGAGCGGCGATCAGCGCTCCGTCAGTGATCCGGACGCGATCAGCTCCTCGCGACCCGAACGCTCGACTCGGTCCCGACGTGGACCTCGTCGGCGAGCCCGACGAAGAGCCCGTGTTCGACGACACCCGGCGTCGTCGAGAGGGTCGTCGACAGCGCGTCCGGGTCGTCGATCGCGCCGAACGAGGCGTCGAACACGAGGTTCCCGTTGTCCGTGACGACCGGACCGTCCTTCC
>NZ_CBVY010000012.1:82031-83810 GCF_000513435.1 Halorubrum sp. AJ67 | reverse complement strand
GACTCGCCGGCGCGTCGCTTCGCCGCGTCGCTCCCGCCGCTCGTCTTCATGGGGCGAGGTGCGGGCGGGGTTCGTTGAAAAGGCGTCGGCGGTTTGATCCGGCTACGTATTCTCCGAAAAATATTTTCGACGGGGTGATCAGTCAAACGCATGCTCACAGCGATGGTCGCCCTCACGCTGTTCGGTCTGACGCTCCTCGGTGCGACGTTCGTGACCGCGGCGCTCCAGTCGCGCGGTCGACTCCCCTTCGGGGTCCCTGAAGGCGTGTACGTCAGCGTCTCAATAGGTGCCATGTCCATCGTCGCGCAGTCCCTCGTCGGTTCGGACTGGGAGACCATAGCGATCCTCGCCGTCGGCACCCTCGCGTGGGCGACCGGATACGAGACGGCGCGCGGCGCGGATGAGCGGTGACCCCGACGCCGCCTACTCCAGCCGGTCCAAGACGGCCTCCGCGTCGTAGGCCAAGGAGAGCTCGCGGGAGCGGCCGCGACCGTCGACGTCGGCGTACTCCGCGTCGATGACGCCGAGCTGGTCGAGCTTGTTGATGATCTCCGAGTAGCGGGTGTACCCCAGCCCGGTCGCGTCGTTGAACGCGTCGTACACCGCGCCGGCGCGCTCGCCGTCGTGTTCGGCGAGGACGCGGACGAGGTCGCGCTCGGACTCCGAGAGCCCGCGGAGCGACCGCGAGAGGTGGACGTGCTTCGACTTGTCGTACGCCTCCTCGACGTCCTCCTCCGAGACCGTCTTCGAGGCGCGCATCTCGGCGTTGAGTCCGGCCCGGCGCAGGAGGTCGATCCCGACGCGGAGGTCGCCGCTGTCGGCCGTGAGGTCGGCGACGCGCTCCAGTTCGGCGTCGCCGATCACCCCCTCGTGGAAGCCGCGCTTGGCGCGCTCCGCGAGGATGTCGTAGATCTCGGTCGCGTCGTAGACGGGGAAGTACACCTCCTCCGGGCGGAAGACGGACTGGACCCGCGTGTCGAGGTCGTCGATCACGTCGAGCCCGAGGTCCGAGGAGACGACGATCACGCCGATCTTCGCGCCGGAGTGGGCCTCGTGGGCGCGAAGCAGCGAGTAGAGCGTGTCCGACGCCTCGTTCTCGTAAAAGAGGTAGTTCACGTCGTCCAAGGCGACGACCAAGACCTCGTCCTCCTCGACGAGCCGGTCGGTGATCTGCCCGAACAGCTTCTTGAAGGAGATGCCAGAGGAGGGCGGCTCGTACTCGAATATCCCCTCGAACAGCCGGGAAAAGACGGCGTAGCGCGTCGAGTCGACCTGACAGTTGACCCGGACCGTCCGCACCTCGGTCCGCGCGCCCAGCTCACCGAACAGCTTCTGGACGGCGGTGGTCTTGCCGGTCCCGGGCGGGCCCCGAACCATCGTGTTGAGCGGGCGGGAGCCGCGGACCGCGGGGCGGAGCGCGTACTTGAGGTTCTCAAGTTGGCTCTCGCGGTGGCGGAACGTCTCGGGGACGTGGTCGATCTCGAACACCGACTCGTCGCGGAACACCGACTCGTCCCACGAGAGCATGTCTCCGGCGTCCCCGGTCATGCGAGTACCACGAGAGGCCGCGCACTTAACCGTTGCCCGGAGCCGAAGCGAAACTGAAACTTGTCGCACGAGCGCCCGATCGGCGCGATTCCGGCGATCGCTCGTTCACTCTCGGTCCGCCGAGAGATCGGTCGCGTCCGGCCGACCCGCCTCCGCGTCTCCGCGGCGCAACACCAACACGTGGCGCGTCAGCGAGCGGTGGACACGGCGCTCGAACGCCGCTTCGACGGT
>NZ_CBVY010000012.1:74075-78885 GCF_000513435.1 Halorubrum sp. AJ67 | reverse complement strand
CGCACGTCGACGCCGCTCCCGCCGGCCGCGCCGGCGAGCCGCTCGTGGTAGCGCTCCGCCTCCGCGTACGACGGGAAGAAGGCGAGGGTGTTGCCGGGCGTGAATCGGATCGCGTCGCGGAGCAGCGACGCCACCGCCGCCTGCGTCTCCGGGTCGTTGCGGTCGGAGGCGAAAAGCGGCGGCACGTCGGCGGCGAACGTCCGGCGGTTCGCCTCGGGGTAGCCCATCCCGTATGCCATCGACGCGACGTCCTCTAACCCCAGCACGTCCTTGGTCACGTCGAACGGACGTAGCGTCGCGCTCATCAGGACCGAGGCCGCCACCTCGTCGAACAGCTCGCTGGTGACGTTCCGCGGGATACAGGTGTACAGCTCGGCCCGGCCGTACACCTCGTCGGTGGCGGCGTCGCGGCGGACCGAGACCACCGGGTACTGTCCGAACTCGGTGCCGTCCTCCATCCACGTCGAGACGAACCGGGCGGCCGCGAGCGTCTGCGACTCCGACCGGGTCGTCGCCTCCCCGTCGCGGTAGCGGCGATCGTACTCCTCGTCTATCGCCTGCCCGAGCTGTACGGCGAGTTCCGTCTCCGTGTCGATCCCGTTCCCCTCGTAGTTGCGGAGGAACGCGAGCGTGAGGTCGTCGCGGCGGTCGTCGTTGGCGATCGACACGTCCTCCCAGTTCTCGTCGACCCCGCCGAAGCCGAGCCCGTCCTCGTACGTCTCGACGAGGGCGTCGCGGAAGGCACGGAGGACGTTCTCGGCCGGCTCCGCGCGGGAGTCGTCGCTGTCGGCCACCTCGTCGAGCGCGGCGTCGAGGGTGTTCTCGGTGAGCGTCCGGGTGGCGTGATCGCGGGCGGCGTCCTCGATGTTGTGCGCCTCGTCGAACACGGTGATGATCTCCGAGGGATCGCGGTCGATCCAGCGGAAGAACTGCTCGCGGATGTTCGGATCGAGCAGGTGGTGGTAGTTACAGACGACGAGGTCGACGCCCTCCATCCCCTCCTTCAGCAGCTCGTAGCCGCACAGCTCGCGCTCGTCGGCGTACGCGTACACGTCATCGGGGGTCCGAACGTCCTCGAAGAGCCACCCGAAGAACTCGTCGGTGTCGCGGGTGAGGTTGTTTCGGTAGTGCTCGCAGACGTTCGCGGCGTCGTACTCGTCGATTTCGCTCTCCAGCTCGTCTAACTCTTCCATGATCGCCTCGCGGGCCTCGGCGGCGCTCGCGTCGCCCTCGCGGCTCTCGGCCAGCAGCTCGCGCTGGCGCGACTCCAGCTCGCGGACCTCGTTTTCCGTCTCCACCATCTCGCGGGTAGTGTCCCGGAGGGTCTGGCACTCTTGGTAGTCGACGTCGATGTGACACATCGACGACTTCCCCTTGAAGACGACCGCGCGGATCGGCTCCTCGTCGGTGATCGCGCGGGCGTCCTCGACGAACTGCCGCATCTGCTGGTGGACGTTGGTCGTGATGACGACCGTGCGGTCGTGCTCGCGGGCGTGTTCGAGCGCGGGCACGAGCGCGGAGAGGGTCTTCCCCGTCCCGGGCGCGCCCTCGAACAGCACGTCCTGCCCCCGGTCTAACGCGTTGGCGACCCTGTCCATCGCCTCGCGCTGGTTCGGGTACGGCTCCTCGTAGGGGAAGAACCGCAGGTGCGGCGACTCTGACACGGGGTGGGGTTCGGCGTCATCGGGCAAAAGGGGTCGGGTGGCGGGGCGGAAGTGGTTCGCGCCGCGGAACCGAGGGTCGTTCGCGCCGGTCGGACGGCACAGTGTGCGCCGGCGGAATCGGCGGACGCCCGCGATACACCCGCCAATTTAACAGCGCACGGCGAGCATCGGGAGACGAATGTTCGACGAGATCCTCGAGAAGTTCGAGGGGTCACCGAGCCAGCAGGCCGTCATCCGACTGTTCTTGGAGCGCGGCTTCTCCGTCAACGAGGAGGGGCGCGTCGTCTCCGGCGGGATCGAGATCCCCTACACCGGCATCGCGCGCGAACTCGACGTGGACCGGCGCGTGGTGGACTCGACGACCGACGCAATCTTAGCCGACCCGGAGCTGAAGCGCATCTTCACCAACATCTCGTCGATCCCGAGCCTGATGGATCTGGCCCCGGTCTTGGATCTCACGGTGCTGACCATCGAGGTCGCGGCCGCCGATGAGGCCGGGATCGTCGCCGAGGTCACGTCCATCTTGGGCGACCGCGGCGTCTCGATCCGGCAGGTGTTGAGCGAGGACCCCGAGTTCACCGACGACCCGAAGCTGTACGTGATCACCGACGCCGAGCTGCCGGGCGACCTGCTCGTGGAAATACGTGACCTCGACTACGTCCGCCGCGTCGGTTTCTGAGCGGGCGACGCAGGTCCCGGGACCGGCGGTCGCGGCTCCCGCCGCCGACCAGTTTCACCGTCCGGTAGATCCGATCGTCCCGACGAGCGCTTTTGAGAGATGGCGAGCCACGACCGAGCGGCGACGCAGCCGAGATTTCACTTCCACTAAGGTGTAAACCAGTCTTTATACCCAATGCCGGACAAGGGTCGTGTACATGCCTGAAGACGAACTCGAGGACCTCCCCGGCGTCGGCCCCGCGACCGCGGACAAGCTCGTGGACAACGGATTCGAGAGCTACCAGTCGATCGCGGTCGCCAGCCCCGGCGAGATGTCGAACACCGCCGACATCGGTGAGTCGTCCGCCAGCGACATCATCAACGCCGCCCGCGAGGCCGCCGACGTCGGCGGCTTCGAGACCGGCGCGACCGTGCTCGAACGCCGTCAGGAGATCGGCAAGCTCTCGTGGCAGATCGACGAGGTCGACGACCTGCTCGGCGGCGGGATGGAGACGCAGTCGATCACGGAAGTGTACGGCGAGTTCGGCGCTGGCAAGTCGCAGGTCACCCACCAGATGGCGGTCAACGTCCAGCTTTCGAAGGAGAACGGCGGGCTGGAGGGCGGCTGCATCTTCGTCGACTCCGAGGACACGTTCCGGCCGGAGCGGATCGACGACATGGTCCGCGGGCTGGACGACGAGATCCTCGCAGACGAGATGGAGCGCCGCGAGATAGACGGCACCCCGAGCGACGAGGAGGCCTTGGAGGACTTGGTCGACGCGTTCTTGGCTCAGATCCACGTCGCGAAGGCGTTCAACTCCAACCACCAGATCCTGCTGGCCGAGAAAGCGAAGGAGCTGGCCGGCGAACACGAGGAGACGGAGTGGCCGATCCGGATCGTCTGCGTCGACTCGCTCACCGCGCACTTCCGCGCGGAGTACGTCGGCCGGGGCGAACTCGCGGAGCGACAGCAGAAGCTCAACAAACACCTCCACGACCTGATGCGGCTCGGCGACCTGTACAACACCGCCATCCTCGTCACGAATCAGGTCGCGTCGAACCCGGACTCCTACTTCGGCGACCCGACGCAGGCGATCGGCGGCAACATCCTGGGTCACGCCTCCACGTTCCGGATCTACCTCCGGAAGTCGAAGGGCGACAAGCGGATCGTTCGGCTCGTCGACGCGCCGAACCTCGCCGACGGCGAGGCCGTGATGCGCGTCCAGAACGAGGGGCTGAAGCCGGAGTAACGGGCGGTTCTCCGTCTGCGACGGCCGCGAAACCAACGGAAATCGGCGCGGGTCGCGCGATCGAATCGGCCGATGGCGAAGTCGGTTGACGAACGTCAATTTATCTACTCACGCCCTGAAACGTCCGATACCGGTCGGTACAACGCGTAACACCGGCCGTCGGCGAACTCCAGTGTGGCAATACTCGCCACGGTCGGTCGCGGGCCGCGTTGGGACGGCGGATCGCGGCCGATCGGCCCATACTATTCGTCCAGTTGACACAACAACCGTCCGATTCGGTCGCAACGCTTGCCGTAGAATCCGGCGATAAACGTCCTTATATTCCGCATGGTCGTCTTTATATCTGACAGCCGTCGTATTATCAAGAGTATTTTTTGTGAAACCCAACTCGAACGTTTATATATAGTCGTTCCCGGGAGTCGAGACGTGATTCAACACATGAATCCGAGCAAGATGCGTTTTGAATCGGACGTGCGTTCAGTAGAGGTGACCGACGCGTGACGAGTGCCGTACTCGCCTCGATCGACCCGAGCGTCCTCGCCGAGGGCGTGAACCTCATGTGGGTCGCGGTGGTCTGTTTCCTCATCTTCTTCATGCACGCCGGCTTCGCGATGCTCGAAGCGGGGCAGGTGCGCGCGAAGAACGTCGCCAACCAGCTCACCAAGAACCTACTGACGTGGAGTGTCGGCGTCCTCGTCTACTTCCTGGTCGGGTTCGGCGTCGAGGGACTCTCCGCCGGCGGCGGCTTCTCAGCGGCGTCCGCCCTGGGTGACGGCGGCTGGGTCAACAGCTGGCTGTTCGGTGCCGTCTTCGCGATGACGGCCGCCACCATCGTCTCCGGTGCGGTCGCCGGACGGGCGAAGCTCCGCGCGTACGTGGCGTACACGATCGCCATCTCGGCGGTCATCTACCCGGTCGTCGCGGGCATCACCTGGGGCGGCGGCTTCCTCGGCGGGGGCGGCCTCGGCTTCACCGACTTCGCGGGCGGGATGATCGTCCACGGGATGGGCGGCATCGCCGGTCTCACGGCGGCGTACGTGCTCGGTCCGCGGATGGACCGCTACGCCGAGGACGGCTCCTCGAACGTCATCCCCGGTCACTCGATGACGTTCGCGGTGCTCGGGACCCTCATCCTGGCGTTCGGCTGGTACGGCTTCAACGTCGGCACGACCGCGACGGTGTTCTCGGTCACCGACGCCGGGGAACTCGCGCTCGGCGGGCTACGCGTCGGTCGGTCGC
>NZ_CBVY010000012.1:68772-70611 GCF_000513435.1 Halorubrum sp. AJ67 | reverse complement strand
ACCCGCCAGCGACGAGGCGTGGGGGAGGCGTGAGGTGCGGTTGCGGTGCTGTGGCGGGGTGGGAATCGAAGGGGCAGTCGCGAGGCGGGCGCAGGCGAAGTAAGGACCGCAGGAGCGAACGGAGTGAGCGACGAGGACCGCAACGAGCGTGCGGCCGCCTCGCGGCTGGGGCTTCGGCGGTCGTGTCCTCAGCAGCAACTATGTTGTACCGAGCGACTGGGGCTTCGACGCTGCTCGCGACGGTCACGCCGTCAGTTCACGAGCCGCTGGGACGAGGAGATCCGTCCGAGACGCGGGAGGGTTACAGAACGCTTTTATACGAGAGCGTGGCAACGTTCACCCGATGACCGCAGCGGCTCGTCTCGACGCCGGCCTCCTCCGAGACCGACGAGCCCTGCGACCGCGACGAGACGTCCGACCGCCGCGACCGGCTTCCGGCGCGGCGCGACGACGAGGCCCTTCGGGCCACTAACACTTCATCCCTCGTCGCGTTCGCGCCGTTTCGTTCCGTGGAGTCTCGACTGTAGTCTCCGTGAGCGACCGCTCAACTTTTTTCTTACAAATATGAAACCGCTGAATTTAAGGGCATAGGCCGTGTCTCCTCCGGTAATGACGAGCGTTGCACTCGCGTTCAGCGGGGGACTCGACACCACGGTCTGCGTACCGCTACTGAAAGAGGAGTACGGCTACGACGAGGTCATCGGCGTCAACGTCGACGTCGGCCAGCCGACCGAGGAGTTCGACGAGGCCGAGGAGACCGCCGAGGCGCTGGGGCTCGACCTCCACGTCGTCGACGCGAAAGACGAGTTCGCGGACCTCTGTTTCGACGCGGTGAAGTCGAACGCCAGCTATCAGGGCTACCCGCTCGGGACCGCCCTCGCGCGCCCGGTTATCGCCGAGGCGATCCTCGGGGTCGCCGAGGAGCAGGGCTGTGACGCCATCGCCCACGGCTGTACGGGCAAGGGCAACGACCAGCTCCGGTTCGAGGCCGTCTGGCGCGGCTCCGACTTGGAAGTGATCGCTCCCGTGCGCGAACTCGGGCTCACCCGCGAGTGGGAGATCGACTACGCCGCCGAGAAGGACCTGCCCGTCGAGGCCGGCGACGGCGGCGTCTGGTCCATCGACGAGAACATCTGGTCGCGCGCGGTCGAGGGCGGGAAACTGGAGAACCCGGACTACGAGCCGCCGGAGGACATCTACGAGTGGACCGCGGAGCCGGAGGGGGAGACCACCATCGAGGTGACCTTCGAGGAGGGCGTTCCGGTCGCCGTCGACGGCGAGGCGATGGACCCGGTCCCGCTCATCCAGCATCTCAACGAGTACGCCGGCGGCTACGGCGTCGGCCGCACCGACGTGATGGAGGACCGCATGCTCGGCCTGAAGGTGCGCGAGAACTACGAGCACCCGGCCGCGACCGTCCTCCTCACCGCGCATCAGGCGCTCGAAGACCTCGTTCTCACGAAAAACGAGCGCTCGTTCAAGAAGGGGATCGAACAGGAGTGGTCCGAGAAGGCGTATCAAGGGCTCGTGTTCGCACCGGTCGTCGACGCGCTGAACGCCTTCGTCGACGAGACGCAGGACGTGGTGACCGGCACGGCGACGGTGAAGGTGTCCGGCGGCGACTGCCGCGTCGTCGCCCGCGACTCCGAGTACGCCGTCTACTCCGAGGAGATGGCCTCGTTCAACACCGAGGACGTCGCCGGCATCGCCCAGTCGGACGCGACGGGCGTCGCGAAGTACCACGGGCTTCAGGAGCGCCTCGCCAACGACGTGAAGGCGGGGGTCGAGAAGCCCGAACTCGCGACCGACGGGTCGGGAGCCGCCGCCGAGACCGACGAG
>NZ_CBVY010000012.1:67079-68051 GCF_000513435.1 Halorubrum sp. AJ67 | reverse complement strand
ACGTATGAGTGACCATTCGCCACAGCCCGACCGGATGCGACGACCGCCGCGGTCGGCGGTCGGTCCGCGACCGCCGGCCGCGACCCCGTTCCCGCGAGGGGGCGAACTGATTATTGAAGTCTGACATCCAGTCTCGTTCGGCCGCCTTCGGCCGCGTTCCTTTCGGTAGCCGATGCTTCGGTTAGTGTAATTTATTTGGTAAGTTCGGAACCTTTATGTGTTCCCGTCGCCGAGAACGGGGCACGATGACGAGCGACACCGACACGCTGGTGGCGGAGGACCCGATCACGGGCGAAGAGATCGAACTCCCGGCCGACGTCGAGGTCGGCGAGATCATCGACAGTCCGGTCACCGGGACCGAACTCGAAGTGATCTCGCTCGATCCCGTCGTCTTGGAGGAGGCACCCGAACTGGAGGAGGACTGGGGCGAGTAGATGGCGACGAGCGCCGCGGACTCGACACGCGAGTGGTACGCATGCGCGTGAGAGCCGACGCGAACGGAGGGGGATCGACATGCGCGTAGGCGTCCTCTACTCACGGATACGGAAAGACGAGAAACTGCTTCTCGGCGAACTCCGCGAGCGCGGCCACGAGGTCGAGAAGATTGACGTCCGCAAGGAGCGGTTCGGGCTGGAGTCGACGACCGCCGCGGTCGACGACCTCGACATCGTCGTCGACCGCTGCCTGTCGACGAGCCGGTCGCTGTACGCGACGCGCTTTATCGACAGCTACGGCGTCCCTGTGGTGAACTCCCCCGAGACGGGCGATATCTGCGCCGACAAGGCGAAGAACTCGCTCGCGCTCGCGGAAGCGGACATCCCGACCCCGGCGACGGAGGTGGCGTTCACCAAGGAGGCCGCCCTCGAAGCGATCGAGTCGTTCGGCTACCCCTGCGTCCTCAAGCCGGTCACCGGCTCGTGGGGGCGGCTGATGGCGAAGATCGACTCGCGGAACGCCGCCGAGGCCATCCTC
>NZ_CBVY010000012.1:59993-61939 GCF_000513435.1 Halorubrum sp. AJ67 | reverse complement strand
GTCGACTCCGGCGGCGCGCGCGCCCTCATCGCCGACCGCGACGCCCCCGACGGCGGTGATCAACGGCGAGCCGTCGGGCTGCGGGGGAGTCACCCTCGGCTACCGCGGCCTGCTGGAGGGGACGTACGTGAACACGAGCGAGTCGGGCCACTCCTCGCGGCCGGAGCCGAACGCGATCCAGCACGCGATCGACTGGTGGCACGGCGTCGAGGAGACGTTCACGCCGGACGACGCCGAGACCGCCGTGTTCGACCAGGTGACGACCAAGCCCATCTCTATCGACGGCGGCCTGAGCGAAGACGGCCTCGCCGTGGAGACGACGATGGACGTCCAGCTCCGGGTCCCGCCCTCGCGCCCGGTCGACGAGATCCACGAGCTGGCGGAGGCGGAGCGTGGCGACCGGCTCGGTCCAGGTGGGGCGAGCCGATCGCCCCCCGTGATGGAGAGCCCGCGGACCGACCTCGCGCGGGCGTTCCGCGTCGCGATCCGGTCGGCGGGCGGCGACGTGCGCCTGCTCCGGAAGACCGGCACGAGCGACATGAACCTCTTCGCGGCCGCGTGGGACTGCCCGATGGTCACCTACGGTCCAGGGAACTCCGACCTGGACCACGCGCCCGACGAGCGGCTCCCGCTGCCGGACCTCGACCGCGCCGTGCGCGTCCTGACCGACGTCTGCCGCGAGCGACTGTAACGCCCACAGCCAACCCCCGTTTTCCGAACTACTCCCACCATGACACTCGCCACCGACGACTTCCTCGACATCGACGACGTGACGCCCACCGAACTGGACGCCCTGCTCGACCGCGCCGCCGCGATGAAGGCGGGCGAGACCGATCCGCGACTCGGGGACGCGACGCTCGGGATGATCTTCGAGAAGCCCTCGACGCGCACCCGCGTCTCCTTCGAGACGGGGATGACCCGACTGGGCGGCCACGCGATGTTCCTCGGGCCGGACGACATCCAACTGGGTCACGGCGAGCCGCTGAAGGACACCGCGCGCGTCCTCGGTCGCTACGTCGACGGGGTGATGGCACGGCTGTTCGACCACGAGGACGTGGAGACCCTCGCGGAGTACGCCGACTGCCCCGTGATCAACGGGCTCACCGACGAGGCGCACCCCTGTCAGACGCTCGCGGACCTCCTGACGATCCGGGAGACCGTCGGCGAGGACGCGACGGTCGCGTGGGTCGGCGACGGCAAC
The DNA here is from genome assembly GCF_000513435.1 of Halorubrum sp. AJ67. NCBI lineage: Archaea > Methanobacteriati > Methanobacteriota > Halobacteria > Halobacteriales > Haloferacaceae > Halorubrum > Halorubrum sp. AJ67. Next base: position 60,738 of record NZ_CBVY010000012.1, on the reverse strand, counting down.
AACGTCGGCCAGTCGTTCGTCGTCGGCGCGGCGATGGCCGGAATCGACGTAACGGTCGCCAGCCCTGCCGACTACGGGATGGATCCCGACGTGTTCGACCGGGCCGCAGCGTTCGGCGCGGACGTGACTCCCACGACCGACCCCGAGGCGGTGGTCGACGGCGCGGACGTCGTCTACACCGACGTGTGGATCTCGATGGGACAGGAGGACGAGCGCGACGAGAAGCTCGCCGCCTTCGACGGGTTCCAGGTGAACGCCGACCTGCTCGCCGGCACCGACGCGAAGGTGATGCACTGCCTGCCCGCGCACCGCGGCGAGGAGATAACCGACGACGTGCTCGAATCCGACCGCGCCCTCGTCTGGGATCAGGCCGAAAACCGGATGCACGCGCAGAACGCGCTGCTCGTCGAACTGCTCGGCGGGGAGTAGGCGAAGGACGGAGCCGATCGGACCGCGGACCTATTTATAAGAAGATGTGCGGTGGCGCGTGCCCGTGAGCGGTCGCCACAGGCGACCGCGAACGGCACCGCGCGAGGGAGTCAGTCGCCGGAGCGAAGCGACGGCGACTGACGAGGCTGGGGAGGTGTGAGGCTGTGCTGTGCGGTGCGAGGCGGGACTCGAAGGGGCAGCCGGGAGGCGGACAGAGGCGACGTAAGCACCGCAGGAGCGAACGGAGTGAGCGACGAGGAGCGCAGCGAGCGTCTGTCCGCCTCCCGGCTGGGGCTTCGGCGGTCGTGTCGATCGA
>NZ_CBVY010000012.1:52536-55711 GCF_000513435.1 Halorubrum sp. AJ67 | reverse complement strand
CGGGGAAGTCGTCGCTCGCGTTCGACACCGTCTACGCGGAGGGACAGCGCCGGTACATCGAGTCGCTGTCCGCGTACGCCCGCAACTTCCTCGGGCAGATGGACAAACCGCAGGTGGAGTCCGTCGAGGGGCTCTCGCCGGCGATCTCCATCGACCAGAAGAACGCCGCGAACAACCCCCGGTCGACGGTCGGCACCGTCACCGAACTCCACGACTACCTCCGCCTTCTGTACGCCCGGATCGGCACCCAGTACGACCCCGTCACCGGCGAGGAGGTGGGCGAGCAGTCCGCACAGGACATGGTGAACCAGATCCTCGAACTCCCCGAGGGCACGCGGGCGAAGGTGGCCGCCCCGGTCGTCCGCGACCAGAAGGGGGCCTTCGAGGAGCTGTTCGAGGAGCTGGTGAGCGACGGGTACAGCCGCGTCGAGGTCGACGACGAATCGGTCGACCTGACGCTGGACGACCCCGACCTCGACGAGAACTACGACCACACGATCGACGTGATCGTCGACCGGGTCACGGTGAGCCCCGACGCCCGCTCGCGGATCACGGACTCCGTCGAGACCGCGCTGGAGGAGGCCGACGGGGCCCTCAAGCTGATCGTCCCCGACCCGCCGGAGGACGTGCCGTTCGCGTCGAACGCGCGCTCGACCGGGTCGCTCGCGGCCGACGCCGAGGCCGACGACCGGCTCGTCGTGGAGTTCTCCGAGGAGCTCGGCAACCCCAACTCCGACGTCCAGTTCTCCGCGATCGAGACGCGGTCGTTCTCCTTCAACAGCCCGTACGGGGCCTGTCCCGAGTGCGAGGGGATCGGCTCGACGAAGGAGGTCGACGAGGACCTCGTGATCGAGGATCCGTCGAAACCGCTCAAACACGTGTTCGAGCCGTGGAGCTACGACCGCACCTACTACTCGCGACAGCTCGACAACGTCGCCGACCACTTCGGCGTCGACCTCGACACGCCCTTCGAGGAGCTGGACGAGGAGATCCGGCGACAGTTCCTCTACGGCACCGACGACCTCGTCCACTTCGAGTGGACCACGAAGAACGGCACGCGCGAGAAGACGGAGCGGTTCGAGGGCGTCATCCCGAACTTAGAGCGCCGCCACGTCGAGACCGACTCCGAGCGCGCCCGCGACCACATCGAGGAGTATATGGCCGTGACGACCTGCCCCGAGTGCGAGGGGACCCGACTCAAGGAGCAGTCGCGGCACGTCCTCGTCGCGGGCACGTCGATCACGGCGGTGAACGAGCTGTCGATCGCCGACGCCCGCGAACACTTCGAGGGGATGGAGTCGCAGCTGAACGAACGCGAGACGACGATCGCCGAGGAGATTTTGAAAGAGATCCGGGCGCGGCTCGGCTTCATGGAGGAGGTCGGCTTGGAGTACATCACGCTCGACCGGGAGGCGTCGACGCTCTCCGGCGGCGAGAGCCAGCGCATCCGGCTCGCCACGCAGGTCGGCTCCGGGCTGGTCGGCGTGTTGTACGTCTTAGACGAGCCCTCGATCGGACTCCACCAGCGCGACAACGACCGACTGCTCAACACCCTCGAAGGGCTCCGCGACCTGGGTAACACCCTCCTCGTCGTCGAACACGACGAGGAGACGATGCGCCGCGCCGACGAGATCATCGACATGGGACCGGGCCCGGGCAAGCGCGGCGGCGAGATCGTCGCGCAGGGCGACTTCGACGAGGTGGTCGACGCCGACGACTCGATCACGGCCGACTACCTCGCGGGCCGGGAGTCGATCCCGGTGCCCGACGAGCGCCGCGAGTCCGAGGGCGAACTCGTGGTGAGCGGGGCCCGCCAGCACAACCTGAAGGACCTCGACGTGCCGATCCCGCTCGGCACGCTGACGACCGTCACCGGCGTCTCCGGCTCCGGGAAGTCGACGCTCGTCAACGACATCCTGTACAAGGGGCTCGCCCGCGAGATGAACGACAACACCTCGGTCGACCCCGGCGACCACGACGCGATCGGGGGCCTCGACGAGGTCGAGACGGTGCGGCTCATCGACCAGAGCCCCATCGGGCGGACGCCCCGCTCGAACCCCGCCACGTACACGGACGTGTTCGACCACGTCCGCGAGCTGTTCGCGGAGACGAAGCTGTCGAAGCGCCGCGGCTACGAGAAGGGGCGGTTCTCGTTCAACGTGAAGGGCGGGCGCTGCGAGGAGTGCGGCGGGCAGGGGACCGTCAAGATCGAGATGAACTTCCTCTCCGACGTGTACGTTCCCTGCGAGGAGTGCGGCGGCGCGCGCTACAACGACGAGACGCTCGACGTCGAGTACAAGGGGGCGACCATCGCCGACGTGCTCGACATGAGCGTCGCGGAGGCGTACGACTTCTTCGAGAGCCACCGCGGCCTCGAACGCCGCCTCAAGCTGCTGAAAGACGTCGGGCTCGGCTACATGGAGCTCGGCCAGCCCTCGACGACGCTCTCGGGCGGCGAGGCGCAGCGCGTGAAACTCGCCGAGGAGCTGGGCAAGCGCGCGACCGGCGACACGCTGTACCTGCTCGACGAGCCGACGACGGGCCTCCACAAGGCGGACGAGCGCAAGCTGATCGACGTGCTCCACCGCCTCGTCGACGCGGGCAACACCGTGGTCGTCATCGAACACGAACTCGACCTCGTGAAGAACGCCGACCACGTGATCGACCTCGGCCCCGAGGGCGGCGACGGCGGCGGCGAACTCGTCGCCAGCGGCACGCCCGAGGCGGTCGCTCGCGTCGAGGAGTCGCACACCGGGCGCTACCTCCGGGACATGCTCCCGAAGGTCGACCTCGAAGGCCCCCGCGACGACCGCCGGAAGCCCGCGGTGGCCGACGACGACTGACGGCCGGCGCTCGGGGGCGACAGCGAGACGCGTAGCCGCGTCCGGCACCGTTTAGTGGGGCTCTCGTGACGGCGGTGTATGAGCATCGAGACGACCGACGTACGGGAGGCGATCGCGATGTCGCCGGAGCCGGCGACGGAGTTCGCGTCGCTGCCGCGGCGCGAGCGGCGCGACGTCTTCTTCGCGCTCCCCGAGAGCGTCAGGGAGGCGGTCGCGACCGGGATGGACCGGTCGCAGTTGGAGACCTTCGTCGACCCGCTCGACCCGGACGAAGTCACCGACGTGCTCGGCTACGTCGACGAGGAGACGCGCGAGGCGGTCCTCACCGGTCT
>NZ_CBVY010000012.1:44925-46169 GCF_000513435.1 Halorubrum sp. AJ67 | reverse complement strand
GCCGAGGGACCGCTCATCGAGGGGACGAAAGACGACGCGCTGGCGGACCTGGCGGCCGACGTCGGCGTGCCGATGGACGACACGGTGGCCGTCGGCGACGGCGCGAACGACCTGCCGATGCTGGAGGTCGCGGGCCTCGCCGTCGGCTTCGTCCCGAAGTCCGCGGTTCGGCCCGTCTGCGACGCCGTCGTCGCCTCCATGTACCGGCTCGGGAAGGTGCTGGAGGCGCACGGCGTGCTCGCGGCGGAGTAAGCCGGTCCGGGACGATACCTGACCATGTTTGGATCAAGCCTTAATCAACGACGAGCCGAACGTGATCGCATGAGCGCTCTCGCCGGGGTGATCCGATGTTACCGACGCTGACGTATCTCCAGTTCCACCTCGTCTTCAGTCTCCCCGTGCTGGCGCTGCTGTGGTATCTCGCGCCGCGGTACGAGGCCGTCCGCCAGCGGCGGGCGACGGTCGGGATCGCCATCCTCGTCGCCATCGCGTACCTCTACACGACGCCGTGGATCAGCTACATGATCCGGCAGGGCGCGTGGTCGTATGCCGACGGAGCGGTACTCGTCCGGGCGCTGTCGATCCCCCTCGGCGAGTACCTCTTTTTCACCATTCAGACCGTCGTCACCGCGTTCGCGCTCCACCTGATCGGGTTCGACCCGACGTTCCGCGAGGGAGACTTCGACCGCGGTCCCAGAGTCGCCGGCGTCCTCGCGGGCGTCGCGATGGTGGTCGGAGGGCTCTGGCTGACGACGCTCGACCCCTCGTACCTCTACCTCGGCGGCCTGGTCGCGTGGGTCGGCCCGGTCGTCGCGCTCCAGTGGGCGGTCGGCGGCGGCTACCTCGTCCGCACGCCGCGGATGTGGCTCGCCGCGACGCTGCTCCCCGCCGCCTACTTCTGGGTCGCGGACCGGATCGCGATCGGGATGGGAACGTGGAGCATCTCCGCCGAGTACACGACCGGCGTCGCCGTGTTGGGCCTCCCAATCGAGGAGATGCTGTTCTTCGCCGCCGCCGGAGTGATGACCGTCAACGGGCTGGTGCTGTTCGAGTGGGTGCTCGACTGGAACGACCGCCGCGGGAGCGTCGCGGAGTCGGTCCCGTCGGGAGGGGCGGAGCACGACGTACCCGGCCCGGAACCGCCCGCCGACCCGGACCCCGACGTGGTCGATGACTGAGGCGGCGTCGACGGGCACGACCGACTCCCGTCCGAGCGAGGTCGGCGGCCGCGATCCCGAGGTGAC
>NZ_CBVY010000012.1:43163-44905 GCF_000513435.1 Halorubrum sp. AJ67 | reverse complement strand
CCTACTCCCCTGTGTCGCCTTCGCCTCCCACGACGTCCGGGACGCGGCACCGCTCACGCTCGGCGGGTTCCTCGTAGTGGGCGCGGTGGGCGCGAGCGTGCCCGCCGGCGTGGCGGCACCCGGCGACCTGCTGGCCGTGTCGCTTGTCGCCATCGCCGCGATGACTTTACCCCACGTCGTTGTCGTCGCGTGGCTCGACCGACGACAGGGCGTCTGGCGTCCGGGCGTCGCTCGGTGAGGGAAAGGTCGAGTGGATACCCCTCGGGTTCCGACACCGCACCGCTCTTGGCCGGGGGCGGCGTCTCTCCGATCGATGGACGAGATCGCGATCCGCGACCCGCGGCCGGGCGACGCCGAGCCGCTGGAGGCGCTCATCACCTCGCACTTCAGCGAGGGGAGTTCCTACGGCGTCGACCTCGGGCTCGACGACCCGATGTACCGCGTGCTGGTCGCGGTCGAGGCCGGAAGCGACGGCGGAGCGAGCACCGATCGCGACGACGCGATCCTCGGCGTCATGGCGCTCCGCGAACTCTCGGACGCGGCCGCCGTCGCCGACGAGATGTACTTCTTCGACGATCCCGACCTGCTCCCGGCCGCGGAGCTGTACGGCCACCTCGAAATGGGGTACGTCAGCGAGGCGGCGACCGGCCGCGGGATCGGGAGCCGGCTGCTCGAACGGCTCCACGCGATCGGAGCCGAGCGCGGCGTCGACCTGTTCGTCGCGGACTCGTGGTACCACGGGGGCGACGACACCCCGGAGAGGCTGTTCGACGGACACGACTACGAGACGATTCATCGCGACCCGATCGACCGGCCCGCGGCCGAGTGCCCCAAATGCGAGGGCGAGTGCGTCTGCGAGGGCGCGCTCGCGGTGCGGCGAGTCGAGGGAGACGGAGCGTGACCGGACGCCGCGGAGGCGAGAGACCGTCGTGAACCACGACCGCATCCACGCGAGGGAGCCGTCGCATCACGTCGACCGGTGGTCGGTCGGCGTGATCGAGTCGATCGGCGAGCGCGACGGCCACTGCGTCGTGACGGTCCGACCGGTCTCGGAGAAAGGAGACGAGACGAGTGATACCGAGCCCGGATCCGGGGGCGACGATCGGTCCGTCGAACTCGTGATCACGTTCGCCGTCAGGGACCTGTTCGTTGGTCGGCTCGCGATCGCGGACGACGAGTCCCCGGTCGGCGAGCGCGTCTGGTATCGGAAGCGGGGCGGGTGAGCGGAAACGGAGGGCGAGAGCGGACCCGCGGTCACTCCAGCTGGTGGTAGTCGAGCTCGTGCCCCTCGTCGAGGGCGGCCTGGACCGCCTCGCTGGGCTCGTCGACCGGCTCGGTCCGGAGTCGCATGCCGCCCACGTCGGCCGCCTCGAAGTAGACGTTGCGCCGCCAGTCGGCGTCGACGTCGGGGAAGTCGGTGCGGTAGTGAGCGCCGCGAGACTCCTCGCGTTCGAGCGCGCCGCGGAGCACCGCCTCGGCGGCGACGGTCATGAAGCCGAGGTCGACGGCGAACTCGAACGACTCGCTGGTGACCGAGCCGACGCGCAGGTCGGCGACGCGCTCGCGCACGTCGGCGAGGCGGTCGAGCCCCTCTCGGAGCGATGCCTCGTCACGGAGGATACCCGCGTGGTCCCACATCAGCTCCCGCAGGTCGGCGAGCGCCGCGTCCACGTCGTGTTCGCCGTCGCGGTTCGCCATCGCGCGCAGGCCGCGGAGGTGCGGCTCGACGAGCGACTCGCGGA
>NZ_CBVY010000012.1:36338-38716 GCF_000513435.1 Halorubrum sp. AJ67 | reverse complement strand
CGAGGGAGTCGGTCGCCGGAGCGGAGCGGAGGCGACCGACGAGGCTGGGGAGGCGTGAGGTGCTGTGCGGGCGGGACTCGAAGGGGCAGCCGCGAGGACGGCACAGGCGACGTAAGCACTGGAGGGAGTGAGCGAAGCGAACGACCGAAGCGCGCAGCAAGCGTGTGCCGTCCTCGTGGCTGGGGCTTCGGAGGTGTTCGTGTCGATCAGCGATTTATAAGCAATTACGTATCACCGAGCGGCTGGGGCTTCGGAGGTGTTCGTGTCGATCAGCGATTTATAAGCAATTACGTATCGCCGAGCGGCTGGGGCTTCGGAGGCGACCGTAGCGATCGGTGATTTATAAACAGAGAGAGGGTGTCATAGAACTCTTATCGCGGTGTTTATTTTATGATTTTAAAAGTGAATTAACCGTGTGAACTTGCGTGCCCATAGCTTAGTCATCCTTTCGGAGGCCGAAGACATCCAGTTTCGACCGTTCACTAATTCTGTCTCTAGCCAGTAAATTTATTTTGGGACAGTACACACTATAAATAATGCCCTCCACACCGTTATTCGCCCCGGATGAGTTTTTCTCTCAACAGTCTCCGTCACTCGCCGGTGCCGCGATCATCTTGCTGTTCACGGGTGTCGTCGCCGTTGCGAGTGCGGTGCCGTACGCAGACCAACTACCGTTCGAGGTCACGCTCGCAGCACTCGTACTCTCAGTTCTCATTGGCGGCTTAATCGGCGCTGCTGGTATCTGGATCGTATCGACAGCTGTCGTGTATCTCCTGACCGCAATCGTCGGTGGGACTGGTACGGTCGCCCGGACTGCGGCGAACATCGGATGGGCATCGCTTCCGCTCTTGTTGATGAACGCGGTCTCGACACTCACTCTCTGGGCCCTCGCGTTTACCGGGAACGCACCGGCGATAGAGATGACCCAGATGCGGCTTCCATCTTGGTTGCTCATTTTTAATGCCATCACCAGTCTCATCGGTACCGTTTGGCTCGGGTATCTGCTCACGTACGCCATTCGGGATGCTCGAAATCTAGATATTCGACGCTCGGCTGGCGTCGCAGGAATTGTTGTTACTATCCTGCTTCTCAACACCCTTGTGCGCCTCTTTTGAGTGCTTTAGCAGCGATCCCGATTTTGATGCTCCGTTGAAATTTCTTGGGGCTGTAACCGTAGCGATCGGTGATTTATGGACAGAAAAAGGGTGTCATGGAAATCTTACCACAAATTTTATTTTATATTCTCAAAATTGAATTAATCGTGTGAAATTGCGTTTTAATACATCAAATTAGCTAGTTTTTCACAGACGGCGAGCGATTTCGTATGCGATTGATGTTGGGAGGAGAATAGCGAATATTACGAGGGTGATTTCTTCTATTGTCAGGCCAGATTGCGTGAGACCTGCGTAGAAGTAGAGTGCTCCGGTGGCGATCACACTAACAATAGCCGCAATGTATCGGGGATCACTCCATGAAGATGGGAACTCGGGGCCGGACATAATTCCATATAGTTGAATCTATATGATAGCTTCTTCGCCCACATCGTGCGATCTCGATCCAGGTGTGAGAACGCTTCTGTAACTCCCTCAACGGAAACACCATCACGACGTCGGGAGACCGGCCACGCGATCGAGTTCGCCTTCAGTTTATAAGTAGCCGACTCGCCGACACCCCTGATCGAACGCCTCGTCTCAGACTTCGTCGGCCGCGTACTGCGCCTCGCGCAGCGTGAACTCGCCTTCGTACAGCGCGGTCCCGACCACGACCGCGGCCGCGCCCGCCGCCTTCAGCGCGACCACGTCGTCGATCGACGCGACCCCCCCAGACGCAATAACCGGAATGTCGACCGCCTCGACCACCGATTCGACCGCCTCGCGGTTTATCCCCGCCAGCTGCCCCTCAACGTCGACGTTCGTAAAGAGGATCGCCCCCGCCCCCAATTCCTCGTAGCGCGCGGCCGCCTCGGCGGGGTCGAGACCGGTCCCCTCGGTCCAGCCCGAGACGACGACCTCGCCGTCCTTCGCGTCCAGACTCACGACGACGCTCCCGGGGTGCGTCTCGTCGATCACCGCGACGATCTCCGGCGTCTCGACCGCTGCCGTACCGAGGATCACGCGGTCGAGCCCCAAGTCGAGCAGATCGCGCGCGCCTTCCGCGGTCCGGATGCCGCCGCCGAGTTGGAGACCGACCTCCTCGGGAACGTACTCCACCACCGCCTCGATCGCCGCGGCGTTGACGCGCTCGCCCTCGAACGCGCCGTCGAGGTCGACGAGGTGGAGGGTGCGGGCCCCCGCGTCGGTCCAGCGCTCGGCGGCGTCGACCGGGTCGGCCGTACGCGTTGTCAGTCGTGGGAGGGCAAGGACGACACAGGGGAGTAG
>NZ_CBVY010000012.1:34800-36298 GCF_000513435.1 Halorubrum sp. AJ67 | reverse complement strand
TACCGACTACCTACGTCGGCGGTCGACCGTCCGTCCTCCGTCGCGTCGGACGTACGTTAATACGTTACGTATAGACATACTATTAGTAGTAAGTANACGAGCCGAGCAGGTCGACGACGGCGACGGGGGCGACGGAGGCAACGGGAAAGAGGGGACGGAGACGGAGGCGGCGGGAACGATACCGACGGGGACGACGGCGGCGACGGCGACGACGAGCCGCCGACGCTGACCGTCGCCACCTACACCAACTTCATCGACGCGCCCTCCGTGAGCCCCGGCGAGTGGCTCAAAGAGGAGTTCGAGAGCCGGTACGACGCCGAGTTGGAGTGGGCGACGCCCGACAACGAGGTGAACTACTACGTCGAGCGCGCGGCCTCGGGAGCCGGCATCGACGCCGACCTCTACGTGGGACTCACCACGGAGGATCTTGTGCGCGTCGACGAACAGCTCGACGGCGACCTGTTCGCCGAGCGGGGCGCGGTCGACGGGTTCGACGACGTGCGAGAGGGACTCCTGTTCGATCCGTTCGACCGGGCGGTCCCGTTCGACACCGGCTACGTGAGCCTCGTCTACGACGGGACCACGATGGAGGCCCCGGAGACGTTCGACGGGCTGCTCGACGACGAACACGCGGGCGCACTCATCGCGCAGAACCCCGGCGGGTCCTCGACCGGCCGGGCGTTCCTCCTCCACACGATCAGCCGCTTCGGCGACGGCGGCGTCGCGAGCGACGGCGACGGGGAGGCGATCGAGGGCGAGGACGGCGACGCCGACTACGACTACCTCGACTACTGGGCGGACCTCCAGGCGAACGACGTGCGCGTCTTGGGCGACTGGGACGAGGCGTACACCGCTTGGAGCAACGGAGAAGCGCCGATGGTCGTCTCGTACTCGACCGATCAGGTGTTCGCGGACATGGAGGGACAGGACCTCGAGAAACACCAGATCCGATTCCTGAACGATCAGGCGTACGCGAACCCGGAGGGGATGGCCGTCTTCGCCGACGCCGACGAACCCGACCTCGCCCGGCAGTTCATGTCGTTCATGCTGGAGCCGGACGTACAGGGCGAGATTGCCCAGCGCAACGTCGCGTTCCCCGCGACCGGAAACGCCGAGCTGCCGAGCGACTACGCCGAGCTGGCACAGGAGCCGGCCGACCCGGTGACGTTCACCTACGACGAGCTCCAAGGCTCGGTCGACGCGTGGGTCGAGGCCTGGGAGCGGCAGTTCGCCGGGAACTAAGCGCGTGAGCGACGAGAGGCCGAGCGCGTGACCGAACGCGACGACGGACGGACGACGACCGACGAGGGGCGCGAGACCGCCAACGACGAGCGGGCGACGACCGACGCCGACCTCGTCGCCCGGCTCCGTGGCGGGATCGAGGCGCGCGCGCTGACCGCGCTCGCGGTCCTCACCAGCCTCACGCTCGTCGTCGCGTTCTACTACCCGACCGCGACGGTCCTCGTCGAGGCGGTCGTCGTCGACGGCGCGTTCACCC
>NZ_CBVY010000012.1:31668-32708 GCF_000513435.1 Halorubrum sp. AJ67 | reverse complement strand
CCGTCCTGCACGTCGACGGCGGGGATCACCTCGAACTCGGGGAAGTGTGTCATACCGGACCGAAGCCGCGGACGAGAATTAAACGGGTCGGTTCGCGCACCGTGCGCCGCCGATTCACTCCACGGCGATGAGGAGCTGCGAGACGTCCTCGTCGAAGGCGGCCGGGTCGGTCGCGAGCGCCTCGGCGGTCTCCGCGTCGGCCAGCTCCGTCACGAGCGTCTCCGCGTCCGCGAGGTTCGGCAGCGCGTCGTCGATCACCTCGATGAGCGGATCAGTCGGATACGCGCCGCCCGCGACGATCACGTCGGTCCCGTCGTGCCAGACGCCGAGCCGCGACTCCATCTCGACGGTCTCGGCGATCGACTGGGTCGAGCCGTCCGGGAGCGGCAGATCCCCGTCGAGCGCGTACTCGCCCGCCAGCCGCCACGCCGTCGCGGTGTGGCCGGACCGGACCGTCGTCGTTCCCTCGTCGACGACTTCGACGTTCTCGATACCGCTGTTGCGGAGCTGCGCGCGGAACGCGTCGACCGCGGCACCCTCTACCTCCGCCATCAGCCGGTCGCGGCCGACATCGGCCGGCAGCTGGTCGACCGCGGGCCGGAGGTCGATCCGGGTGGCGAAGAAGACGACGGGCGACCCCGACGCGTCGAACGTCGCCGCGAGCGCCTCGGCGACGTCGACGTACTCGTAGACCCGCGTCCGTTCGCGGGCCCGGACCGTCACCGGCCCGTACGACTGCTCGAACACCGTACTCCGTGACTCGTCGATCTGCCGCCAGTCGTCGATCCGGTCGCTCGTCACTGTCGGCTCCGGGACCGGACCCTCCCGCGTGCCGAGACAGCCCGCCAGTCCGAGCAGCCCGAGGCTCCCGGTCCCGGCCAGCAGCCGCCGTCGCGTGGGTCCCGCCGACCGTCTCATCGATGAGTCGTTCATGCCGATCCGGAGGGCGGGACCGGGCAAAGCGGTGTCGACAACGGTGTCGCCGCCGACGGGTCGACGACGACGCGACGGACACGGATCCCTTATGTAACCACCGAGTA
>NZ_CBVY010000012.1:21902-27642 GCF_000513435.1 Halorubrum sp. AJ67 | reverse complement strand
CGGGCGCGTCGTCGGAGTTGGTCGGGGTCGTCGGCGTCGGCCGAGACCTCGTCGTCGGATCCGGCGGGATCGCCGGTGTCGTCGTCATTACCCTCGATTCGATCGCGACGCGGAAATGGGTAGCGTCCGCGGCTCATCGCTCATAAACAGTGACCACACGCCGAGAATATGCTTATAAGGCTCTGTTGAAATCTTATTCTTCAGACATAAAGTGATATGAAACAGCCGGTCGACGGGAGCTGCGAAACTGAACGCCGTCAGTGTCTGCGGGCGCGCCTACGTACTATTATTGCTCCAAGCAACCCGAAAATGGTCGTTCCCCCAGCAATCACACTTAGCAAAAATGAATTATAAAGAACCGAGAGCACAGCGGCGGTAATGCCTACTAATGTGATCTCGATTGCGAATAGCATCTCTCTCAGATCGCTCATAGCAGTTTCTGAGTAGAATAACTATAATAACTTGCCATATTTATCGTATCCTTCTTCGATCTTACATCCTTCGTCTGTATTGATCGCAACCGGATTGGAATATGTCACTTTCTGAGTATTTCAACAAAGCCGCTTATAAATAGACAGCGGTGGCGCGTGCCTGCGAGCGGTCGCCACCGGCGACCGCGAAGCAGCACCGCGCGAGGGAGTCGCTGGCGGTCGGAGCGAAGCGACGGCCGCCAGCGACGAGGCTGGGGAGGCGTGAGGTGCTGTTGCTGTGCGGGGCGGGACTCGAAGGGGCAGCCGTGAGGCGGGCGGAGGCGACGCAAGCAGCGTGGCGCTACGCGCCACGGGCAGCCGGCGGCAAAGCCGCCGGCGACACCGCAGGAACGAGCGAAGCGAGTGACGAGGAGCACAGCGAGCGTCTGGCCGCCTCCCGACTGGGGCTTCGGCGGTCTCGGTCACAACGTCGGCTTCGTAGTAGCTGGGGCTTCAGCGGTCGTGTCCGTAGCAGTAACCGTCTCGTAGCGACCGGCGGGCGATCCGACCGATTTCACACGACACCCCTGATCACTCACGCCACTTGTGGCCGCACTCGACGCAGGTGAACAGCCGGACCTCGTAGGAGCCGCCCGGCTTCGGCATCATCTCGGAGGTGGCCCGGTCGCTGTCACAGTCGGCCGCCGGACACGGCTCCTGTACCGTCTCGGCGGAGTCCTGCGTCGCGTCGGCCACGGCGGGCGCGCCGTCGTCCCGCTGTCCGTCGCGGGTCGCCATCGCCGCTTCCGCCCCCGAGTCCCGCGGCTCCTCGTTCTCGCAGGAGCGACACACCCACCTGTCGCCGTCCGTGTGCATCATCGATCCACACTTGTCACAGAACTTCATCTGACGTAGAGACAGACGGCTGTCGGATATATGTGTTAACTTCCGACCCGTCGCGGACTTCCGGCAACCGCTCGGAGGCGTCCGAGGGAGGCGTCCCGACACGCCTTACCCCGCGGGACCCGTACACGACGTATGGCCTCCGAGTCGTGCGACGTCTGCGAGCGGTCCGTGCGGATCGCCGGCGGGATCGGCGACCTGTGGAACTTCGCATTCGAGTCGACGCAGGGACTGACCTTAGAACTCACCGACGGCTCGGAGTTCTTCCTCTGTTTCGACTGTATGGAGCGGCTCCCGGACGATCACGAACCGACCGCCGAAGACGTGGCCGACCTCCGCGAGCGCACCGATCCGGTCGAAGACGACGGCAACCACTTCTGGCACTGGGGCTGACACGGGGCGGTCTCCGAATCCGGCCGAAGCGGTTCAGAAAAGCGCCGATCGCGTCAGTGCTCGCCCGACCGCTCGTCCGACTCCTCGCCGACCTCGGGCGTCGTCGGCTCCGGCTCGACACCGGTGTCGGCGGGCGTCGCGGTCGCGTCGGTGACGTCGTTCGACCGCGCGCCGCTCCCGAACAGCCGGTTGAGGAGTCCGCGGTCGCTCCGCGGTTCGGCGAGCAGCACGGAGCAGTTCACCTCGCCGAGCACGTCCAACACGAGCGACCCCCGCACCAGCCGCGAGAGCAGTCCCTTCTGTGTCGCCCCGATGATCAGCATCGTCGCGTCGCGGGCGGCGCGCTCGATGCTGGTCTCGACGTCGCCGGTCTCGATCCGGAGCGTCGCGTCCGAGAGGTCGTGCGCGTCGGCCCACTCGGAGAGGAACGCGCGGCCCGCCTCCTCCTCGCCCGCCTCGGTGACGTGGAGCAGCGTGACCTCGCCGTCGAACTCGACCTGAAGCATCTTCGCCACCGCGCCGGAGAGATCCGAGGCCGGACCGCCGGCCGTCGGCACGAGGATGCGCGAGGGGTCGAACCCGCGGTCGCGGAACACGAGGAAGTCGGAGGGCAGCGAGTACGCCAGCTCGTCGATGGCGGACTCGGCGCGCCCCGGAGCCCCGTGGGAGTCCTCGCCCCAGCCCATCACGGTCATGTCGGCCCCGTAGGTGCGCGCGGCGTCGAACACCTCCTCGAACACGCGGTGCGATAAGACGACGTGGGTCTCGACGTCGACGCCGAACGTCTCGGCGTCGTCGCGAGCCTTGTCAAGCAGGCTGTGTGCCGCCTCGTGTGCGCCGCGGTCGCGCGCCGCCTCCAGCGAGGTCTGGTCGGGCACGTTCGCGATGTTGACCGCGACGACGGTCCCGTTCCGCTGCTTGGCGATGGCCGACGCGAGCGTGATCAGGTGTTCCTCGGTGCGGGGGTTCGCGATCGGCACCATCACGCGGTAGTCGTCCCCGCTCGGCTGGACCGACGTGGCGGCCGACACGGCGGCCTTCGGCAGGTCGTCGGAGCGGTCGAGGATCCACGTCCCCAACACGCCGCGCGCCTCCACCTTTCCGCGAGCGTACAGCAGATACCAGAGCAGCGCGAAGGCGACGAGGCCGCCGGAGATGGCGATGATCCGCGGTTCGATGTAGACGATCAGCGCGAACGACGACAGCGCACCGATTATCGGCACTGCGGGGTAGAGGGGGACCTCGAAGTCCGGGTCGTACCCCTCGACCTCCGACTCGCGCATCACGATCAGCGCGATGTTGAGCAGGCCGTAGACGATGAGGTGGAGCACGGAGCCCATCGCCGACAGCGACTCGACACCCCCGGCGACGAGGAAGAGGATGATGAGCGCCCCGGTGAGCGCGATCGACTTGTAGGGCGTCCCGAACCGCTCGTGGATCTCGTTGAGCTTCGGGGTGACGATCTTCTCGCGGCCCATCGCGAAGTTGATCCGCGACGACGAGAGGATGGAGGCGTTCGCCGACGAGGCGGTCGCGAGCAGCCCGCCGATCAGGAGCATGCCGGCACCGACCGCGCCGAGCGAGTAGCCGAACACCTCGTAGTTGCCGAACAGCAGTCTGGCGGCGTCGACGACCGCGGTCTCGTTGTTCGCGACGAGTTCGTTCGGCACCGCCGCGAGCAGCACCAGCAGGAACAGCGCGTACACGACCGTGACGATCACGACCGAGCCGAGGACCGCGAGCGGGAGGTTCCGACCCGGGTCCTTGATCTCTTCCGCGACCGACGTGATCTGGACGAACCCCAGATACGAGACGAAGATGATCCCGGTCACCGGGAGGATCTGGCTCGTCGTGCCCGGGGGCGCGAGCGGCCGCAGCGAGTCCATGTCGGCGTTCAGCAGGCCGACGACGGTGAAGACGGCGAGGATGCCCAGAAGCGACATCACGATGACAATCTGGAGGCCGCCGGTCTCCTTCGCGCCGAAGTAGTTGACCGCGATGAAAAGCAGCGCGCCGGCCAGCCCGATCACCTGCGCCGCCTCCAGCGTGATGGGACCGAGCCCGACCGGATCGAGGCCGACGAGCGCGTTGACGTACTCGCCGAAGCCGTACATGTAGAACGCGGAGGCGAAGGCGAGTCCGAGCCAGTTCGCCCAGCCGGCGATCGACCCGAACAGCGGGCCGAGCGCGCGGTTGACGTAGAAGTACGCACCGCCGGACTTCGGCATCGCCGTCCCGAGTTCGGAGGCGGACAGCGCGGTGAACAGTGCGATCACGCCGCCGAGGACGAACGTGAACGCGGCGAGGGGGCCGGCGCGGGCGACCGCGGTGCCGGGCAGGACGAAGATGCCCGCGCCGATCATCGTCCCGATCCCGATGGTGAGCGCCGCGAGCGGCCCGAGGTCCTTCGCCAGTTCCTCGTCTCCGCTCACGGCGGGCCACCTCGGGCGGTTGTGACTCTCCGGGCGTGTATCATACCACATTTCTCTGCTCTGTTCGTATAAACCCGGTTGATCCGGTCGACCGCGCCGTCTTCGGAAGCCGGGGCCGCCTCCGAGAGGAGCGAGCCGAATCGGATTGCGCCTTTTGAGCGGAACACAAGGTCCATACCCTCACGCGTCCCGGTACGATCTAACAGGTGGATCCCGTGACGAAGAAACGCGAATACCGCGACGACTACGACGACAAGACGCTGTACATCCCCGGCCCGACGGAGGTCCGCGAGGACGTGATCGAGGCGATGACGGAATCGACGTTCGGCCACCGGATGGACCGGATGACCGATCTGTACACCACCATCGTCGAGGACACGAAGGAGTTCCTCGGCACCGACAACGAGGTCGTCATCCTCACCGGCTCCGGCACGGAGTTCTGGGAGGCGACGACGCTCAACCTCGTCGACGAGCACGTCCTCGTCCCGACCTGCGGCGCGTTCAGCGAGCGCTACGCCAACGTCGCCGAGCGGCTCGGCAAGGACGTCACCCGGCTGGAGTACGAGTGGGGCGAGGCCGTCAAGCCCGAGGACGTCCGCGAGGCGATCGAGTCCGCCGACGGGCACTACGACATGGTCGCCGGTGTGATGAACGAGTCGTCGACGGGCGTCCGCAATCCGATCGAGGAGATCGGCGACGTACTCAAAGAGTACCCGGACACCTACTTCGCGGTCGACGCCGTCTCCTCGCTCGGCGGCGACTACGTCGACATCGACGCCCACGGCATCGACGCGATCTTCGCGTCCACCCAGAAGGCGTTCGCGATGCCCCCGGGACTCGCCGTCTGCGTCGTCAGCGACGACGCCTACGATCGCGAGACCGAGAAGGGTGACTCCTCGTGGTACGGCGGCTTCCGCCGCACGATCGACTACTACGACCGGAAGGGCCAGACCCACTCGACGCCCGCGATCCCGATCATGTTAGCGTACCGCAAGCAGATGAAACACATGCTCGACGAGGGCCACCGCGCCCGCGACGAGCGCCACCGCGAGATGACCGAATACGTTCACGACTGGGCCGACGAACACTTCGCGATGTTCCCCGAGGAGGGCTACGAGTCGCAGACGGTCGCCTGTATCGAGAACACGCGGGGGATCGACGTGGCCGCGACCATCGAGGAAGTGAGCGAGGAGTACGACATGGCCTTCTCGAACGGCTACGGCGACATCGGCGAGGAGACGTTCCGGATCGGCCACATGGGCGAACACACCGTCGAGAGCGTGAAGGAACTCACCGACGCCATCGAGGACGTCGCGGACCTGTAGCTCGGCAAGCTGTTTTAGCGGCCCCCGTCCGTCCGAACGCGAGTCAGTCCCCGTCGCGGTCGGCGACGCGCTCGATCCGATAGATTCGACCGCCGGTCTCGGTCCGGTCGACCCCCGCGACGACGAAGGCGTGGTCGCCGACATCGACGATGTCGCCCGTGTCGAGCGGCTCCGCCGGGTCGTCGTCGTCCAATTCGCTCGCGTTGCCCCCGCCGTTCCCGTCGACGGCGTCCGCACCGACGCCGAGCGCGGCCTCCCCTCGGTCGATCGCGCGACG
>NZ_CBVY010000012.1:16014-17698 GCF_000513435.1 Halorubrum sp. AJ67 | reverse complement strand
GACCCCGGTGTGCCGTGGTGAACGAGGACCGGGAAACCGTCGGGGTCGCCGCCGGTCGCGTACGAGAGGGTGCGTCCGTCGGGGAGAGTACACGCGTCCGTCCGAAGGGTCGTCGATTGGGGCGTCATGGCGGGACCTACGCGCCGTTTCTCGGAGGGGCCGAAAACGGGTTACGGTCTCTCGGTCTCGGCGTCGTGGCGGCGACGCTCACGGGCGTCGAAACCGGGGGAAAGAAAGCGTGTCGCCGTCGGAGCGGCGAGCCGTCGGCCGGATCAGTAGCCGAGCCGCTCGCGCACGAGGACGAGCGTCGTCCGCCCCTCCTCGGTCTCGCGTCGGTAGACGAGCTGTTTGGCGATGGCGGACTCGACGCCGTACGCCTCCTGTGCGCGCTCGTTCTCCAGCGGGTACGCGACCGATTCGAGGCGGTCGAAGGCGTCGTCGAGCGTCGGGACGATCTTGTTGACCCCGCTGACGATGACGACGTTGCCCGCGGCGAACGGGTACGCCCCGATCCGGCTGCCGGAGAGGTCGGCCGCGACCAGCTCGCCGGTCCCCGCGATGGCGTTGATCCCGCCGAGGAAGTAGTCGGCCGTCTGCGACTCGCGGCGCGCGGTCTGTCGCTCCGCGTCGTCGTCGATGCCCCAGATCCGGTCGGGGAGGCTCTCCCAGTCGTGGTCGCCCTCGCTCAGGAACTCGTCGAACCCGATCTCTTCGAGCGTCGTCGAGTGCCCGTTCATCACGGAGACCCCCGCGGGGATCTGTGATTTCACCGTCTCTAACGCCTCGTCGGCGTCGTCGACGACGATCACGTCGAAGCCGCGCTCCTCCAGATTTGCGACGGTCTCTTCGACTGTCTCCGCGTCCGGGATGTCGTCCAACTCCGCGTCGATCTCCGCGTCGTCTGCGTAGTCTGCCTTCTGCTGTGACATTGTGAATGGGATCGAACGGACCACGCCGCGCGTCTGCGGCGAGTCCGTCCAGTTGATAGATCGGAGGCACGGACGACACTTAACGGCTCGCGAACACCCGTGTCGGGTGGTTACACCGGTGTTACCGTCGTGTCGATTCGGATACGTCACCGCCGTCGAACGCCGAGCCGGCGGCTCTTCGGTCGTGGCGTCGGTCGTCGATAAAAATCGCGTGTCGTCGAGGCCCGAAGGGGCGCGCGACGGTCGGTCTGGTGGCGGTTCGGTGAAACGGCTGCGGTCGGAATCAGGGGGCGTGTGAGTTCTCGCCGAACTTCACATCGCGCCGCCCATACCGCCCATACCGCCCATGCCGCCGCCCATTCCGCCGGGCGCGCCGCCGGGACCGCCCTCGTCGCCGCCGTCGTCGGAGCCGCCGCCCTTGAGGTCGCCGGCCGCGATGACGTCGTCGATGCGGAGGATCATGACGGCCGCCTCGGTGGCGGACTCGATGGCCTGGGTCTTGACGCGGAGCGGCTCCACGACGCCCTCGGCCTCCATGTCGATCACGTCGCCCGTGTAGGCGTCGAGACCGGCACCGAACTCGCCGCCGTCGTGGCGGGAGCGGAGGTCGACCAGCGAGTCGATGGGGTCGAGACCCGCGTTCTCTGCGAGGGTGCGCGGGACAACTTCTAAGGCGTCGGCGAACGCCTCGACGGCGAGCTGCTCGCGGCCGCCGACGGAGTCGGCGAAGTCGCGGAGCTGCAGCGCCAGCTCGG
>NZ_CBVY010000012.1:14518-15994 GCF_000513435.1 Halorubrum sp. AJ67 | reverse complement strand
CCTATCCCCTGTGTGCCTTGCCTCCCACGACTGCATAACTTCGTATAGCATACATTATACGAAGTTATACGAGCTCGACCTCGTCGACGACGTGTTCGGTGCCGCCGCGGAGGATGAGCGTGACGGACTTCGCCTCTTCGACGTCCTCGACGAAGATGCGCTCGTCGCCGCCGATGTCCTTCTGGGCGACGGAGCCGGCGAAGCCGAGGTCGTCCGCCTCGATGTCGTCGAGGTTGGAGACGACGCGGCCGCCGGTCGCGCGGGCGAGGCGCTTGAGGTCGTCGGACTTCGCGCGGCGGACGGCGAGGATGCCCTCCTGCGCGAGGTAGTGCTGGGCCATGTCGTCGATGCCGTCACCGACGAAGACGACGTCAGCGCCGATGTCGACGAGGTGGTCGACCATCTCGCGGAGCTGCTCTTCTTCCTGGTCGAGGAACTGCTGGAGCTGGTCGGGGTCGGTGACGTTGACCTCGGCGTCGATCTCCGTCTCCTTGACCTCGATGGCTCCGTCGAACAGCGCCACGTCGGCGTCCTCGACGGCGAAGGGCATGTTCTCGTCGACGCGCTCTTTGTCGACGATGACGCCCTCGACGAGCTCGGACTCGTCGATGGAGCTGCCGACGACCTTCTCGACGGAGACGTTCTCCGTGTCGATGCCGTCGTCGTCCTGAACCGCGAGGACGGCGTCGACGACGAGCTCGGCGAGGAGCTCCTTGGAGTTCTCCGCGCCCTTGCCCGTCATCGCCGTCTCGGCGATCTGGACGAGCGTGTCGCGGTCGTCCGGGGAGACCTCGATGGCCTCGTCTTCGAGGATCTCCTTGGCCTTCTCGGAGGCCTGACGGTACCCCTGCGCGAGGGTCGTCGCGTGGATGTCCTGATCGAGGAGCTCCTCGGCCTGATCTAAGAGCTCACCGGCGACCACGACCGCGGAGGTGGTGCCGTCGCCGACCTCCTCCTCCTGCGTCTCGCTTACCTCGACGATCATGTTGGCCGCCGGGTGGTCGATGTCCATCTCCTTCAGGATGGTGACGCCGTCGTTGGTGACGACGACGGACCCGCCGGAGTCGACGAGCATCTTGTCCATCCCTTTCGGGCCGAGCGTGGTGCGGACGGACTCCGCGACAGCCTTGCCGGCCGTGATATTCATGTTCTGAGCGTCCTTTCCGGAGGTACGCTGCGACTCTTCGGAAAGCACGATCATGGGCTGATTGCCCATCCGCTGACGCTGTGACATTACACTCATTGATTGATTGTGATTCTATATAAATCTGTCGTTGTGTTCGTGCGAAACCGCGACACGGTGGGAGCATATCGGATATCATGAGGCACGTTCACACAGCCCTTTATATATAACTCCAGATCGAGCGTTGGCTCGTGGATTGGAACGAACGGACGGGTGCGGTGGCGCGCGCCTGCGAGTGGTCGCCACCGGCGACCGCGAAGCAGCGTCGCGCGAGGGAGTCGGCCGCGACGAGG
>NZ_CBVY010000012.1:6938-9676 GCF_000513435.1 Halorubrum sp. AJ67 | reverse complement strand
CTGCGCTGCGAGCGCGACGTGACCTTCGGCGGCGACTCGCCCGAGCCCTCGGCCGAACACCTCGAAGCGCTCGCCGAGCGCGTCACCGACCCCGAAAGCGACGTGGACCTCGGGATCGCAAACGACGGCGACGCCGACCGGATCGCGGTCGTCACGCCCGAGCGCGGCGTCCTCGACGCGAACCTCTTTTATGCCGCCTGCTACGACCGCCTCCTCGAATCCGACTCCGGGCCGGCGGTGCGCACCGTTTCGACGACGTTCCTCGTCGACCGCATCGCGGAGGCGCACGGCGAGGAGGTGTACGAGACGCCGGTCGGCTTCAAGTGGGTCGCGGAGGCGATGGGCGAACACGACGCGCTGTTCGGCGGCGAGGAGTCGGGCGGGTTCACCCTCCGCGGGCACGTCCGCGAGAAGGACGGCGTGTTGATGGCGCTGCTCGCGGCCGCGACCCACGCCGCCGAGCCGTTCGACGCCCGCGTCGACCGCCTGCTCGACGAGCACGGGCACATCGCGGCCGGGAAGGTGTCGCTCGACTGCCCCGACGACCGCAAGGCGGGCGTCCTCGACGAACTGGAAGACCACATCCCGGAGTCCGTCTGTGGCTCCCCCGTGGCGAAAGTCGTCACCCTTGACGGGTTCAAGCTCCTCCTAGAGAACGGCTCGTGGCTGCTCGTCCGCCCGTCCGGCACCGAGCCGAAGCTGCGGGTGTACGCCGAGGCCGACAGCGACGAGGCGGTCGAGGAGCTGCTCGCCGAGGGCCGCGAGATCGTCGAACCGCTGATCTGACGCCGGAGCGGGGTCAAGCCGGCGGCTCCGAACGACGCGCTGATCGCCCGCCGCCGAGAGTTTCAGTTCCGCCTTGCGTTCGGCTCGTTTATTTATGAATTAACGGCATATCGCCTCGTACGGCCGGATTCCCGGCCGAGAGCGACCATGATCGACGACCCGCTGCCGACGCCGAGTGGCATCGACGCCGAACCAGCGCAGAGCGAGGAAGATCCGAGCGACGAGCGCCCGAGCGGCGGGCGAGCGAGCGACGGAGAGCCGGACGCGGAACGGACGGCCCGCGAATCGGGGACCGACCGGGATCGATCCACCGATCCGCCACCCGATTCGGAAGCGGG
This sequence comes from Halorubrum sp. AJ67, assembly GCF_000513435.1. Classification (NCBI taxonomy): domain Archaea; kingdom Methanobacteriati; phylum Methanobacteriota; class Halobacteria; order Halobacteriales; family Haloferacaceae; genus Halorubrum; species Halorubrum sp. AJ67. The sequence goes on along the minus strand of NZ_CBVY010000012.1, from coordinate 8,552 downwards.
CGAGGGGCTCGGAGACCGCGAGTCCGAGACGGCGGCCGGCGACGACGACTCGGACGAGTCGGAGCCGCTCGAATACCGGCTCGAACGGCTCCGGCTGTGGCGAACCGTCGTGACGCTCGCGGTGGTCGTCGGCCGCCTCATCCGGTCGCTTTGAGCGTTTCCGTGCCGGCCCGATCGGGTGTCTTTTTAGGGGATACCGCCCAAGCTGAACGTATATGTTCAAGGCCATCGTGGGCGCGTCGACGTTTCAGGACGCGCTCGATTCGGTGAGCGTGTTGGTCGACGAGTGTAAGATCCGCCTGAACGAGGAGGAGCTCTCCATCCGCGCCGTCGACCCCGCCAACGTCGGCATGGTCGACCTCACGCTGGAGGCCGCGGCGTTCGAGTCCTACGAGGCCGACGGCGGCGTCATCGGCGTCAACCTCGCCCGCTTGGAGGACATCGCCGGGATGGCCAACTCGGGCGACCTGATCCACCTCGAACTCGACGAGGAGACCCGCAAGCTCCACATCGAGATCGACGGCCTGAGCTACACCCTCGCGCTCATCGACCCCGACTCGATCCGGCAGGAGCCGGACATCCCCGACCTCGATCTCGCCTCCGAGATCGTCGTCGAGGGTGCCCAGCTCGACCGCGGGATCACGGCCGCCGACATGGTCTCGGACCACATCCGCCTCCGCGTCGACGAGAGCGACGAGGCGTTCTACATCGAGGCCGAGGGGGACACCGACGACGTCAACCTCAAGCTCGACCGCGAGGACCTCATCGCGCTCACCGCAGGGGCCGCCGACTCGCTGTTCTCGCTCGACTACCTCAAGGACATGAACAAGGCGATCCCCTCGGACGCCGAGGTCACCGTCGAACTCGGCGAGGAGTTCCCGGTCAAGCTCCACTACGGGTTCGCGGAGGGGTTAGGGAACGTGACATTCATGCTCGCGCCCCGCATCCAGAGCGACTGAAGCGGTCGAAATCGGCCGATTCAAAATCACACGTTTCGAAGTCGGCGTCCCTCTCGTTTTTCGCTCGCCGCATCGCACGCAGCCGTCGGAATCGATATCCTCACTCGGCCACGACCACCGGAATCGACACCCGCACCCGCGTCCCCCGCGGCTCCCAGTCGGCGTACGCGACGTCGGCACCGATCGCGGCGGCCCCCCACGCGACGACCCACAGCCCCAGCCCGGAGCCGTGTTCGAGGGCGGTCTCCCGCCCGGACTCGACCGCCTCGACCTCGTGGTCCGGGATGCCGGGACCGTCGTCCTCGACGGTGAGGACGAAGCGGGCGTCGTCATCACCGCTGGCTCTCGCTTCCCGCCGGAGTGAGGCCCTGACCCACGTCCCGCCGTCCTCGCGTTCGGTCCCCTCGCCGTCGTGGTGGTCGACGGCGTTCTCCACGGTGTTCTCGACGACCGCGCGGAGCGCGTCGGGCCTGACGTTCGTGGTCCAGCCCGCCTCGTCGACCTCGCGCTCAGCGCCGTCCACGTCGAGTTCGACGGTCGCGTCGCCGTCACGCTCGCGGGCGTCCGCGACGACCGAACGCAGGAGGTCGCGGACGTCCGTCCGCTCGGGGTCGCTGTCGGCGAGGAGCTGCTCGACCGTACCGGCCTTCTCGCC
>NZ_CBVY010000012.1:0-2146 GCF_000513435.1 Halorubrum sp. AJ67 | reverse complement strand
AGGTCCGTGTACGCCTTCTCGACGGTCGGCCAGCTCACGCCCTCGAACTCGCAGTCGGCGTCGTGAAGGCTGTTGGTCGTCCGACAGCCGGGACACGGGTAGCGGAACGTCGGCACGACGCGACCCTTCGACGCCGCGGGAGTTAGGGGTTTCGCGACGACGGTCACGAACGTTCTCGGGGTTCCGAAACGTTTACTCGCCGCCCGGACGCGACTACAGACGGTATGACAAAGGTCAGCGTTATCGGTGCGGCGGGGACCGTCGGAGCCGCTGCCGGCTACAACCTCGCGTTACGGGACGTGGTCGACGAGCTCGTCTTCGTCGACATTCCCGACCAGCGCGAGACGACGATCGGACAGGCCGCCGACGCGAACCACGGCGTCGCCTACGACTCGAACACGACCGTCCGGCAGGGCGACTACGCGGACACCGCCGGCTCGGACGTGGTCGTGATCACGGCCGGTATCCCGCGCAAGGAGGGCCAGACGCGGCTCGATCTGGCCGGCGACAACGCGCCGATCATGGAGGACATCGGCTCGCAGCTCGCCGAGCACAACGACGACTTCGTCACGGTCACCACCTCCAACCCGGTCGACCTCCTCAACCGCCACCTGTACGAGGCGGGCGACCGCGACCGCCACAAGGTGATCGGGTTCGGCGGGCGGCTCGACTCCGCGCGCTTCCGCTACGTCCTCTCGCAGCGCTTCGACGCCCCCGTCAAGAACGTCGAGGGGACGATCCTCGGCGAACACGGCGACGCGCAGGCACCCGTCTTCTCGAAGGTGCGCGTGAACGGTCGCGACCCGGCGTTCGACGCCGACGAGAGAGAGGGGATCCTCGCGGACCTTCAGGAGTCCGCGATGGACGTGATCAGCCGGAAGGGTGCCACGCAGTGGGGTCCCGCCACCGGGGTCGCTCACACGGTCGAGGCCGTCCTGAACGACACCGGCGAGGTGCTGCCCTGTTCGGTCGTCCTCGACGGCGAGTTCGGCTACGAGGACACCGCGCTCGGCGTGCCCGCGAAGCTCGGTTCGGACGGCGTCGAGGAGGTCGTCGAGTGGGACCTCGACGAGTACGAGTCGGACTTACTCGACGAGGCCGCCGAGAAGCTCTCCGAGCAGTACGAGAAGATCGCGTAGCGGACACGCTCGCGTCCGGGCACTCGGTCGGACCGCCGCGGCGACCGCCACCCGCCGGGCTTTTATCGCTGCCCCGCGCCCGGTACGGCATGAACCGCGCCGAGATCGACACCGACGACCTGCTGAAACTCGTCCTGCTGCTCGTCGTGGTATGGCTTCTCGTGGAGATCGTCGAGACCGTCCTCGACATCGCCTTCTGGGTGTTCGACGCCATCCCGACGCTGATCGGGATCGCGCTCGTCGTCGTGATCGCCTTACACCTCGCGGACCGGATCTAATCTAGCGGCGACGTGTTCAGCCTCAACGTCCCGCTTTCTCCCGGAGTCGACCGCCTCGCGACCGATCTCCACCCGAAACTGAAGGGCTTCGATACGGTCCGCGAGCGCCGGACGCTCGTCTGTAAGCGGTTCGGCGTCGACGACGTGCGCGACCCGGACGATGACGCCGGCGCGACGCCGACGAAAGACGACGTCCTCGACCGACTCCGCGGCCGGCTCGGTCGCCCGCTCGCGGAAATCGACCCGTTCGAGGTCGCCGTGACCGGCGTCGACGTCTTCGACGTGCCGGCCTCCGGGTCGCGCCCGGTGGTGTATCTCACGGTCGAGAGCGAGGGGCTCGTCCGGCTCCACCGGCGGCTCTGTGCCGCGTTCGGAGCCGTCGAGGGGATCGAGGGTGACGACTACGTCCCGCACGTCACGCTGGCGCGGGGCGGGAACCCCGAGCCGGGCGCGGTCGCGGGGGTGGTGGACGCCGCGTTCGAGCCGATCCGGTGGCGCGTCCACGCGCTCGACGTGTGGGATCCCGAGTTCCGCGAGGTCGCGGCGACAATCGAGTTATAGGTCGTTCGCGGAGCGGGATTCGTCGACGCGGTCGCTCGACGATACATCGTTTATCGCTTGGTGACCGACACCGCCGAATCGAGTAGAAAGAATAGCAAACCGATTCAGTAGAGTCTCTCACGCGCTATCCGTCGCGTCCGGCTCGTCGACCGCGTGGTGCGGTCCAAC
>NZ_CBVY010000011.1:165774-167723 GCF_000513435.1 Halorubrum sp. AJ67 | reverse complement strand
GGAGACGCCGTAGGCGACCATCGAGCTCACCATGAGAAACGCGAAGAACAGCGCGAAGAGCTGTTGTCTGTCCATGCCCGCGTCTCGACCGTAGAGCGACATAACTCCTGCGGGCGACGGTTGTACAGCCGAACGCGCGCGATCGCGCTCCTGACACGACCGCGAAACCGGTAGCCGTGGCTCCGTGTATTATCACCACCGTTTCGATCACCCGTCAATATATATCGTATAAGGTGTATCAGGCCCCTTAATGAAGTAGTAACCTTCATAATCCCTCACTCGACTACTGAGTGTATGGCCACGAACGGGCTGTCGAGTGCGCTGACGCTGTACGGTGCGAGAACCCTGACCCTGTCGCAGGCGGCCGCGCAGGCGGGGCTCAGCGAGGCCGAGTTCATCGAGCAGCTCGAACGCCGCGGTATCGAAGTAACCGACTCCGAGCGCGCCGCGGCGCTCGGCAACGACCAGCCCGCCCGCGCCGACTGATCTGTCGCGCTCTCGGTCGGCATTCATCTCCCGGCAGAGATGCGAGAACGCCACGGATGATCGATTTCTGTTTCTGTCGAAATTCTCTCTTTCAGCGACATCCCCGCTTGAAACGGTTTGTCGCTAAAGCGTGCTTATAAGATGGCTCTTTCGAGGGTAGAGAAGGTATCAAGGGCAGAATCGCTGGTGACGCGGTGAACACTTCCGAAGCCCCAGTCGTGAGGCCGTACGTGAGTGTTTTCGCCGCGAACGACTCCGCGACTGGGACCACCGAAGCCCCAGCCACGAGGACTCGCGCGACTCGTTGCGCTCCTCGCTCGGTCGCTTCGCTCCCTCGCTGCGGTGCTTACGTCGCCGTGCTTCGTCCTCGCGACTGCCCCTTCGAGTCCCGCCCCGCACCGCGACCGCACCTCACGCCTCCCCAGCCTCGTCGGTCGCCTCCGCGTTGCTCCGGCGACCGACTCCCTCGCGTGACGCTCCTCGCGCCCTGTCGGGCGCTCGGAGGCGCGCGCCACCGCAATCTGGCAAATCAAACGCTAAGGGATGAACACTCAGTTTGAATCCGAACGCCCCGTCACCGTCGGAGCGTCGCCCTCTCTCGGCACGAGGTGGACCGCTCCCTCGTGTTCGAACGCGAGGACCTCGTCGGCGTCGTCGTCGACGAACGCGGGGTTCGGCACGGTCTTCGCCTCGTAGGTGACCGGGTCGAGCACCTGGATCGCGTTCTCGTCTTCGACGGTCACCACGGTCGTCTCCGTCGCGTCGTCCCGGGTCCCGAGTCGGGTCGCGTCGGGGGCCTCTCCGTCCGCGAACGCGGAGGTGTACTCCGCGCCCGTGGCGAGGCGGACGCCCTGGAGGCGGCCGGAGACGCCGGTGACGAGGACGGGGCCGTCGCCGTCCTCGGGGTCGACGATCTCGCCGTCCGCGTACTTCGGGAGCCGGACCGCGAACGTGACGCGGTACACCCCGTTGCCGTCGCCGTCCTCGGTGACGAGCGTCGGGTACGACTCGAAGCTCCCGCCCAGCGACTCCGTGATCCGCGTCGCGACGTTCTGCGCGAGCCGGTTCGAGGAGAGTTTGATGTCCGGGCCGTCGTCCGTCTCGTTGACTTCGGTGATGAACGCCTCGCGGTCGCCGTCGGCCTCCTGATCGGCGACGTACGTCTCGGCGATGTCGAGCGCCTCGGCGCGCTCCGCGGGCGTGAGGTCGCGCTCGTCGGCGCGGACCTGAACGATCCCGGCGTAGTAGCCGCCGGCGATGCGACCGCAGCGGTCGCAGGTCCCCCGCGAGATCTTGACGGGGACCGTCACCTCCGCGGAGCGGAGCGTCCCGCGCACGACCCCCGAGAAGCGGCAGTGCATCCGGACGTTGTTCTCGTCCACCTGCTCCGGCTCGACGCCCCACTCGACGTCGTCGGCGTCGACGTGGACGCCGAGCGCCTCCGCGACCTCGTCGACCGCCAC
>NZ_CBVY010000011.1:156433-163092 GCF_000513435.1 Halorubrum sp. AJ67 | reverse complement strand
AAGCGTGCGAAGGTCGACGACGGCGAGTACGTCGGCCTGCTCTCCGACGCGGGCCTCGCCCGCGACACCGCGCGCGACTTCGACGACCTCATCTCGGGCGTCGAGACGGTCGAGGACCTCGACGCCGTCGCCGAGGCCGGCGGCGAGGAGGTCGAGGCGGCGGTCGAGAACCTCCGGAACGTCCTCGCCGCCGCCGACGACTTCGGCGCGGGCGAGTTCTGCGAGGTGTCGCTGGCGACCGCCCGCGGACTCGACTACTACACCGGCGTCGTCTTCGAGTGCTTCGACTCCACGGGCGAGGTGTCCCGCTCCGTCTTCGGCGGCGGGCGCTACGACGACCTCATCGAGAGCTTCGGCGGCCAGCCCACCCCCGCGGTCGGGGTCGCGCCCGGCCACGCGACGCTCAAGCTCCTCTGTCAGCGCGCCGGCGTCTGGCCCGACGAGGAGCTTTCGACCGACTACTACGTGCTCTCGGTGGGCGACACGCGCAGCGAGGCGGCCGCGCTCGCGAACGACCTCCGCGCGCTCGACGACGACGTGGTCGTCGAGCAGGACGTCTCCGGCCGTTCGTTCGGCGCGCAGCTCGGCTACGCCGACTCGATCAACGCCGAGACCGTCGTCGTGGTCGGCGAACGCGACTTGGAGAACGGCGAGTACACGGTGAAAGACATGTCGAGCGGCGACGAGACGACGGTTCCCGTCGGAGAGTTCCCGCCCGAGGAGGGACTGCCGACGTACGAGGACTACGAGTAGCGCCCGACCTCCGTCCGCCTCGCCGACCGCCGACCGTCCCTCAACGCTTTTGCGTCCCGCGTCGAGACCGTGGGGACGATGATCCCGCTCGCGACGGCGATGCCCCCCGGCGAGGTCGCCCTCCGGATCGCGGCCGGCGTCTTCCTCATCCTGATCAACGCGTACTTCGTGGCGATCGAGTTCGGACTGACCCGCCTCAGGCAGTACCCCGAGTCGGAGATGGACTCTCCCGGCCTGCGCCGCGCTTGGGAGATGACCGACGACTTGGAGTTCTACCTCACCACCTGTCAGATCTGGATCTCGGGTACGAGCATCGCGCTCGGTATCGTCGCCGAGCCGGGGCTCGCGGCGGTGTTCGCACCGGTGTTCGAGAACACGACGCTCGCCTCCGCCGGTGCCGGGTCGCTCCTCGCCTTCTTCCTCATCAACATGGTCCACCTCACGCACGGCGAGCAGACGCCGACGTACCTCGGCGTCGAGCGCTCGAAGCAGGTCGCCGAGTACGGCGCGCGTCCTCTCTACTGGTTCGCGTGGCTCATCTCCCCGCTGATCAAGTTCGGTGACCGGGTCGCGAAGGCGACGCTGCGGCTGTTCGGCGTCGAGATGACCGGGTCGTGGACCGAGACCGAAGGGGAGGTGTTGGAGACGCGCGCGCAGCTCCGCACCCGTCTCGGCTCGATGATGGAGGAAGTGGACCTGCCCGAGGAGCGCAGACAGGAGGTCCTCGCCGCGCTCGACGTCGACGAGGTGGCGGTCGGCGACGTCATGACGCCGGCCGACGAGATAGTCTCGCTGTCGACGACCGCGTCCGCCGAGGCGAACCTCGACCGCATCAGCGACACGCCGCACGCGCGGTTCCCGCTCGTCGGCACGGACCTGACGGCGTTCGAGGGGATCGTGTACGCGCCGTCGATCGTGAGCCACTTCGAGGCGCTTCGGGCGGGCGAGACGACGTTCGCGGAGATCGCCGCCCCGCCGATGACCGTCTCGGCCGCGACGAGCGTGAGCGACGCCTTCGACCAGTTCCAGGCGGAGCGACAGGAACTGGCGCTCGTGATCGAGGACGGCGCGGTCGTCGGGCTGATCACTGCGACCGATGCGCTGGAGGCGGTGATGGGCCAGTTGGAGGACCCGCTGGACGCGGGCGACTTATAAATCCGCTGCGGTGGCGCGTGCCGATGAGTGGCCGGTAGGCCACGAACCGCACGCGCGAGGGAGTCGCTGGCGGTTGAGCGGAGCGAAGACCGCCAGCGACGAGGCTGGGGAGGTATGAGGTGCGGTTGCGGTGCTGTGCGGGGCGGGATTCGGCGGTGTTTGCCGTCGCTCCGAGATTACCGAACTATAACCAATCAACCGGCCGTTCGGAACAGCGCCCTGTATCGTCGCTCAGTTCTTGTACGCCTCCCGTAGGAACACCAAGGCCCCGCCGAGCATCGCGAGGTTCCCGAAGAAGGCGAGCCGTTCGCCGCTCGCGTCGTCCTCGTTGGCGTTCCAGAAGTCGTGCATCGTCGCGGTCACGACCGTCAGGAACGCGACCGCCGCACCGGTGGCGACGCGCGGGAGCCGCCAGAGCGCGATGCCGACCCCGGCGACCACCATCATCCCGGAGGCGAACGGCGCGGCGACCTCGGGCATCGGCACGCCCGCCGACTCGGCGTACTCGACCGTGTCGTCCATGTCGCGGAAGTCCTCCGAGGCCTGCGCGGCGAGGCCGACCCCGAGCAGCACGCGGCCGAGCTGGGAGGGCGCGCCGCGGTTGAGGTCGTCCGTCGAATCGGTTGCGTCGTCGCTCATGGCTAGTGTAACGGTAGCGCACGACATAAATCGCGGTGTCGACCGCAGCCGCCGGAGGACAGCCTGTCCGACGCGGTCAGTCCGCGGTCGCGGCCGCCGGTCCGTGCTCGATCTCCGTCCCGAGCAGGTCGAGGAACTGCGCGATCCACTCCGGGTGGTCGGGCCACGCCTGTCCGGTGACGAGGTTGCCGTCGGTCGTCACGCCGTCGACCCACGAGCAGCCGGCGGCCTCGACCTCCGGCCTGACGGCGGGGTACGCCGTCATCTCGTAGCCGTTCAGGACGCCCGCGGCCGCGAGGATCTGCGGGCCGTGACAGATCGACGCGACCGGCTTGTCCGCCTCGAAGAAGTGCCGGACCGCGTCGAGCACCTCGTCGTAGCCGCGGAGGTACTCGGGGGCGCGTCCGCCGGGGACGACTAAGGCGTCGTACTCCGCGGGGTCGACCTCGTCGAACCCGTGCGTGAGTTCGAAGTTGTGGCCGCGAGTCTCCAGGTACGTCTGGTCGCCGCGGAAGTCGTGGATCGCGGTCTTGACCGACTCGCCGCCCTCCCGGTCTGGGCAGACCGCGTGGACCTCGTGGCCCACCGCCTGAAGCGCCTGAAACGGCACCATGATCTCGTAGTCCTCGCCGAAGTCGCCGACGATCATCAGTATCTGTTGTCCTGTCATGTGTGTAACACCACTTTGGAGTACGCGCCGCTGGCAGATAACGATACTGGCGAGCGGTAGCACACCACGAACTAATCTCGACAACCGACCGCGACCGCAGTTCGCGGTGGCGCGCGCCTCCGAGGCCGCATCGCGGCCGAGGAGCGCCGCGCGAGGGAGTCAGTCGCCGGAGCGGAGCGACGGCGACTGACGAGGTTGGGGAGGCATGAGGTGCTGTGCGGTTGCGGGGCGGGACTCGAAGGGGCAGCCGCGAGGCGGGCAGAGGCGTTCACGAGAGCGAAGCTCTCGTGAGCCAATCAGAACGCGAAGCGTTCTGATGACGACGTAAGCACCGCAGCGAGGGAGCGAAGCGACCGAGCGAGGAGCACAGCGAGCGTCTGCCCGCCTCGCGGCTGGGGCTTCGGAACGGTTCGTGCCGATCAGCAATTTACGAGCAGGAACACCGCCGTCCGATCGATCGACTCACCTTCTGACAGCCGCTACAGGCTGTTCGCGAAAACGCGTTTTAGCGTCCTACCGTTCCGTCGAGGGCGGCGAGGGGTTCTCGACGTCCGGCGGCTTCAGGTCCCGGCCGAACTCGTCGAACTGATCGAGGTCGTCGGGGAGTTCGTACTCGATCTCGCGGTCGTCCTGGTTGTCGGGCAGCCGCCCGTCCTCTAACTCCTCGGCGGCGGACTCCCAGCCGGGCTTCACGCGGACGGATCGGGCGGGCGATCCGACGACGACGTGATGGTCGGGCACGTCGCCCTGGACCACGGAGCGCGCGCCGACGACGCTGTTCTCGCCGATCCGGCAGCCCGCCCGAACCATCGCGTCGTAGGTGACGCGGGCGTCGGCTTCGACGATCGTGTGGAAGTTCCGGACCGTGGTCTGGTCGACGATGTCGTGGTCGTGGCTGTAGAGGTGGACACCGTCGGATATAGAGGCGCGGTCGCCGATCGTCAGCTTCCCGCGGTCGTCGAGGTGGACGCCGTCGTGGACCACGACGTTGTCGCCGACCTCGATGTTGTGGCCGTAGGTGACGGAGATACCCTTGAAGAACCGACAGTTGTCTCCGCACTCGGCGAAGAGGTGGCTGCCGAGCATCTGCCGGAAGCGGAGCGCGAACTCGACGTTGTCCGCCATCGGCGTGGCGTCGAACTGCCGCCAGAGCCACTGGAGGTGTTTCGAGCGCTGGAAGCGGTCCTCGTCCTTCTCGGCGTAGTACTCCGATTCCAGCGTCGCGTTACACGGGTCGTACCCCTGAAGGCGGACGCGTTCGGCGCGCGAGACGGACTCGCCGTCCTGCCACGCCTCCCACGCCTCGCGGTCGCCGTGGAGGTCGATCAGCACGTCCCGGACGACCTCGCAGGTGTCCTCGTCCGAGGAGAGCCGCTCGTCCACCTCGTCGATGAACCCTCGGACCCCGGCCTCCGCGCCGTCGGGCAGGGACACGTGTCGCTTCGTCATTGCCCTTCCGTTCGGCGCGACGCCTCAAAGGGATTCGGTTGTGCGACCGCGGCGTCAGGGAGCGTCGCTACTCGGTCGGTCGCCTCTGTGGGACGCGCCCGTGTCGCCGTCTCCGTCGCTGCCGTCGCCGCCGTCGACTAGTCCGTCGCGGTCCGGCCCGATCGCGACGCCGACGAAGCCCAACACGATCAGAAACAGCACCGCGAGCATGAGACCGGTCGGACCGTACCGGAGGCTGAGGTCGGTGAGCGCGACGGCGGCGATCACCGCCAGCAGGAAGGCGATCACGTCGAGCGCGTCGTGGAGGGATTCGTCCATGCGCGGATGAATCCGCGGGCGACGGGTATAGGTTAGGGCGGCTTTGTTGAAATCCACAGCGGCTGATCGTTTTACCCCTCAATCGGTCAGTACAGAGGACGCACCGATCGTTCAATACAGGTGACCGACTTGCCGCAGGGAATCGAGATATATCTACCAACTGATGATAGAATTCAAGTAATACAGAGAATAAATTTAACAAATAATAATACATCAAATATATTTTGACGCCCAAATCCACGCAAGACCGATAAGAACGGTACCAAATCCAACACCAATTACAGGTGAAATATCACCCGAAACACCGACTGCTACCTGAAAAAAACCACCCACAATCATCAATGTGAGTGGCTTCTGTTTGCGCTCTCGTTCCACATTCAATTATATTTCCATAACATGATAAATATTTGTTTCCGTGTTTTATTTTAGATTCCTCTCTGTGACGATTTGCCGGCTATTAGTTCATTTATCTCATTTACTGGCAGGAATCACAGCAGTCAATTCGCGGGTGTCTTTGACCAGCGGTTTCAGGGGAGAATCTATCCGAACGGGATTTCAACAGAGCAGTTCGGGCGGCGACCCCCGCCGGACTCCTCGTCTCGGTGAGCCGGCGCTACCACGCCGCGGGACCGACCGCGCCCGATAAGTGTCCCGACCGCCAACTAGTGGGTATGCAACACCGCGAACTGGGGAACTCCGGCGTCGAGGTCTCCGAGATCGGCTTCGGCGCGTGGGTCGTCGGCACCGATTGGTGGGGCGACCGCTCCGACGAACAGGCGGTCGGGATGGTCGAGGACGCGCTCGACGCGGGCGTCACCTACGTCGACACCGGCGACGTGTACGGCCACGGCGACAGCGAGGAGATAATCGGGCGGGCCATCGACGGCCGCCGCGACGAGGTGACGCTGTCGACGAAGATCGGCTACGATTTCTACGACAACCCGCAGGCCGGCCACGGCGAACTGCCGAAGGAGCTGAACCGCGAGTACCTCACCGAGGCGTTCGAGGCCTCGCTCGACCGGCTCGACACCGACTACGTCGACGTGCTCCAGCTTCACAACGCCAACGTCGACGAGGTGACCCCCGAGGTGCGCGACCTCCTCGCGGAGTGGAAGGCCGACGGCCGCGTCCGCGCGCTCGGCTGGGCGCTCGGTCCCTCGATCGGCTGGCTCGCCGAGGGCGACGCCGCCGTCGAGTACGAGGAGTTCGACGCGGTCCAGACCGTCTTCAACCTCTTCGAGCAGGAGCCGGGGCGACACTTCGTGGAGTCGATCCGCGAGTCCGACTCGGACACCTCCGTCATCGCCCGTGTCCCGCACTCCTCCGGGCTGCTCAACGAGCAGGTGACGCCCGACACCGTCCTCGAAGACGGCGACCACCGTTCGCACCGCCCGAAGGAGTGGTACGAGACGGGCTGGGAGAAGGTCGAGGCGATCCGGTTCCTCGAGGATCCGGACCACGCCGACGGGACGCGGACGATGGCGCAGGCCGCGATCCGCTGGCTGCTCGCGCACGACGAGGTCGCCTCCGTCACGCCGACGTTCCGCGACGGCGACGACATCGCCGAGTGGAGCGCGGCGGGCGTGCCGCCGCTCTCCGACGCCGAGTACGAGCGCGTCGACGAGCTGTACGCCCGCAACTTCGACATCGACCGCGACGACGGGATGGACGTGCT
>NZ_CBVY010000011.1:149604-152932 GCF_000513435.1 Halorubrum sp. AJ67 | reverse complement strand
CGTTCGTGGTGGCGGTCGACGCCCCGACACCGACAGCGACGACTCGCCGCGCCACCAGCCGGGGATCTCGAACTCGTCGAGGCCGGCGTTTCGCAGGCCGGCCGCCTCGAACGCCTCGACGACACGCTCAGCGCCGCGCCGCTCGCCGGCCGATCCGGCCATCCGATTACCGATGTCGGTCAGGTCTGTGAGGAGGCTCCACCCGAAGTCGCTCGTCCGCGCGTCGCCCACGACGCGGTCCGGTAGCTCGGTCATACGACGTGGTTGGGCCGAGACCGAAAAGGGGTTGCGGGTACCGGCGGCCCGGCCGGCTCACTTCCACTCGTCGGCGTCCTCGGCCGTCCCCATCTCGCCTTTGGCCTGCCGCGGGGCCCGGCGAAGCGTCAGTCCGAGGACGACGACGTAGAAACAGGCGACGAGCGCGAGCACGAACGCGCCCGGGATCGCACCGACCGCCGCGGTCGCGACGACGCCGCTTCCCGGCGGCGTGAACACCGTGAGCCTGACGACCCACGCGGCGATCAGGACGGAAAAGAGCGGGGCGTACACCCGGCGGAGCCGCCGAGAGACCGCCTCGACGCCCGGCATCTTGATCGTCGGCTCGCGGAGGTCCTCGCTCAGCAGCTCCCGCCAGTTCGACTGCTCGACGCCCTCGGGGTCGAGCGCGTTCGCGAACACGTTCTCCTCCAAGAGCCGCACGCGCGACCGCCAGACGTCGAAGGTCCGGTACCGGCGGGTCTCGATCCCGAGGAAGACGCTGAGCATGACGAGTCCGATGAGCAGCACGTAGTGCGGCCGCGACTCGTTCGAGAAGGTCCACGTCAGGAGCGATGCCGTCACCACGACGGCCCAGTTGGTCGTCCGGTCGATTCGCGTCCGCCACGAGCTGGTCCGCCCGAGCTCGCCGCGGTACGTGTGGCCCATCAGCGAGAGGAAGTCGGACCGGTCGCTCGCGGCCTCGGCCGCGACCTCGCGCTCCTCCCGCGACTCGGGGTCGAAGTCCTCCGGTGGGTCGGGCATACCTCCCGTACCGAGGCGGGACAGGTAAAAGGGAGGCCGCGAGCGCGTCGCCCGCGGAGCCTCAGGCCGGGTCGGCCGCGCTCACTTCGACCTCGACGTCGGCGGGGTCGACGCCGATCCGGGCGAACTGCGTGCGGACGTGGTCGCGGGCGGCCTCGACCGCCTGATCGCGGGTGTCGAACCCGCGGGGCATCGGCTCCTCGAAGGCGACCCGGATCTCCTCGCCGTCGACGACGAGCGGCGAGCCGCCGCTCTCGACCTCGTAGAAGGCGTCGCACACCCAGACGTACGGCGCGTCCTCGTTCGGCGCGCCCTTGTACGCGGGCGGCTCCTCGCCGCGCTCGAACACCGTGCCGGTGAGGTCCGTGCCGCCGCCGCTGCCGCGAACGAGTATCATGCCACGAGTAAGGGGTCGAGCCGGATAAGGGCGGTGTGCTGGGAGATACTGTTCGGATGAGCCGTTCCACGCGAACTTCTCAAGGAGTCAGATATTCTGCCGCAACACCGATTCCGCGATGAAATCGCACACTCGGACAGTCGTAACAGATCGCGAATTTCGCTTCGGTCGAATACCGCCACGGCCCCAGCGATATCTGCGATTTTTCGACATGAAGACCGTCCTACCTCAGGGCTGTCGTTGCCGCCAACTCCCGCCTACCGAGGTCGTATTCGTCGTACTGATTCTCCGATTATGCTGTTACCGTGGTCGTCGTACGTTCAATCTCGTCACCTTTGTACAACAGCGAAATCGTGAGCTCTTTTTCGCCCGGTGACACCGCTCTTCCGTTGCTCAATCTCACGTGTTCTTGCTCCGATGAACCCGGAAGTAACCCCTTACTGGAAGTCAGTTCGTCCGTGCGTGAGGGATCTCCGATCCCGATTTCTATCGAGTCATAGCGCAGAACTACGTCCCCATCGTTTCGCACACCGAACTTCACCTCAGAGAGTTCGACATCGTCTGTGCCGTTGCCGGGGCTGGAAAACGATGCTTCGATATCTGAGAAGACAGTATCCAGCCCGTCGAATTCCTTCGAATGAGACGCCGAGATTGACCCGTCTTCTAGCTCCAGATTCAAGACCACCTCGTGTGTTCCGCCGGTCCGAATTTCATACGGGTCAGGCTCAATAGCTTGCCGGCCAAGAGACGATGCTTCGTCATAGAACGGTAGATCCTCAAGCCTCTCGTTCGCTTGGATCGTGAAACTTCCATTCTTAATTTTGTTATCGTCGATCGTTATCTGGGCCGAGGGGTTGAGATCAGTATCTGCGTTGACGCTAAGCGTCGCCAGCAGTTCGACGAACTGTCCGTTCGCCCACCCGGACGACATCGAGTCGACCGAGAGGTCAGTATCGGTGATCTGCTGCGATATTATTCCGGCAGCCTGCCCTGCCGGCGAGTCTGCGGTGAATTCAAGCTCCGCATCTTCACCAGAAGTAGCCGTTTGTAGCGATTCCGGATCGCTAACCACTAGACTCCGGCCTGTGCCCGGATAGATCTTCTCAGTCGGAGCCGTCGCTACCTCTTCACCGTTGGCGGTTGCCGAGATCTGGACACTAGTCAGTAATTCGCCCAGATTTCCAACACGAAAAGTAGCATCGGTTATTGTGTTTCCGTCCCAGCTCGGTCTCAACGATACGAATGTTAGTAAAGCTGGGAGACCTGGATCATACGGGAAGCTCTCACTCACCGTCCCGATGTCTGTCTCAACGGTTGCCGTCCCGATCTGTGTTCCCAAGTTTTCCACTTTTATACTCTGAGATGATGAGATCGCAATTTTATCCGCGGTACCGGGGCTAAGAGTAGTGTTGAGACTTCTCGATAAATCTGTGTCAGGAGATTCTAGCGTGAATTCTGCTCTTTCGAGTTGAACGGGGTACTCTCCTTTGTTCACCACCACAATCGTAACCTGATCTAAGCCATCGTCGCCCCAATCCCATTCGATGTCTCTAATCACGATCCGTTCACTGGCTACGTTCGAAGATTCACTATCTCCGTTAGAGGATTCATTATCTACAGTAGAGGAGTCTCCGCAGCCGGCCAACGCTGCCGCACTGGATACCCCGAAAAACTGTAAGACATTCCGCCTATTCATAAACTAGGAGAATTTGGCAACGAATAAAAAGGTCTGGTCTCGGTGATCTCTGTCAAGACGCGTTTAAGTGCCTGTCCTCCGGCTCTGTTGAAATCCTCATCTGGACACCGAGCCCAGAGACGGCCGCTGCGACACGAGGGCAAACGCTTTCGGCCCGGCGACCGGTGGATACGCCATGACGCTGGAGGATTTCACCGAGTACACCGGAGACGGTG
>NZ_CBVY010000011.1:142130-145728 GCF_000513435.1 Halorubrum sp. AJ67 | reverse complement strand
GTCCTCGCCGGCGCACTCGCGATCGGGGTCCTCTCCGTGGTGCCGGTCCTCGGTACGATCGCCGGCGTCTTCGTCCAGTTCTACGCGCTCGTCGCTGCGGCCGCGATCATCGGCTGGACGTGGGCCGACGTGCGTCCGATCGCGCTTGACGAGACCGAGCCCGAACCCGCGGAGCGCCCCGCGGTGTGACAGAACGATAGCCCGGCGGCTCGGCGGCCGTCGAAACAGTCGGAATCGACCGTCGTACCGTTTCCCGAATGTCGACCAGTAGGACGGCGCTCGACTTGCGTAGGACGGCGCTCGATTCGCGTCGCTATATTCTTGCAACGAGTAGTTGGGTGGCCTTCGGAATGATGATGCTGAGAAGCAGCTGCGACCAGATGCTGAACGTCGCCGGATACTCGTTCGTCGAGCTCACCATCTCCATCCGCCGTCGGAGTTCCTCGACCGTGTCTCGGTCCTCTCCCGAGACCACGTAGCGTTTGATGTCCCACCGGTTCTCGACGAGCCGCTGCTCGATCGACTTCAGTCGACGGAGTTCGTGTCGCTTCTCGTCGCGCATGAACCGGTGAAGCGTGAAGACCGCGTATCCCACCGTGGCGATCGATCCGGCCCAAATCGCCGTGAAAACGATGTTCGTCGCCGCCGTCCGTTCCATCTCGATCCCAATAATTGCTGGTCCGTAGAGAAGGAGCGCGAACGCGATCAGCCCGGCGACAACGTAGTAGTACGCGTGTTTGATCAGTTCACCGATCGGCCGGAGCCCGCCGAGCCCTTCCGGGTCGAGGAAATCGATCCCGACGTCAGAGTTCCGGAGACGCCGCGGTGCGATGAGTTCGACCGAGAGGTAGACCGCAAAGAACTGCGTGGCGATCGACGCCCAGACCGGATTCGAGACCGTCCAGCCGATCACCGCCGCGAGGTTCATCTCTCGGTAGATGGTGATGGGTCCGCCGAGAGCGAACATCCGGATGTAGTTTATGGCCAGCGCTGACAGGAACACCGTCCACGGGAGCCACGACGGGATGATGTCCGTCAGCCGCTCGGACTCGTCGACCCGGTCGTCGATCCGCATCTCCTTCATCACGTGGTAGTAGCGTCGACGGAGCGAGCGCGAGCCGTACACCGCCGCGAACAACGCGATCGGCTGAAACACAAAGAACGGATTCTGGAGGTAGATGATCGGCTCCCCCATCGCGTACGAGTACGCACCGACCACCAGTTCGAGCGTCGTGATAGTCACAACGGCGTAGAGATACGAGGGCGGGATATTCCCCGGTAGCATGTCTGATAGCCATCCCATCCCCAACTTCCGGGAGATCCGATCCAGCCAGAGATCCTCGTCGAACGCGTCGATGTCGTCGTCGTCGGGCTCAACGTCGTCGTCGGGCTCAACGTCGTCGATAGCGGCCCGGTCCCGATTGGCACTCCTGTCGGCCGCCACCGCGTCTCCCTCCCCGGCCATACCCGACAACACCCGTGTACTGATATAAACCCATGCGTACTGACATAAACTATCCCACTCGGCGTCTCAACCTTCGCGCTCGATACGCGGAGGTCGAACGAAAACGGCGATTTGACTCCGCGTCATCCGAGAAACTCGCCATCGAAAATGAGGCCGCGGGACGGTAGCGGAGCGCTACTCGTCGAGGACGTCGTCGTAGTCGCCGGCGTCGACGCGGTCGTCGAACGTCCGGGCGTCCTCGCCCTCGATGGTGACGCCGAGGGAGGCGCAGGTGCCGCCGACCTCCTTGGCGGCGGCCTTCGTGTCGTACGCGAGCAGGTCGCTCGACTTCTGCTCGGCGACCGTCTTCACCTGTTCGATGGACATGTCCGCGACGAAGTTCTCCTGCGGCTCACCGGAGCCGGTCTCGAAGCCGGCTTCGTCCTTGATGAGTTCCGCCGTGGGCGGCACGCCGACCTCGATGGTGAAGGAGCCGTCGTCGTCGTACTCGACGGTGACGGGCACTTCCATGCCGTCGAACGCGGCGGTCTCGTCGTTGATCTGCGCGACGACGTCCTGAACGTCCACCGGCGTCGGTCCGAGCTCGGGACCGAGCGGCGGGCCGGGGGTGGCCTGCCCGCCGGGGACGAGCGCTTCGATAGTTCCAGCCATGTCCGTACGAACCCGTCGGCGACTTTTAACGGTTGTTCTTTCGGGTAGGGGGAGTCAGCGGTTCGCATACTTACGATACTGGCCGTGACGCGGTGATCGATCCGTTTGGTGGGGTGCGTCGATCCAGCCATGATCGTAAACGAACGACACCGGTTCCGACTTCGACCACGAACACCGTCGAAGCCCCAGCCGTGAGTACCTCCGAAAGACGGTCGCCTCGCTTCGCTCGGCGCTGCGTCTTTCGTGGTCCCGCTCGCTTTCGCTCGCGGGACTCGCGCGCCTTGCTGCGCGCTTCAGTCGCTCGCTTCGCTCGCTCCTTCCAGTGCTTGCTGCGGCGTGCTTCGTCCTCACGGCTGCCCCTTCGATTCCCGCCCCGCACAGCACCACAGCCTCACGCCTCCCCAACCTCGTCACCGGCGCTACGCGCCGGTTGTAAGCGAGAGCTTCGCTCTCGCCCTGTCGGTGGTCCTCCGCGTTGCTCCGGACCACCGACTCCCTCGCGGACTCCTTGCGGCCGCCGGGGGCGGCCGCTCGGAGGCGCGCCGGCGGCTGGTTGGTTTATGAGTGACCGCATCGGAATTCGCGGAGCGCCGTCAACTACGAGTCCGCGGCGTTCGACCGCTCGCTCGGGCCCGTTTCGCCGGTCGCGTGTCCGGGGAGGAAGGTTCCGGTCTCCCGGCGCACCCCGACGAGGAGGACGGCCCCCGCGGCGAGCGGGAGCACCGCGCAGGCGGCGTAGATGGGCGCGAACCCGACCGCCTCGATCAGCGGGAGGGACACCAATGGGCCGAGTCCCCCGCCCACGTCGCCGAGGACGTTGTTCGTCCCCGAGGCGCGGCCCATCCGCTCGTCCGGGGTGAGGTCCGCGAGCAGGGCCATCATCGGGCCGCTCGTTCCCCCTTGTCCGGCACCGATGAAGACGCAGGCGAGGCCCAAGGAGAGGACTGAGCCGGCCCGGGCGAGCAGCAGGAACCCGACGAACGAGACGGCGAGGAACGTCAACAGGATCGGCGTCCGGGAGTTCCGGGTGTCGGAGACCCGTCCCCCCACGAGCATGAAGAACGCGGCCGACAGGACCGTGCCGGCCATGAACAACCCGGAGGTCCCCTGCGGCGCGAGCCCGAACAGCGAGATGTCGTTCTCCCCGAGGAACAAGACGAGCGTGGAGAACAGCGCGCCGATGTACGCGAACATCAGCCCGAAGTTGACTAAGCCGACCGTCACCGCGGGGACGGCGGTGTCGACCTCCCACGGCTTGATCGAGTCCCCGGAGCGGTCGCCCGTGACGTGGGTCTCCGGGACGTAGCGGTACGCGACAACGCTCGCGGTGAGCGCGAACGCGGCGGCGACGACGAACGCCGCGACGTTGCCCGCGACCGCGGAGACGACGCCGCCGAGCGACGAGCCCGGGACCCGGGAACCCCCATCGTGATCCCGCTGCGGACCGACTCCCCATGTTCCGTCCCCCGCGAGCCGCCGTCC
>NZ_CBVY010000011.1:136647-138696 GCF_000513435.1 Halorubrum sp. AJ67 | reverse complement strand
GCTGAAGGTGTTCCGCTACGACCCGCAGGTCGAGGGGAAACAGGAGCCGCGGTTCGACACCTTCCACGTCCCGTTCACGAAGGGGATGACCGTCCTCGACGCGCTGATGTACGCGCGCGACACGTACGACTCCTCGCTCACGTTCCGCCACTCCTGCCGGCAGGCGGTGTGCGGGTCCGACGCGATGTTCGTCAACGGCGGGCAGAAGCTGGCGTGTAAGACGCAGATCTCGGACCTCGAACAGCCGGTCCGCGTCGAGCCGCTCCCGCACGCCGAGGTGACCAAGGACCTCGTCGTCGACATGGAGCACTTCTACGACCAGATGGAGGCCGTCGAGCCGTACTTCCAGACGAACGAGTTCCCGGACGGCGAGCTCGAAGAGCAGCGACAGGACCGCGAGAACCGCGAGAAGATCAAGATGTCCACGCGCTGTATCTGGTGTGGCGCGTGTATGTCCTCGTGTAACATCGCCGCCGGCGACAACGAGTACCTCGGGCCCGCCGCGATCAACAAGGCGTACCGGTTCGCGATGGACGAGCGCGAGGGCGAGGAGATCAAACAGAAGCGGCTGGAGATCATCGAGCAGGAACACGGCGTCTGGCGGTGTCAGACGCAGTTCTCCTGTACCGAGGTGTGCCCGAAGGACATCCCCCTCACCGAGCACATTCAGGAGCTGAAGCGCGAAGCGGTCAAAAACAATCTGAAGTTCTGGTAGTCCCGACAGACAGTATCAAGGGACTCCGGAACCTACGAAATTACATACCAACAATGTACGAACACGACGTCGTCGTCGTCGGGGCCGGCGGGGCGGGACTCCGGGCGGCGATCGCGGCACAGGAAGCGGGTGCGGACGTGGCGATGGTGTCGAAGCTCCATCCCGTCCGGTCGCACACGGGCGCGGCGGAGGGCGGCATCAACGCGGCGTTACGCGACGCCGACTCCTGGCAGGACCACGCGTACGACACGATGAAGGGCTCGGACTACCTCGGGGACGCCCCGGCGGTCGAGGCCCTCTGTAAAGAGAGCCCCGAGGAGGTACATCCGGCTCGAACACTGGGGGATGCCGTTCTCCCGCGAGGACGACGGCCGCGTCTCCCAGCGCCCGTTCGGCGGGCTCTCCTTCCCGCGGACGACGTACGCCGGCGCGGAGACGGGCCACCAGATGCTCCACACGATGTACGAGCAGGTGGTCAAACGCGGAATTACGGTGTACGACGAGTGGCACGTGATGGATCTCGCGGTCACCGACGAGGACGACCCCGCCGAGCGGACCTGTCACGGCGTCGTCGGCTACGACATCCAGAGCGGTGAGGTTAGCGGCTTCCGCGCGAAGAACGGCGTCATCCTCGCGACGGGCGGGATGGGGCAGGTGTTCGATCACACCACCAATGCGGTCGCCAACACCGGCGACGGCGTCGCGATGGCGTACCGCGCCGGCGTCCCGATGGAGGACATGGAGTTCATCCAGTTCCACCCGACGACGCTGCCGTCGACCGGCGTCCTCATCTCCGAGGGCGTCCGCGGCGAGGGCGGAATCCTCTACAACGAGGACGGCGAGCGGTTCATGTTCGAACACGGCTACGCGAACAACGACGGCGAGCTCGCCTCCCGCGACGTCGTCTCCCGCGCCGAGCTGACCGAGGTCAACGAGGGCCGCGGCATCGAGGACGAGTACGTCCACCTCGACATGCGGCATTTAGGCGAGGAGCGCATCCTCGACCGGTTGGAGAACATCCTCCACCTCGCGGAGGACTTCGAGGGCGCGGACGGGCTCACGGAGCCGATGCCGGTCAAGCCCGGCCAGCACTACGCGATGGGCGGCATCGAGACGAACGAGCACGGCGAGACCGTCATCGACGGGCTGTACGCGGCCGGCGAGTGCGCCTGTGCGTCGGTCCACGGCGCGAACCGCCTCGGCGGCAACGCGCTGCCGGAGCTCATCGTCTTCGGGAAGCGCGCCGGCCGGCACGCGGCGGGCGAGGAGATGGGTGAGGCCGAGGTCACGACCGGCCGCTCCACCGACTGGGAGCCGGCCGACTACGAGTTCGG
>NZ_CBVY010000011.1:133040-134122 GCF_000513435.1 Halorubrum sp. AJ67 | reverse complement strand
GTCGTCGTCGGCGCTGTCGACCGCGCGCAGGAGCGCGTCGAGGAGCTGCTCTCCCGCGACGGGCGCAACCACGCCGAGATCCGCTCGAAGGTTCAGGAGACGATGACGGCCAACGTCAACGTGTTCCGCGAGGAGGGCCGGCTGGAGGAGACGCTGGCCGACCTTCACGAGGCGCGCGAGGCGTACAAGGACGTCGCGGTGTCGGACCCGTCGCGGACGTTCAACACCGACCTCATCCACACTATCGAGACTCGGAACATCCTCGACATCGCGGAGGCGCTGACGATGGGCGCGCTCGCCCGCGAGGAGTTCCGGGGCGCGCACTGGCGCAAGGAGCACCAAGAGCGGAAAGACGAGAACTGGCTGAAACACACGCTCATCTCGTGGAACGACGGCGAGCCGGAGCTGTGGTACAAGCCGGTCGTCCTCGAAGGCGAAAACAAGACGTACGAGCCGAAGAGTCGCTCGTACTGATCCGAGCGGCGATACCGCCGATCCGCGGCGTCCCGTCGGGCCCCCGCTCCGTCCTACGGGATCGATCCGGATCGTTCACGGTCTCGTATCCGTCGACGGTCGAAAACCCGCGTCGATACGCGTCGAATCTCCGTTCGTCGACCGACGATGTCTCGGCTGATTCGCCGAAATAAGCGTCTTGACGCGCTCTCAATCCTCTTCAGATTGTTTCGACGAACGTTGAATAGGGGATTTATTATCGTCGAAGCCAACCGATCGAACAAGATGATCGAGACGGAAACCGCGTCCGCGGCGGCTGCCGCGTTGCCCCCGGAGCTTCAGTCGCCCCGCGCCAAGCTCGTGTACCTCTACCTGACCACGAACGGCGACGCCACGGTCTCGGAGATGGGCGACTCGCTCGGGATGAAGAAGCTCTCCCTGTACAGCATCCTGAAGACCCTCCGAAACGAGGGGCTCGTCGACTGCGACGGCGACTGTTACGTGCCGAACTGACGCGGTCGCTCCTTCTCTCGGCCGTGCCGGCTCGACTCGCGAGCGTCGCGGCCGGAGCGTTTAGGGACGCGGAGCGTCCACGTCAACCGTGGACGCGAACCAGACGGAGTTCGAGA
>NZ_CBVY010000011.1:127223-129667 GCF_000513435.1 Halorubrum sp. AJ67 | reverse complement strand
GAGAACTAGCGACGGGCGTGTGCGGCGTCCGCGACCGCGTCGTTCACGGCTACGGCGACGTGGGGGCCGGAGTTCCTCGTGGTCGGTACCGGCCCGACCGCGGCCGCCGAGCGCAACGGCGTCCCCTTCGACCGGCGACGGCGGCGGCGAACGCGTCCAGTCGATCTTCGGCGACCTCGGCTTCGTTCGCTCGGAGCCGGACGCCGCGGAGCCGGACGTTCAGAACGTCTTCTTCACGAACCTGACGCGGTGTCGACACCCCGACCGCGCCCCGACAGACCGGGAGATCGACACCTGCGAGCCGTTCCTCAACGCGGAGGTCCGGATGATAAACCCGCAGATCATCGTGCCGGTCGGCGAGCGCCCGCTCCGCGAACTGGCGGTCGAGTACACGACGCGGCGGCCGGACTCGTTCGACGTCGACGCCGAACACGCGACGACGATCCGCGGGCGCGGATTCGAGCTGGTGCCGATGAAGGAGCCGGCGACGATGACCGACGCGGAGGCTGACGCGTTCCGCGATCACATGCGCGAGAGCGTGTTGAGCCGGGACTACCGGCAGACGAAGGGACGCCGGAGCCGCTGAGAGGCCTCAGTCGCCGTCCCGGGTCATCGCGTCTCGGTCCGCGTCTCCGTCGAGCGCACCGCCCAAGAGGTCGGTCGTCGCCTCGTCGCTGTTCGACCCGAACGCGCAGTCGATGAGGATGTGACCACCGAGCGTCGACGGCGAAATAACTTGGTCCGCGCCGGCCCGGCGGAGCTTGTTGACGTTCTCGCGTTGCGTCGCGGCGGCGACGATCCGCACGCCGGGGTTGAGCTGGCGCGCGGTCAGTATCGCCAGCGCGTCCTGCGCGTCGTTCTCGGTGGCGACGACGACCGCGCGGGCGTCCGCGATGTGGGCGCGTTCGAGCGGTTCGACGTCGCTGGGGTCCGCGGTGAGCGTGGGGACGGACCGCTCGTCCAGTCGTCTGGCCGCGGCCTCGTTGGTCGTGATCACGGCGTAGGTGGTTCCGCCCCGTCCGTCGAGTTCTTCGAGTATCGGTTCCGTCAGGTCCCCGTAGCCTAAGATGAGGACGTGGTCGTCGAGGAGGTCGATCTGTTTCTCAGTCATCTTTCCGAGCGCCTTGGAGAGCTGCGCCTCGATAGCGGGGGTCAACAGGACCCCGAGCGCCACCGCGAAGGCGGCGACGTTCATCACGAGCGAGGAGAGCACGAACAGCTGTGCGATGTCGGAGTCGGGACCGGTCGCCGGGATCACGTCGCCGTACCCCACCGTCGAGGCGGTGACGACGGTGAAGTAGAACGCGTCGACGATGGTCTCGACCCCGTTGAACTGGTCGCGGAGCGCGTACGACCCGACCGTTCCGTACGAGATGGCCGTGACCAGCGCCGCCCCGGCGGCGAGCTGCGTCGGCGACGGCCGGAACTGGCGGTCGAACCGCCCCCGGTTGTAGAGGAGCGCCGGCATCGAAAGCAGCGACAGCGCCACCAGCGGGAAGGAAAGCACCGACGCCTGCATCAGTCCTTGGATCGCGGTCAGCGGGAGCAACACGGCGGTCGAGTACCAGCCGACCCGATAGCCGTTCCGCAAAGCGAAGCCGCTCGCGAGCATGGTGAACCCGGTGATCGTCCCCGTGAACCCGACGGTCTGGCGGACGACGTCCGGGACGTACGGAGCGAGCGGACCCGAGACGCCGAGCCCGCCGATCTGTGCCAGCCCGGCGAGAATCGACAGTATCGCGACTGCGAACGTCAGGGCGATCGACGCCCGAACGGTCACCCAGTCGCGGGTCAACTCCATACCTCCGGGTCGCCGAGACCGCACTTAAACCCCGCGAGGCCGACCGACGCCGGCGGTGACGCTCCGGACGCCGCCTCCCCCGCCGCGTCGGCATCCGTCGACACACGTTTAACCGCCCCGTCGGTTGAAGCGCGTATGTCGCTGCCCGTCGAGATCGTCTTCGGGATCTACCTCGGTGTCATCACTGGAATCGTCCCCGCGCTGGTGGCCGGGACCCTCGGGTTCGTGTTCAAGTACGTGACGGACGTGACGATCCCCGGGCTCGGGGTGGTCGTGTTGTCGCTCGCTATCGCCGGCATTAACGGCGGGCTGCTCGCGCTCAACGACGAGACGATCCGGTCGTCGGAGCGCGCGCCGGCGATCCTCACGGCGATCATCGTCGTGTTGATGATCTCGCTGTACGCCCACTCGCAGGGCGACCGGCTCGGGGCCAGCGTTCCCAAGCGGATCTCGCTCAAACAGCTCCGCGACCGGACGCTCTCGACCGACGTGATCGAACTCGTCGGCGGCCGCGGGCGGGTCTCCGTCGAGGTGACCGGCGAGGTGAACGACATGGACGGGGTACCCCCCGCTACCGGCCGAGACCCGGCGGGCGATCCTCGACGGCGACTGGACGTTCCCGGCGGACCTCCCGCTCTTGGAG
>NZ_CBVY010000011.1:122525-124309 GCF_000513435.1 Halorubrum sp. AJ67 | reverse complement strand
GATCGCGACGACGGGCCGCACCGCGAGGAGTTCCACGCGGACCCGGTGGGCCACACCCGCGCGACCGCCGGGATGACCGTGAGCGAACTCGTCGACGGCTACGGCGACGCGGGCATCGGGGCCGCCGCGGTCAACGAGGCGGGCGACGTGCTCGCGGAGATGTTCGCGAACGAGGACTGTACCGTGTTCCTCTCGCTGGCGGGCGCGATGGTGCCCGCGGGGATGCGCCGGATCGTTGCCGACCTCATCCGCGACGGCTACGTCGACGCCCTCGTGACCACCGGAGCGAATCTCACCCACGACGCCATCGAGGCCATCGGCGGGAAACACCACCACGGGCGCACTCACGACCCCGAGAAGAGCCTCCGCGAACACGACGAGGGGCTGCGCGACGAGGGCGTCGACCGCATCTACAACGTGTACCTCCCGCAGGAGCACTTCGCGGAGTTCGAGGGTCACCTCCGCGAGGAGGTGTTCCCGGCGCTGGAGGCCGACCCGGACGCGGACGGCACCGACGCCGTCTCCATCGCCGACCTGACGCGCGAACTCGGCCGCGCGAACGCCGCGGTCAACGAGCGCGACGACGTGCCGGAGGGGCCGGGCGTCGCCGCGGCCGCCTACGAGTGCGACGTGCCGATCTACTGCCCGGCGGTCCAAGACTCCGTACTGGGGCTTCAGGCGTGGATGTACGCCCAGACCGCGGACTTCACGCTCGACGCCCTCGCCGACATGACGGAGCTGACCGACCTCGCCTTCGACGCCGACGACGCCGGCTGCCTGCTCGTCGGCGGCGGGGTCCCGAAGAACTTCACCCTCCAGACGATGCTCGTCACGCCCCGGGCGTACGACTACGCCGTCCAGATCACGATGGACCCGGAGGCGACCGGCGGCCTCTCCGGGGCGACGCTCGAAGAGGCGCGGTCGTGGGGGAAGTTGGAGAAAGACGCGCGCAACGCCTCCGTCTACGGCGACGCGACCGTGATGCTCCCGATGCTGATCGCCGCCGCTCGCGACCGGGTGGAGTGACTCCGGACGAGACACCTCGCGAACGCGGTACCCGACCGGCAACGCTGCTTAATTAGATGTAATTAGATTTTTCACGCAGGAGCGCGTGGCCGACGGTAATGAGCGACTACACGACGATCTCGCTGCGCAAGGAGTTCGTCGCGGACGTCGAGGAGTACATCGAAGAGGAGCCGTTCGGCTCGGTCAAGGAGTTCGTGAAACACGTCGTCGTTCAGGAGATGGAGTCGGACGACGAGATCAGCGAGGCCGAGGCCCGTCGGATCGGCCAGCGACTCCGGGATCTGGGGTACGTGGAGTGACGCCATGGCGGTCGAACTCCACGCCGCGATCCCCGGCGCGCTCGACCGCGCGGACCTCTTGTTGCTCGCCTTTCCCCTCCTCTTCGTCGCGGTCTACGGCGCGCTGGCGCTGAACACGGGCGACGGAATCCCGCCGCTCGCGGGTGCTTCGGCGGTCTGTTGTCTGCTGATCGTCGACGGCGTCTTCCTCAATCCGCCCGTCGACCGCTGACCGGGGTCGGTCGCTCCGTCTCGGTCACGCTCGCGGCTCCAGCTCCATCGCCTCCGCGAGCAGCGCGTGGGAGTCGAGCGCGTCCTCGTGGTCCGGCACCGTGTGTTGGATCATCACCTCGTCGACGCCGACGCGGTCCGCGAGCTGTTCGAGCAGCCCCGAGACCGTCTCCGGCCCGCCGGAGATCGCCCGCGGCCACTCGTCGGGGTCGAGCGTCGCCGGCGTCGGGTCGGGCGCGCCGCCGAGTT
>NZ_CBVY010000011.1:114773-117548 GCF_000513435.1 Halorubrum sp. AJ67 | reverse complement strand
ACGGCCGAAAGCGAGGCGTCGGGAATCCGGGACGGTGCGGGGAGGGAACGCGCCGCCAGCGCGAACGCGGAGAGCGGGTCCATTGCCGGGGCCGTTTCGCGGAGCGACCCAAGTGCGTTGCGGGTCCGGTGTCGGACGCTCGGACCGAGACGAGCGGAGCGAGAGTCGGGAGCGCCGCCCGAGGCGGACGCGCCGCGACGGGCGGCAGCGCGACCGAACCCCGGTGTTTTTAAAGCGGGCGAGAGTACGCCGATATACCACACTCCCGCGGGACACGGTGAGCCGACGTCGGCTCGGCCGTAGCGGGGCCTCAACGACGCAGTCGGACGCAGCGCTGACGGCTCCTTGCGGGGTTTCAGTGATGGACGCCACACGGCGTTCGACACGACAACACCATGGAAATCGAAATTGCGACACTCGGCGGTTACGAAGAGGTCGGTCGACAGATGACGGCGGTTCGCGCGGGCGAAGACATCGTCATCTTCGACATGGGCCTGAACCTCAGTAAGGTCCTCATCCACGACAACGTGGAGACCGAAAGCATGCACAGCCTCGACCTGATCGACATGGGCGCAATCCCGGACGATCGGGTGATGAGCGAACTCGAAGGCGACGTGAAAGCGATCGTCCCCACGCACGGCCACCTCGACCACATCGCGGGGATCCCGAAGCTCGCCCACCGGTACGACGCGCCGATCGTCTCCGCGCCGTACACGATCGAGCTGGTGCGCCAGCAGATCGAAGACGAGGGCAAGTTCCAGGTCGACAACGACCTCGTGAAGATGAAGCCGGGTGCTACGATGGCGATCGGCGACTCCGAGCAGGTCGAGATGGAGTTCGTCAACGTCACGCACTCGATCATCGACGCGATCAACCCGGTCCTCCACACGCCCGAGGGCGCGATCGTCTACGGGCTCGACAAGCGACTGGACCACACGCCCGTCATCGGCGACCCGGTCGACATGGACCGGTTCCGCGAGATCGGCCGGCAGGACGAGGGCGTCCTCTGTTACATCGAGGACTGTACGAACGCCGGTCGAAAGGGCCGAACTCCCTCGGAGTCGTACGCGAAGAAACACGTCGAGGACACGTTCAAGTCGATGGAGGACTACTCCGGTGGCATCGTCGCCACGACGTTCTCCTCTCACATCGCCCGCGTGAAGACCCTCGTCGAGTACGCCCGCGAGATCGGCCGCCAGCCGGTCCTGCTCGGCCGCTCGATGGAGAAGTACTCCGGCACGGCCGAACGGCTTGACTTCGTCGACTTCCAGGGCGACGTCGGCATGTACGGCCACCGGAAGTCCGTCGACCGCGCGTTCAAGCGGATCATGAAGGAGGGGAAGGGGAACTTCCTCCCCATCGTGACGGGCCACCAGGGCGAGCCGCGCGCAATGTTAACCCGGATGGGCCGCGGCGAGACGCCGTACGAACTGGACGACGGCGACAAGGTCGTCTTCAGCGCGAGCGTCATCCCGGAGCCCACGAACCGCGGGCAGCGCTACCAGAGCGAACAGCTGCTCCGCATGCAGGGCGCTCGCATCTACGACGACATCCACGTCTCCGGCCACCTCCGCGAGGAGGGCCACTACGAGATGCTCGACGCGCTCCAGCCGCAGCACGTCATCCCGGGCCACCAGTCGCTTGAGGGCTTCTCGCCGTACGTGGACCTCGCGAAGTCGCAGGGGTACAAGCTCGGACGGGACATCCACGTCTCGCAGAACGGGAGCGTTCACCAGCTCGTCGAATGACGAGCGAGACGAAGGAGGCGCGGGTGTTAGAGGCCATCCGCGAGCGGCGTGACCTCGTTAACGCCGCTATCGACGAGGAGCTACCGGTCCAAGAGCCGGAGCGCCTCTACGAGGCTACCAGATACATCCTCGAAGCCGGCGGGAAGCGGCTCCGCCCGACGGTGACGACGCTGGCCGCGGAGGCGGTCACCGGCACCGAGCCGATGGGGGCCGACTTCCGCGCGTTCCCGTCGCTGTCCGGCGACGACGTCGACGTGATGCGCGCGGCCGTCGCCATCGAGGTGATCCAGTCGTTCACGCTGATCCACGACGACATCATGGACGAGGACGACCTCCGCCGTGGCGTCCCCGCGGTCCACGAGGCGTACGACATCTCGACGGCGATCCTCGCGGGCGACACCCTCTACTCGAAGGCGTTCGAGTTCATGACCGAGACGGGCGCGGACCCGCAGAACGGACTGGAGGCGATGCGGATGCTCGCGTCCACCTGTACCGAGATCTGCGAGGGGCAGGCGCTCGACGTCGCCTTCGAGAGCCGCGACGACATCCTCCCCGAGGAGTACTTGGAGATGGTCGAGCTGAAGACCGCGGTGCTGTACGGCGCGTCGGCCGCGACGCCCGCGCTCCTGCTCGGTGCCGACGAGGACGTCGTCGACGCCCTCTACCAGTACGGGATCGACTCGGGGCGCGCGTTCCAGATCCAAGACGACGTGCTCGACCTGACGGTCCCCTCCGAGGATCTGGGCAAGCAGCGCGGCTCCGACCTCGTCGAGGGGAAGGAGACGCTGATCACCCTCCACGCGCGCCAGCAGGGGGTCGACGTCGACAACCTCGTCGACGCCGACACGCCCGCCGAGGCGACCGAGGACGCCATCGACGAGGCGGTGGCGGCCTTGGAGGCGGTCGGCTCCATCGAGTACGCCCGCGAGACCGCCGAAGACCTCACGGCGCGCTCGAAGGAACACCTCGAACTGCTTCCGGAGAGCGGCTCCCGAAGCCTGCTCGAAGACCTCGCGGACTACCTCAT
>NZ_CBVY010000011.1:108704-109373 GCF_000513435.1 Halorubrum sp. AJ67 | reverse complement strand
GTCCGTTTGGAGGGCATCGTTTCACGTGACTCGTGACAAGTAATAATACTACCGGGTGGCGACGCCCGGTGGTCGCCCTTCAGGCGGTCGGTTTCCGTGACCTCGGACGCGTCTGTCAGTCGTCGGGCGCGTCTGTCAGTCGTCGAGCGCGTCGATGTCGTCGAGAATCTCGACGGCGTGGTCCTCGGGCGAGACGCCCTCGTAGGCTAAGGCGACGGTCCCCGTCCCGTCGAGGACGTACGTGTTCCGGAACACGCCGTCGAAGGTGTTCCCGAACATCGACTTCTCGCCGTAGGAGTCGTACGCGGCCGCGACCGCCCCGTCGGGGTCCGAGAGGAGGGTGAAGGGCAGGTCGTACTCCGCGGCGAACGGCTCCAGGTCCTCGACGGGGTCGTCACTGATCCCGACGACGGCGACGTCCCTGTCCTCGAACGCGTCCCACTCGTCGCGGAAGCTACACGCCTCGGCGGTACAGCCGGGGGTGTCGGCGCGCGGGTAGAAGTACACCACCGTGTGGCTCGCGGCGGCCGGGTCGACGGTGACCGTCTCGCCGCGGTGGTCGGTGAGCGTGATCTCGGGTGCGGAGTCGCCCGGGTCGAGCATACGAATTGACTCTCCTCGAACGAGTTAGGGGATTCGGTCCATTTTTACCGACTACTCGCAACCTAC
>NZ_CBVY010000011.1:103035-104525 GCF_000513435.1 Halorubrum sp. AJ67 | reverse complement strand
GTCGACGGCGGCGAGGCTGATCGCCGTGATCGGCGGCGTCGCGAGCACGAACTGCGACAGGATCATCGCCTGCTTGGTGAATATGAGGTTCAGCGACCCGAGCGGCCCCTGGTTCGAGACGGCGAAGAGGACGAGCAACCCGACCACGACGCTCGGGAACCCCATCCCCGTGTTGATAACTGATTTCACGAACCCCTTTCCGGGGAACTCAGCGAACCCGAGCGCGACGGCGACCGGCACGCTGAACAGGGTGCTCACGGCGACGGCGGCGACGCTCACGTACAGCGAGACGAAGACGATGCTCCGGACGTACCCCTCCCTGAACGGGAGATCGATGAGCGAGAGCGCCAGTTCCGGGGTCGTCGCGAGCGCCACGAGTTCCGGGGTCGTCGCGAGGGACACGCTCACTCGCCCGCGGAGTCGCGGCTCCAGCCTTCCGGTACGTACTGTCCGAAGTTCGGGTCCTCGGCGACGGCCTCGGGGAAGAACAGCTGTTCCCCGTTCACCTGGTACTCCGAGATCGACGCTTGGACGCCCGGACTCGTGATCCAGCCGATGTACGCCATCGCAAGGTCGTAGTTGGCGTCCTCGTGAACGCCGGGGTTCACCGCCATGACCCCGTACGGGTTCGCGAGGATCTCCGGGCCGTCCTCGATCGGTCCCTGAACGAGGATCGTCAGGTCGATCTCGGAGCGCTGCGAGATGAAGGTCCCGCGGTCCGAGAGCGTGTACGCACCCTGTTGGGTGGCGATGTTCAGCGCCTCGCCCATCCCGCTTCCGGTCTCCTGATACCAGTCACCGCCGGGGTCGGTCCCCGCCGCCTCCCAGAGGTTGAGCTCCTTCGTGTGCGTCCCGGAGTTGTCGCCGCGCGAGACGAACGCAGCCCCCGCCTCGGCGATCGACGTGAGCGCCTCCGTCGCCGAACCCATCCCCCGAATCCCGGCCGGGTCGCTCTCGGGACCGACGATCACGAAGTCGTTGAACATCAGGTCGCGGCGGTTGACGCCGTGCCCGTTGCGCAGGAACTCGTCTTCGAGCCCCCGAGCGTGGACCATCACCACGTCCGAGTCGCCGTTGCGGGCGGTCTCCAAGGCCGCGCCGGTCCCCTGCGCGACGGCGTCGACCTCGACGCCGTACCTCTCCTCGAAGTCCGTGTGGATCGCGTCGAGGAGTCCGGTGTCGTAGGTGCTCGTCGTCGTCGTGAGCGTCAGCGTCTCGCCGGCGACGCCGGCGGCCCCGCCGGCGCTCCCGCCGTCGCTGGTCCCGTTGCCGGCAGTCCCGTCCCCTTCGTTGCCGTCGCCGCCGCTCGTCGACGAGCAGCCGGCCGTGCTCACTATCCCGGCGGCACTCAGCGCCGCCACGAACTCGCGGCGTTGTATCGTCATAGATACAACGGTGGGTCACCGCCACATATAGCTTACGTGCGCCGGTCGACGAGGGACGCCGGCGGGGCGAAAACGCCAACACGCCTCGGGGCAATCGCGGAGACA
>NZ_CBVY010000011.1:100287-103015 GCF_000513435.1 Halorubrum sp. AJ67 | reverse complement strand
ATCGAGCGGGCGGTGTTCACGGAGGCCCGGGAGACGGCGCTCGAACACGCGAGCGGGCTCGGGCTCTGGCTCGTCCACTGGATCGTCACGGAGTCGGGCGGCGACCTCAAGATCGACACCCGGGAGCCGACCGGCACGGTGGTGCGGATGTGGCTCCCGCGAGCGGCCGAAGAAAGCTGACCCCGCCTACACGTCGACGCGAACGACGTGGCCGCCGCAGCCACACTGCTCGACGTACTCCGGGTCGAGGTCGTCGTCGAACGCCGCCTCCAGCGCGTCGAAGAGGTACGCCTCCGGGTGGCCGTGGTCGCCGTGGGTGACGAGGTTGACGTGGTTTCCCGCGGCCGTGTGCTCGACCGCTTCGATCGCCTGCCGGACGAGCAGGTCGCGGTTCGCGGCGTGTTCGGGGCCTTCGAGGTTCGCGGACCACGAGTTCTCGTGGACGTGGTCCGTCACCGGGTCCGCGCCGTGGTCGTGGTCGTGATCGTCGTGTGTAGCCATCTCGATCGGAGGAACGTTCCCCACGCGGATACCGCTTCGAGCGAACATGTTCGACGGGAGGGTTACCACCGCGCGGCCCGTCGATCGATCCATGAGCGCCGACCCATTCGACGACGCGGACGAGCGCTTGGACGCCCGCGAGATCGACGGCGAACCGTTCGGCGATATCATGGCCGCGCTCGACGGCCTCGACGACGGGGAGTCGCTACTCCTGGTCAACAGCTTCGAGCCGGTCCCGCTGTACGACGTGCTGGCGGAGCGGGGGTTCACCCACGAGACGGCGAACCCGGCCGAAGACGAGTGGTTCGTCGAGATCACGCCCACCTGAGCGGAGGCTGAGACGGCTCGGTGACCCCGAGCCGGAGCGCCGCCGACCGCCCTCCGCAACCTCTTTGCGCGCGGTCGCCGAACCCGAACTCATGAGTCACGGATCCCTCGACGCGGACGCGGTCGAGAGCTACCGCGAGGCCGGCGCGGTGCTGACCGAGGCGATGAACGAGGCCCGCGAGATGGTCGAACCGGGCCGCACCCACCTCGAAGTCGCCGAGTGGACGGAGGACTTCGTCCGCGAGCAGGGCGCGGGGCTCGCGTTCCCGGTGAACGTCAGCGTCGACCCCGAGGCGTCGCACGCGACGCCCGGCCGCGACGACGAGACGGAGTTCGGCGAGGAGATGGTGTGTCTCGACGTCGGCGTCCACGTCGACGGCTACATCGCCGACGCCGCCGTCACCGTCGACCACTCCGGGAACCCCGAACTCGTCGAGGCCGCCGAGATGGCGCTCGAAGCCGCCCTCGACGAGGCCGGCCCGGGCGTCGAGGTCGGCGTCGTCGGGCAGGCGATAGAGGACGTGATCCGCGGGTACGGCTACACGCCCGTCCTCAACCTCTCCGGCCACGGCGTCCAGCGGTACGACGCCCACACCGGTCCCACCGTCCCGAACCGCGGCGTCGACCGCTCGGTCGAGTTGGAGCCGGGGCAGGCGGTCGCGATCGAGCCGTTCGCCACCGACGGCCGCGGCAAGGTGGGCGAGGGGACCGACGAGGAGATCTTCGAACAGCAGGGGTCGGCGAGCGTGCGCGACCGCCGCGCCCGGCAGGCGCTCGAAGAGATCGAGGCGTTCGACGACCTCCCCTTTGCCGCCCGCTGGCTGGAGTCCGACCGCGCGGAGATGTCGCTCCGCCGGCTGAAGCAGGCGAACGCGATCAAGGGGTACCCCGTGTTGAGGAGGACGACGACGCCCTCGTGAGTCAGGCGGAACACACGCTGCTCGTCACCGAGGACGGCGTCGAGGTGACGACCGCGGGCATCCACGGCTTCGACGACTGATGGAGCGGATCTACGCTCCCTGGCGGATCGAGTGGGTCGAGCGCGACGCGGACCCGATCGAGGGCTGCCCGTTCTGCGTCCTCCCCGAGCGCGACGACGACCGCGAGGCCTGGATCGTCGCCTACAGCGACCGCAACTACGTCCTACTCAACAACGCGCCGTACAACCCCGGCCACGCGATGGTGATCCCGAACGACCACCACGAGGACCCGACCGACCTCGACGACGCGACCCTCCTCGACCACGCGAAACTGAAGGCGGCGACGCTGTCGGCGATGCGCCGCGACGTCGACCCCGACGGCGTCAACACCGGACAGAACCTCGGCGACTCGGCCGCCGGCGGCTCGATCGACCACCTTCACACCCACGTCGTCCCGCGGTGGAACGGCGACACGAACTTCATGCCCGTCACCGGCGGGACGAAGGTGATCGTGGAGGCGATCGACCGCACCTACGGCCACCTCCACGCCGGGTTCGCGGCCGGCGACGACGTGGTCGACGCGGGCGACGCCGACGCGGGCGAGGCGGTGCGGCTCTCCTTCGACCTCGGCGTCGACGCCGTCTGAGATCCGTCAGTACACTAACTCGCCCGAGATGAACTTCCGGGTGCGCTCGTCGGCCGGGTCCTCGAAGACCCGCTCCGTCGGCCCGAGCTCCGTGATCCCGTCGTCGAGCAGCACGGCGACGCGGTCCGCGACGCGCTCGGCCTGATGCATGTCGTGGGTGGCGAGCGCGACGCCGATCCCCCGATCGCTCGCCTCCCCGATCGCGTCCTCGATGACGGCGGTGTTGCGCGGGTCGAGGTCGGAGGTCGGCTCGTCGAGGAGGAGCGCGTCCGGCTCGTACGCCAGTGCGCGGGCGAACGACACGCGCTTGGGCCTCGCCGCCGGACAGCGAGTC
>NZ_CBVY010000011.1:92590-96313 GCF_000513435.1 Halorubrum sp. AJ67 | reverse complement strand
GGGCGGCGACGTCGGTTCGGGCTCATCGCCGACCTACGAAGCACACGTCGGCGCGGCGGATGTCGTGGTCGGAGATCGACGAACACGCCCGCAACTACCTCCTCTCCCTCCTCGCGCTCGGCTTCGACGCGGAAGGGGGAGAGATCTACCGCCAGTCCGACAACCGGACGGTACAGGATCTGGGGTTCGAACTCGGCTCGAAGGCGAACTTCTCCGAGTTCGAGGCCATCTACGGGTTCGACGGCGAGACCAACATCTCGCACATGCAGAGCGTGATCACCCAGACCGCGGACATCCTCTACCCGCAGCTCGTCGACGAGCCGAAGCCGACGGTGATCCCGGTCGGTCCCGATCAGGACCCCCACGTCCGGCTCACGCGCGACCTGGCGACCCGGGTGCGCTACTTCAAGGTGACCGAGGCGTTCGCCTCCTTCGAGCTGGACGACGACGAGCGGCGGCTGGTGCGGGCCGCCTACGACGCGCTCGCCGCCGATGCGGACAGTTCAGAGACCGACGTGCGCTGCGAGGACGCCGCCGACTGGCTCGCCGACTACGAGCCGCCCGAGAGCGACCGCGAGAGCGTGGACCTCGCGGCCGCGAAGGCGTCCGCGCTCGACAAGCTCGAAGCCGGCGGGAAGGAGCCGCTCCGCCCCCGCGTTCGCTTCTTCGACCGCAACGCCACCGACGAGGCGTTCGAGGCGCTGATCGAGGCCGTGGAGGGCGAAAAACGCGTGTTCGAGGGCCACGTCGACGCCTTCGACCTCACCCGCGGCGAGGCCGAGTCGGTCGCCCGCGAGGTCGAGATCGACCACGACGGGTTCGGCTTCCGGCAGCCCTCCTCGATCTACCACCGCTTCATGACCGGCCTGACGGGCGGGAAGATGTCCTCGTCGATCCCGGCGAGTCACATCTCGCTGCTCGACGACCCCGAGGACGGCTACGACAAGGTGCGCTCGGCCACGACGGGCGGCCGCGACACCGCCGAGGAACAGCGCGAACTCGGCGGCGAGGCCGACGAGTGCCCCGTCTACGAGCTGTACGCTTACCTCCTCGCCGGCGACGACGACGAGCTGACCAAGACCGTCTACTCCGAGTGCGTCAACGGCGAGCGGCTCTGTGGCGGCTGTAAGGAGCAGGCCGCCGAACTCATGCGCGAGTTCCTCGAAGACCATCAGGAGAAGCGCGAGGAGGCCGAGGAGCTGCTCGACGACCTCGACATCGATTTGGACTCCAACCGGCGCGGCACCGGCGGAGAGCACTGAGACGACGCGACCGAAACGCGCTGCTTACTGACGTTTTATCCCGCGGTGGCGCGCGCCTCCGAGCGGCCGCCACCGGCGGCCGCGAGGAGCGCCGCGCGAGGGAGTCAGTCGCCCGGAGCGAAGCGGAGGGCGACTGACGAGGCTGGGGAGGTATGAGGCTGTACTGTGCGGTCGCGGGGCGGGACTCGAAGGGGCAGCCGGGAGGCGGGCGCAGGCGACGTAAGGACCGCAGGAGCGAACGAAGTGAGCGACGAGGACCGCAACAAGCGTGCGCCCGCCTCCCGGCTGGGGCTTCGGTAGTCCTCGTGTCGATCGCGGATTTACAAGCAACGACGTACGGCCGAGCGACTGGGGCCTCGACGGTATCTTCGCCGCCACGCCCCGTCTCACACTACAGTTCTTCCTTCAGATACACCCCGAGCAGGCCGCCGAGCGCGCCCAAAACCACGGAGTAGGCGACGCCGCCTATCACAGAGATCACTGTGAGGACGGCGATCACGCCGATTGTGAGACCGACTTCGAGCGGGATCGCGAAGAACCCGAGAAACGGGAGGAGTACCAGCACGAGCAGCAAGATGACGACGATCGGAATCGACGCGATCGCGCCGGAGAGCGCGCCGACCCGAAGGCCGTCGTCGCTCTCGGCCGTCCCGTCGCTACTCAGATACCCGGCGACAGCGCCGCCGAGGAGCGGTCCGAGACCCGTAAACGAGAGCAGGACCGATGCGACCGCGCCGATAACCGCGTTGAGGAGGGTGTTCTCGGTGTCCATAGGTGGTCGGACTCTCGGCGGCCGCATACGCTTTGCGGACGCCGCCGCACCGAGACGAGCCGACGCGCGACACTGTTGGCCGTGCCGAGCCGATGGTTTATGATGCGGGCGGTACCTGTCACGGGTATGAGCGAGGAGGAGGCCATCCACGTCGCGGACGTCAGCGAGGGGATCGGCGGCGACGCGACGGCGGAACCGGGTTCGCCGGTCGATCTCCCGGTCGTCGACGTGCTCACCGGCCGGTCCTTTATCACCGGGAAGAGCGGCTCCGGGAAGAGCAACACCGCGAGCGTCGTCATCGAGAACCTCCTCGACAACGGGTTCCCCGTGATGATCGTCGACACGGACGGGGAGTACTACGGGCTGAAAGAGGAGTACGAGATCCTCCACGCCGGTGCCGACGACGAGTGCGACATCGTCGTCTCGCCGGAACACGCAGAGAAGCTGGCGAACCTCGCCTTAGAGCAGAACGTCCCGATCATTCTGGACGTCTCCGGCTACCTCGAAGAGGACACCGCGAACGAGCTACTCTTAGAAGTCGTCAAACAGCTGTTCGCGAAGGAGAAGCGCCTGAAAAAGCCGTTCCTGCTCGTCGTCGAGGAGTGCCACGAGTACATCCCCGAGGGCGGCGGGATGGACGAGACGGGGAAGATGTTGATCAAGGTCGGCAAACGCGGCCGGAAGCACGGCCTCGGCATCGTCGGGATCAGCCAGCGCCCCGCCGACGTGAAAAAGGACTTCATCACCCAGTGCGATTGGCTCTGCTGGCACCGCCTCACGTGGGACAACGACACGAAGGTGGTCGGCCGCATCCTCGGCTCGAAGTACGCCAGCGCGGTCGAGGACCTCGGCGACGGCGAGGCGTTCCTGATGACCGACTGGGACGAGTCGATACGCCGGATCCAGTTCCACCGCAAGCAGACGTTCGACGCGGGCGCGACCCCCGGACTCGACGACTTCGAACGCCCGGAGCTGAAGTCGGTTTCAAGCGATTTGGTCGGCGAACTCCAGTCCATCTCCGACGAGCAGGAGCGCCGCGAGTCCGAACTCGCCGACCTCCGTCAGGAGATCGACAAGAAGGACCAGCGCATCCAGGAACTGGAACGCGAACTGGAGGAGGCCCGCGACCTGAGCAACATGGCCGACCAGTTCGCGCAGGCCCTGCTCGGGAAAGCCGAAGCCCCCTACCGGGGCGGCGGCGGGCGGCCCCCCGCCGAAGCCGACCGCCTCGGAACTACTGCCGCCAGCGAAAACGAGGCCGACGGGGACGTCGACCAGTCCGTGCTCAAGTCGTACGACGAGGCGGTCGCCGCGACCGAGGCGGACGGTGAGACCGAGGTCGACGCGGAGGTCGAAGCGGACGCGGAGACCGAAGCAAACGCAGAGACCGCGGAGATCGCGGACGCCGCGGCGGACGACGGAGAGTCGGTCCCGGACGACGGCGACTCCGGCCCCGCGGCCACCGATTCCGGGGCCGTCGACCCGGCGGTCGAGGGTGAGTCGGGTCCGCCGGACGACGTCGACCCCGTTACCCGCGACGACGTGGCCGAGAGCGCGCTCCGGTTCGACGACGCGATCGAACTCGGCACCCGCGAGGCCGTCATCGAGGAGCTCCGCTCGCGGATCGAGTCGCTCCCGGAGCTCTCCCGGGGGATGCTCCGTCACTACCGGCGGGAGGGCGCGAGCGAC
>NZ_CBVY010000011.1:90533-92570 GCF_000513435.1 Halorubrum sp. AJ67 | reverse complement strand
CTGAGTTGAGCGACGCCGCGCGGCGGTTCGCCGAGCGGTCGGAACGCTGAGACGCCCGCTCCGGCGAGCGGTCGGCGGCGGCGAGACCCTTCCGGGGTCAGAACGGCAGCGAGAGGTACTCGCTCGGGACCGCGTTCCGCGCCGTCACCTGCGGATCGACCACCTGACTGATCTCCAGTCCGCCGACGAGGCTCGAAAAGAGGTACGCGTCGGTGCGCGAGAAGCCGTGGTGGTGCGCCAGCAGGTCCAGCATGTCGCCGTTCGCCAGTTCGACGGCCTCTTCTACCGTCTCGGCGCTGGCGAGGGTCTTCACGGCGTCGCCGGTGTCGACGACCGGCCGGTCCAGCGAGACGGGCGGGTCCTCGATCACGGAGAGCGTCGCGTCGACCTCGACCGCGATCTCCGCGCCGGTCCCGCACATCTCGCCGTCGGCCATCGCGGCCTTCGCGTCCCCCATCGCCAGCATCGCGCCCTCCTGAAAGACGGGGAAGTAGACGGTCGTCCCGCCGGTCACGTCGGTCGTGTCGAGGTTCCCGCCGTGGTCGTCGGGCGTGAGCGTCGAGACCGTCTCCCCGCCCGTCGCGACGCCGATCGTTCCGATCACCGGCTCGATCGGCACGTCGATCCCCTCGAACTCGATCCGTCCGCCGTCATCGCTTCCGGCGGCTGCCGCGCCGTCGCGATCGACCTCGGTGATCCGCGTCGCGGGATGGTCGATCTCCGGGTCGTCCCGAAGCAGGCCGAATCCGGGTGCCGTAAGCACTCGACCGCGGTCCTCCGCGACGCGCACGGCCTCGATGTCGACCGCGAGGAGGTCGCCCGGACTCGCGCCCGCCACCGCGATCGGCCCGGTCGCCGCGTTGACCTCCTCGGGGATCGCGTCGAGGAGGTCGTCGTCGGTCTGGATCGCCCCGTTCAGGCTGTCCACCGTCTCGACCGTCAGCGACTCGCCGTCGGCGGCCTCGTAGACTGGGTCCATTTCGGGGGCGAACTCGTAGACGTGGCCGTCGCGGTGTGAGACGACTTCTCGTGACATCGATTCGGGATCCGCGCCGCACAGTAAAAAATCCGGGCGGCGAACTCGACGCGAGCGGAGCGTCGCGCCGACGGGGTATGCCGCGACGACGAAGCGTTTCGCGACCGTGAGAGCGTTACTCGTCGCTTCCGTCCGCGTCTTCCTCGTCCGCGTCGCCCGCATCCGCGTCGCTTTCGGCGTCTGCCTCGGTCCCTTCGTCGTCCGCCTCGTCAGCGCCGAGTCCGGCGGCCTCGAAGGCGGCCTCGACTTCGTCGACCGGGACCGTGCGGAAGCCGTCGGCCTCCGTCACGGTCGCGACGGCGAGGTCCGACGGCTCGAAGTCGTCGTCGTGGGCGGCCAGCGCCGCGACGGCGAGCTCGATGCCGTCCTCCAAGGAGAGGTCGTCGCGCCACTCGTCTTCGAGGTGGCCCTGGATGTCCTGTCGGCCGCCGCCGATGACGGTCGCCTTCCACTCGTTGGGCGTCCCCGAGGGGTCGGCCGCGAACAGGCGCGGCTCGCCGTCGTCGATGCCGCCGATGAGGAGGGCCGCGCCGTACGGCCGCGTGCCGCCGCGTTGGGTGTTCTCTTGGATGTGGTCGGTGACGAACTTCGTCAGCGTCTCGACGCCGACCGGCTCGCCGTAGCGCAGGCGGTTCCCCTGCGACTGGCGGCGCGCGAGGTCAATCAGCTGTCGGGCGTCGGCGACGTGGCCCGCGCTCGCGGTGCCGAGGTGGTCGTCGAGCTTGTGGAGCTTCTCGATGCTCTCCGCCTCCATCAGCGACGAGGAGGGCCGGGACATCGCGACGAAGACGACGCCGTCCGTCGTCCGGACGCCGACGCTCGGCGCGCCCCGAGAGACCGCCTCGCGGGCGTACTCCACCTGATAGATCCGGCCGTCCGGCGAGAACAGCGACGTACCGCGGTCGTACGCCTGCTGATCGTTACCGCCCATCATCGCCGATCACCCGCTCGCGCGGTGTCACGCTCGCTCATTACCTTCCCTTGCGTCGCGCCGTTGAAAA
>NZ_CBVY010000011.1:83457-87281 GCF_000513435.1 Halorubrum sp. AJ67 | reverse complement strand
TGGCAGAGGACCTCGGGGCCCGGCGCGGGCGACACCGTCGAGATCGCCGGCTCGCAGGTGCGCGTGATCGCGGTGCTGGTCGAGAGCCAGACGTTCAGCCCGGTCGCGCCCGACAACGCGGTGTTCCTCCCCGAGTCCGCGTTCTCGGCCGACGGCTACGCGCAGGCGCTCGTGATCGCCGACTCGGGCGCACAGGCCAACGCCGCCGCGGACGCCATCCGCGAGGAGGTGAACGCGCGCGAAGACCGGGTAGAGCTGTTCGAACTGGCGGCCCTCGTCGACGAGATCAACGAGTTCTTCGGCCTGCTCTCGACGTTCCTGCTCGGCCTCGGTGCCATCTCGCTCGTCGTCGCCGGCGTTTCCATCCTCAACGTGATGTTGATGAGCACCGTCGAGCGCAGACAGGAGATCGGGGTGATGCGCGCGGTCGGCGTCGCCCGCCGCGACGTGTTGCGCGTCCTCCTCGCCGAGGCCGGACTGATCGGCGCGGTCGGAGCCGCGGCCGGCACGCTGCTCACCGTCCTGCTCGTCGCCGGCCTCGTCCTCGCGACGCCCGCCGTCGACGCCGCCCTCGTGCTTGACCCGACGAACGGCTACTACCTCCTTCTGGCGCTCGGCTTCGGCGTCGGCGTCGGGATCGTCAGCGGCGCGTATCCCGCGTGGAAGGCGGCCAACGAGCGCCCGGTCGAGGCGCTTCGGAGCTGATTCGAGGAGACGACTGGGAGCCCGTTCCGGATCGTTCGCCGAACCCGGGAGATCCGAGCCGAGATCGGGTGACAGGGCCTCCCGTCGAACGCTTCTCATTTGGACGCGAGATTGAACGAAATGGACGTCGCTAAGGCGTGCGAGTCGACCGGCTAGAATCCCACCAATTC
This sequence comes from Halorubrum sp. AJ67, assembly GCF_000513435.1. Taxonomy (NCBI): domain Archaea; kingdom Methanobacteriati; phylum Methanobacteriota; class Halobacteria; order Halobacteriales; family Haloferacaceae; genus Halorubrum; species Halorubrum sp. AJ67. The sequence goes on along the minus strand of NZ_CBVY010000011.1, from coordinate 86,406 downwards.
GAGTACGAGCCAACTGATACCATTGAGCTAGATATTCACAGAAAACATATACGCACCCATTGACACCGCTTCCGTGTGAAACGCCGAGATCTCATCGCTGTCGGATCCCTCTCTCTCATTGCTGCCGGTTCTGGCTGTATGGATCTCTCAGAGGGAGAATCTCAGGACGAGCCGCGGGTGAGTATGCCCGTCACTGTAGACAACATTAGAGTCGGCTTCGATACCGAACAAGTTATTGAGATATTCGACCTGGCAGGAAGCCAATTACCTGAGGAAAATCAGGAGCATACCGTCAGAATAGACGTTACCCCGTTAGAGCAGTATGGAGTAAACACAGAAGATCTCTCTGTCGAAACCACACAAGGGAGATACGGATCTACAGAGGCTTACAACAACAACGTCGATACTTTGGATATCACTGACGGGATTATTGACCTCGTGATTCGTACGTCGGAGGATGCGTCCGATGCGGACCCGATCGCATTGAAGTTGACAGGATACCAGTTCACAGATGTCGAAGCAGTGACTGAAGTCCAATACGACGTTCAATCCCCCGATGACCATGTGGAGTTCCGCCAAGGCAGTTTCCACGGTGGTAAAAGCGGGAGTAAGTGTGGTTTCGCGCTTTCATTAGACGGGGAGTTCACACTCGTTAACCCTCAGTTACTCCCACCAACACTGTGTCCGAATTCAATTAACACCTATCGTGAGACCCAACAGGATCTCTACGTTGAGTGGCTGACTCCAGAAGCTGACGAGGTAGTAATCGAGATTGATATATCGTTACTTGAAGAGTACGGAACAATAGAAGGGTTCACCATTGAGCCACTGAGCAAAAGTCGTAATTCTGATGAACCTATGGTCTGGGGCGCAACTCTTGAGAATTTAGCAATTGATGATTGGACAATTTCCATGAAACTAGTGCCAGATTCCGGCACTAACTACGCTTCGGTAGGTGTCCAACTCAGTGGAATAAATCTCAACATCGGAGACCCGCTCAGAGATGTTTCATACGATATGACTATTGAAGGAGACGCTGATGAGACGGTGGAGACGGAATCATTCGACATCGTTGATGATCCGCCTGATAACGATCATTAATTGTCAAGACTGACTCGTTTTTTCGTGAAGTGATCTGACGAATAACTGGCAACTAAGGTTCGGAGTGACAGGTGAGTCATCTGTGTTGAGCGGATGTCGCTTCGTCGCCAGTCACGCGGACACGCGACGCGCTCCCCATCGAACCGTTGTTCCGACCCCGTAGCCGACGGTTCCGAGGACGACCGCGAGCGGCAGGGCGAACTCGACGACCGACTCCAACCCGCCCATCAGCTCGGCGCGGGCCGACCCGTGTGCGTATCCCAGCATCCGCGGGTAGCTGTATCGGGACCCGACCGCCCACTCACCGGTGAGGTAGCCGAGCAGCGGCGGGAACACGTACCCCCAGACGGCGATCAGCCCGAGCGAGCCGGTCGTCGGCGTGAGCCCCGCACCGACGAGGCCGCCGGCGACGGCGATAGCGGGCACGATCACGAGCCAGCCGAAGAAGACGTAGAGTCCGACGCTCGCGCCCGCGAGAAACGCGACCGACACGGCCGCGAGGAGCACGGCGACCGACAACAAGAGGGCCCGGCGCGGACGGCGGTTGCCGACGAGGTGTCGTCGGAGCCGACCGCTATCGGGACTGTCGCTGTCGAGTCGTTCGTTGTCGGGAGAACCGCCGGGAGGGCTCATATCGAGCGGTGCGACGCCCAGCGAAAAACGTCTTGTACCGAGTGTGGGATCGAGCGACCGCTCAGACGCCGCGGCCCTGAAGCTGCTCTTCCTCTTTCATGTCCTCGTTGGACTGGCCTTTCATCCCCTTGCCCGTGCCGCTGGCGATGCGGGCGAGCTCCTCGGGGTCGTCCCAGTTGTTGACGGCCTCGACGATGGCGTTGCCCATCGCCGCGGGGTCCTCCGCGCCGAAGATACCGGAGCCGACGAAGATGCCGTCGCAGCCGTGGTACATCATCAGCGCGGCGTCGGCGGGCGTCGCGATGCCGCCGGCCGCGAAGTTGACGACCGGGAGCCGCTCGGCCTCGGCGGTCTCGTGGACCAGATCGCGAGGCGCACCGTGTTCGCGGGCCCACTTCTCGCGTTCCTCGTAGTTGAGTCCGGTGAGCGTCCGGATCTGGTTTTTGATGGTGCGCTGGTGTTTGACGGCCTGATTCACGTCGCCGGTGCCGGCCTCGCCCTTCGTCCGGATCATCGCCGCGCCCTCGTGGACCCGGCGGAGCGCCTCGGGGAGGTTCCGGGCCCCGCAGACGAACGGCGAGGTGAAGTCGCGCTTGTCGGTGTGGTACTCGTCGTCCGCGGGCGTGAGCACCTCGGACTCGTCGATCATGTCGACGCCGAGCGCCTCTAAGATCTCCGCCTCCTTGCGGTGGCCGATGCGGGACTTGCCCATCACCGGGATCGAGACCTCGTCGATGATCTCGGGGACGCGCTCGGGGTCGGGCATCCGCGCGACGCCGCCGCGCTTGCGGATGTCCGCCGGCACGTGTTCGAGCACCATCACGGCGACCGCGCCCGCGTCCTCCGCGATCCGGGCCTGTTCACGGTTGACGACGTCCATGATGACGCCGCCCTTCTGCATCTGCGCGAAGCCGCGCTTGACCAGCTCGGTCCCGCGCTTCAGCTCCTCTAAGTCCGTGGCCTCTGGCATGAATATCGATTGGGTCGCCGGCCACTTAACGGGTCGCTTTCGGGGGGATGGACCGCCCAGAGCGCCGCTTGCGCCCGAACCTGTTCGGCGGGTCCCCGCCCGCTCGGAACCACCGCAACGGCGAAGTCCCCGCCCGTCCGAGTGACGGCCGTGACTACCGGAGCGATCCTCGCCGGCGGGCGCTCGACGCGCTTCGGCGACGCGGACAAGGCCGTCGCGCCGATCGGCGGCGTGCCGATGGTCCG
>NZ_CBVY010000011.1:78449-79775 GCF_000513435.1 Halorubrum sp. AJ67 | reverse complement strand
CGACCGGAGCCTCGCCCGCGAGGGGGTCGCGGACGCGCTCGCGACCGCCTACGACCTCGAACGGCTGGTGAGTCGGGTCTCGCGGGGGCGTGCCGACGCCCGCGACCTGCGTTCGCTGTACCGGACGCTCGCGGTCGTGCCGGAGGTGAAGGCGACGCTCGCGGGGGCGGCAGAGGGAAGCGAGTCGCTCCCTCGGACGGACCACCTCCGCGACCTCCGCGACCGCCTCGACGAGCTGACCGAGGTCCGCGAGCTGATCGACGCGGCGATTGCGACCGACCCGCCACAGGAGATCACGGATGGCGGCGTGATACGGGAGGGGTTCGACGACGACCTCGACGACCTCCGCGCGACCGAGCGCGAGGGGCGCGAGTGGGTCGCGGACCTCGAAACGAGCGAGCGCGAGCGCACCGGGATCGATTCGCTGTCGGTGGGGCACAACCAGGTCCACGGCTACTACATCGAGGTGACCGACGCCAACGCCGACCGCGTCCCCGACGACTACCGCCGCCGACAGACCCTGAAGAACAGCGAGCGGTACGTCACGCCGGAGCTGAAGGAGCGCGAGGAGGCGATCGTCGGGGCCGCGGAGCGCGCCGACGCCCTGGAGTACGAGCTGTTCGTCGACGTTCGCGAGCGCGTCGCAAGCGAGACCGAGCGGATCCAGGGGCTCGCGGACGCGCTCGCCGAACTCGACGCGCTGGCCTCGCTCGCGACCGTCGCGGTCGAGTACGACTACGTCCGCCCGGAACTCAGGACGGGTGCTGAGGTGGACGGCGATCCCGGGACGGACGGCGATCCCGGGACGGACGGCGATCCCGGGACGGACGGCGATCCCGGGACGGACGGCGACCCCAAGACGGACGCCGACGCCGGGATCGCGATCGAGGGCGGACGCCACCCGGTCGTCGAGCGGACCGAGGAGTCGTTCGTCCCGAACGACGCGGACCTGCCGCGCGGCTCGGTCGCCGTGATCACGGGGCCGAACATGAGCGGGAAGTCGACGTACATGCGGTCGGTCGCGCTCGCGGTCGTGCTCGCGCAGACGGGGTCGTTCGTCCCCGCGCAGGCCGCCTCGCTCCCCGTCTTCGACCGCGTGTTCACCCGCGTCGGGGCCTCCGACGACATCGCCGGCGGCCAGTCGACGTTCATGCGCGAGATGAGCGAGCTGACGGAGATCCTCCACGACGCCGGCACCGACTCGCTCGTCCTCTTAGACGAGGTCGGGCGGGGAACGGCCACCACCGACGGCCGCGCCATCGCCCGCGCGGCCGCCGAGTTCCTCCACGACGAACTGGGCGCGACCGCGCTGTTCGCGACGCATTA
>NZ_CBVY010000011.1:76048-77558 GCF_000513435.1 Halorubrum sp. AJ67 | reverse complement strand
GCACAGCACCTCACACCTCCCCAGCCTCCTCGGTCGCCGTCGCTTCGCTCCGGCGACTGACTCCCTCGCGCGGTGCTCCTCACGGTCGCCTTCGGCGACCGCTCGGAGGCACGCGCCACCGCACCGCAGATCGGCCGTTTCTCTCCCTGTGTTGAGCGATCGAGGCTACAAAACTATCAACTATTGAGGAATTAACAAGCCCAGTCAAACGGTTTCAGGCGGGTCGGTTGTCCGAGCGACCGTCGCCGTCCTCGTCGGTCCGCTCGACGCGCTCGACGGTATCCGCCGCCTCCGCCGTGTCGGGCGGGTACGAGACCGTCCGCTGCGGGTACGGGATCGAAATTCCCGCGTCGACGAAGCGGTCTTGGATCCGCTCGACCGCGATCGCCTTCGACCGCCACCGCGCCTGCGGCGTCGGGGGATCGATCCAGAACCTGAGATCGAGCAGGATCGCCGAGTCGCCGAACCCGGAGGGGATCGCGTACGGCTGGGGGTTGTTCGCGATGTGGTCGATCCCGTTGAGGACCTCCTCGGCGATCGCCGCCGCCTCGTCGGGATCGTCGTCGTACCCGATCCCGACCTCCATGTGGATCCGGAGGCGGCCCTCGCGGCTCCGGTTCGTGATCGCCTGATTGGCGACGAGGTCGTTGGGCACCACGACGTACTCCCCGTCGAAGTTGCGCATGTGGGTGTTCATGATCGTGATGTCGGTGACGAACCCCTCCTCGCTGCCGATCTCCACCCAGTCACCGATCTCGAACGGCCGGGCGAACATCAGCACGAAGCCGGCGATGAGAGACCCCAGGGTCTGCCGGGCCGCCATCCCGAGGACGATCCCGAGGAAGCCGGCCCCGACGAGGAGGCCGCCGAGGTTCACGCCCCAGATGCCGAGGACCGTGATCAGCGCGAGCACGAGCAGCCCGACCTGCGCGAGCCGGGTGAGGAGCTGCTCCTGATGGGCGGTGATCCGGTCGCTGCCGGCCGACAGGTCGGCGACGTACGCCTCCAGCGCGTCGCTGGCGACGTAGACCCCGCCGAGCAACACCGCCGAGACGAGGACCTGCGCCCCGATCCGGACGCCGTCCTCCGCGACGGGCCGCACCGCGACCACGAGGTCGAACCGTCCCCACAGCGTCAGGACGGCGACGCCCGCGAGCGCGAACAGCGCGAGCTGTAGGAAGCCGACCGCCAACCGGAGAAGGAACGATGTCGGGACGCCCTCGCGGAGCGTCTCGACCGCACCCTCGGTCGACTTTCCCGCCCGGTTATCGAGGAACTGCTCGACCCACCCCGAGACGGTCCGCTCTCCGGCGCGGACGGCTCTGGGAAGCAGCAGCCAGCCGATCGCGAGCGTCACGAGGGCGATACCGGCGGTGACCGCTATCCGTCCCTCCGTGGTCGCGACGTCGCTCAACACCGCGCCGAATCGCGTACCCAGTCCGCCTATCACGATCGTGGGTTCGTCGCCGGTCGGATAACGCGTTCGACGCGAGTCTCAGCGGAGAGAATC
>NZ_CBVY010000011.1:69464-71224 GCF_000513435.1 Halorubrum sp. AJ67 | reverse complement strand
CTTCGAGCCCCGCCCCGCAGCCGCACCGCACCTCACGCCTCCCCAGCCTCGTCGCTGGCGGTCTTCGCTTCGCTCGACCGCCAGCGACTCCCTCGCGCGGTGCCGTTCGCGGTCGCCGGGGGCGACCGCTCACGGGCACGCGCCACCGCCCAGAGTGTGGGTTTCGCCCCGATCAGCGGCTGGGACGCGACTCAGCGGTGGGCCGTCGAACGGACAGCCTCTTATGGACCGACCGACAGGAACGGACGGACATGCTGATCGCCGGAACAGTCGTCGCCGACTCGGAGACCGTCATCCCCGACGGCGCTGTCGTCGTCGAGGGGGAAACGATCGCCGCGGTCGGCGACGAGACCGACCTCCGCGAGCGGTACCCCGACCACGAGCGCCGCGAGTTCGACATCGTCGCGCCGGGGCTCGTCGGCGGCCACGTTCACTCCGTCCAGTCGCTGGGCCGGGGGATCGCTGACGACGCCGCGCTGTTGGACTGGCTGTTCGACGCCGTGTTGCCGATGGAGGCGGCGATGGACGCCGAGGCGACGCGGGCGGCCGCGGAGCTGGGCTACTTGGAGTGTCTCGAATCGGGGACGACGACCGTCGTCGACCACCTCTCCGTGAACCACGCCGCGGAGGCGTTCGAGGCCGCGATCGACACCGGGATCCGCGCCCGGCTCGGGAAGGTGCTGATGGACCGCGACTCGCCGGACGGCCTCTTGGAGGAGACCGACGCGGCGCTCGCGGAGAGCGAGGCCCTCATTCGGGAGTACCACGGCGCGGCCGACGGACGCGTCCGGTACGCGGTCACGCCGCGGTTCGCGGTCACCTGTACCGAGGCGTGCCTGCGCGGCTGTCGCGAGCTGGCCGACCGGTACGACGGCGTGACGATCCACACCCACGCCAGCGAGAACGAGGACGAGATCGAGACGGTGGAGGCCGACACCGGCCGGCGGAACGTGCTCTGGCTCGACGAGGTCGGGATCACCGGCCCGGACGTGACGCTCGCGCACTGCGTCCACACGGACGAGCGCGAACGGGAGGTGCTCGCCGAGACGGACACGGTCGTCACCCACTGCCCCTCCTCGAACATGAAACTCGCCTCGGGGATCGCGCCGGTCAAGGACTACCTCGACCGGGAGATTACGGTCGCGCTCGGCAACGACGGCCCCCCGTGTAACAACACGCTCGACCCCTTCACCGAGATGCGACAGGCGAGCCTCCTCGGTAAGGTCGACGCCCGGGACCCCACGCGGCTCCCGGCGTCGACCGTACTGGAGATGGCGACGGAGGGCGGCGCTCGCGCGGCCGGTTTCGACCGGCTCGGAACCCTCCGGGAGGGTCAGCGCGCCGACGTGATCGGGATCACGACCGACCTGACCCGGGCGACGCCGCTCCACGACCCCCTCTCGCATCTGGTGTACGCCGCCCACGGCGACGACGTGGTCTTCGCGATGGTCGACGGGACGGTCCGCTACGCCGGCGGGGAACACGTCGGAATCGACGCCGCCGCGGTCCGGAAGCGCGCCGCTCGGCAGGCGGAACGCGTCGTCGAGGAGGCGGGGATCGAGACGGACGCGCCCGTCTGAGTCGACGCAGTCGGATCGGCAAAGACGACGGGTGAAAAGAGACGCGGCGCGTTCACAGCGTCGGTTCGATCGACGGCGACGAGCCGGAGTCGTCGGGCGACGCCCACGTCGCCGCGGCCGACGGGTCGTTGAACGCCTCGACCTCGATGTCCTCGACGTCGATCGTCCGCTTGAGGAATC
>NZ_CBVY010000011.1:64206-66349 GCF_000513435.1 Halorubrum sp. AJ67 | reverse complement strand
AGGGTTCAGAGATTCGGTGCGGTGACGCCTTGGAAGCGTCCGCGTCCTTCCCGTGGCTCCGCCGAGCCTCGGACCTGGGACATGCGGAGATCGTGGGTTCGGAGCCCACCCCGGCCATATCTCGTTTCGTCACCCCGGTAGCCAGAACTCCCCTGAGCGGTGCGACCGGCCGCCGGACGACTCTGTCGGCGTCGGTTCAGACACCGGATATCTCCGAGAGAACGGTTCCGAGGAGAGTCAGACAGGCCGCACCGATCAACAGCAAGAGCGCGCCTCCGGAAGCCGTGAACCCCTCGGGGTCGGTTCGCAGCGATTCGTAGCCGGCGGTGGCGACCAACCCGACTCCGCCGACCGCCATGAGTAGCACCCCGATGCCGTGGTCGCCGGCAGCGAGCGATCGGATCGCCGGTACTCCGATCGACAGCCCGATCACCGCGAACGCGCCGTTGAAGACGTACAGTCGCTCCATAGCTGCGTGTCAGAACTCCCGGGTCATCGCGAGCGATCCGCGCTCGCACCGTTCCGATTCTGTGTCGGTCCGACGACTCGGTCGGTTGCCCTCTGCGGCCGTCGGTGAACTCCACGTCGCGGCCGGTCAGTCATACGAAGCCGATCGACTACTACCAATTAAACGCCACGTCCGGTCCGTCGTCCGACTTCTCGGTCCGTCCGACCTCTCGGTCCGTCCGGCGATCTTGCGACCTCACACCGGAACCGCTTCGCCGGCGACGAGCGCGACCGCGGCGGTGACGCCACCCAGCCCGAGGAGCGCGTAGTTGGCGACCGGGTTCGCGGCCGCGAACAGGTCGAGGGTGTACTCGTCGTCCCGGACGGGCGCGTACGGCCGGACCCCCATCGGCGTGAGCGCGTCGGCGAGGAGGTGCGAGACGATCGTCCCCGCGCCGAACAGGAACCCGACGCCGCCGAACAGAAGGGCGGTCGCGGCGTCGTTCCGGACACCGAGCGCCAGTCCGACGGTCCCGAACGCGGCTCCGACCAGTAGCGCGAACCAGACGGTGTGCGTGATCCCCCGGTGTTTCACGAACGGGACGCGCACGTCGAGGTCGGGCACCATAGCCGTCGACGCCACGCCGAGGGCACCGAGCAGTCCGGCCTCAAGCGAGACGAGCGCGGTGACGAGGAACCCGAACGGAGCGTAGACGGCGAGCGACGCCCCGATGTGGCCGTTGCGGTACACGCGATCGACTGCGTTCCCGGCCGGTAAGTCCGTTACGTCGGACCCCCCGTCGCGCCCCCGGGGCGAAACGCCTACGGCCTCCCGCCGTGACCGTCCGGTATGTCCCTGACTGCCCGCGATCTCATGGAACCGGACGTGAAGACGGTGTCCCCGGACGACGACGTCGCCGAGGTGTTCAAGCGGTTCGCCCGCTACGAGTTCAGCGGGTTCCCGGTCGTCGACGACGACGAGCGGGTGGTCGGGGTGATCACCGAGTCCGACCTCGTCGACCTGTTCGAGCCCGAAGACGAGACGCTGTGGATACCCATCGGACTCCCGCCGTTCGTGGACACCCTCTCGTATCAGGTGAAGCGGCCGTGGGCCGACCTCGATCTCGGGGTCGACCTGATCCGCAACGCGGACCGCCCGATCTCCGAGGTGATGAGCGCCGACGTGGCGACGGTGACGCCCGACGCGAGCGTCGACGCGGTGTTGGACCTGCTCGTCGGTGACGACCCCGACATCAACCGCGTGCCCGTGGTCGATTCGGACGGGTGGCTCGTCGGGATCATCGCCCGGCAGGACGTGATCCGCGCGTTCCGCGACAAGCGACTGGACTAAGGAGAGTCCGTTTGTTGCGGTAGGAGATTATAAGTGTTCGACTGTGGTACGCTGACGACCACGGCCGCTCATTTATAAACACTCGTCTGCGGAGCGGTGCTGATAACCCCCAAAGCCCCAACCGCTCGGCGATACGCGGCTGCTCCCGCCACGACTGCGACTTCCGAAGCCCCAGCCGGGAGGCGGGCGCACGCTCCCTGCGCTCCTCGTCGCTCACTGCGTTCGCTCCTGCGGTGCTTACATCGCCTGCGCCCGCCTCCCGGCTCGCCCCTTCGACGCCCCGCCCCGCCACGCCGCACCGCACCTCACGCCTCCCCACGCCTCGTCGCTGGCGGTCTTCGCTTC
>NZ_CBVY010000011.1:57377-58798 GCF_000513435.1 Halorubrum sp. AJ67 | reverse complement strand
TCGACGCGGCCGGCGTCGGCGGGTCGGTGTCGGTCGTTCGGGCGACGAACGAGGGTGCGCGGATCGCCGACGAGGGCGGGGCGGACCCGCGATCGACCGACTCGGAGAGGGGTAACACTAAGCCTCGCGGCGACGGGGCGTAAGCCATGGCACGTCTTCCGTTCGGGGTCGCGCGCCTCGACTCGATCCTCGGCGGCGGAGCGCCCCCGGGAAGCGTCGTGTTGCTCGCGGGCGAGGCGGGTGCCGGCGCTCGGGAGTTCGCGTACACCAGCGCGGCGATGAACGCGTTGGCGCGCGCCGACGAGGAGCTGTTCGACCTGTACTACGGCGACATCGACGCGGGCGCGGCCCTGCCCGAGTCGGTCCACTACATCTCCTTTACCGCAGACACCGACGCGATCACCCGAGAGATGGGGTATACGATGGCCGACGAGATCGTCGACGCGGCGGTCGACGAAATCGAGTTCCGCGACCTCTCGCCCGAGTACTTCCAGCTGTCGCCGGTGCCGCGCGACTGGTACGAGACGGCGACGGCGTCGATCACCGAACTCGGCGACCGCGGCGAGTACGAGGACGTGCTCACCGCGTTCGGCGACTACCTCTCCGAACACGGGCAGGGGAGCCTCGTCTGTATCGACTCCGTCACCGACCTCGTCTCGATGGTCTCCGACGACACCGACTGGAGCGACGTGGCGATGGTGATGAAGGGGCTGAAGAAGGCCGCCTACGAGTGGGACGCTCTGGTGCTCGTGTTGGTGAACACCGAGGCGCTCCGCGACCGCGAGTTCGGCACGCTGATGGACGCCGCGGGCGGGACCCTCCAGTTCTCGTGGGAGAGCGGCGGCTCCCAGCGCGCCCGGACCATGTTCGTCCGCGAGTTCCGCGGCGTGCTCTCCCGGCTGGAGGACGAGAACATCGTCCGCTTCGAGACAGAGATCCACGAGGGCGGGTTCGACATCAGCGACGTGCGCAAGATCCGGTAGCGAACGCCGTCCCGTCGGCCGCTCCGCACCGCCTTCAGGCGGTTCAACCGCCCAAGTATCGATCGGGAGAACGCCGCGACAGATTACTTAAGCCTCGCGGCTCAACGGCACGTAGATGACGGAGGACCCTCGATGAGCGACCTCGACCCGGCGGCGGCCGCCCTCGACGCCGCCGCGGAGGACGCTGGCGTGAGCCGCGAGGAACTCCTCAAGCGCGCGCTCATCGCCCTCGCGGATTCTGAGGGAATCGACGTCCCGGACGCCGAGGAGGTGGCGGCGATCGACGCGCGGCTCGACGACCTCGACGAAGAGCTCGACGCCGCGGTCGCCGACCTCCGCGAGCGGTTCGTCGACCTCTACCGCGAGGTGGAGTCGCTGGACGCCGGTGCGGACGGCGACGGTGACGCCGACGGCAGTGCGGCGGACCCGGACCGCCTC
>NZ_CBVY010000011.1:48610-52179 GCF_000513435.1 Halorubrum sp. AJ67 | reverse complement strand
ACCGCGTCGGCGCCGGAGCCGTCGCTCGCGGCGGTGTCGAGGGTGGCGCGCACGTCGCGGCCGCCGGGGATCAGGACTGTGTCGCTCACGGGTGCGGTGGCGTCTCGTCAGGGGCCTCAGGGCACCTGCGTCACGCGGTCGACGTCGTCGAGTTCGGCCAGATCCGCCACGAGCGCCTCTTGGTCGACGTTCGCCTCGTAGTAGAACACGATGTCGAACGCGCCGTCCCGCAACAGCTGTTGACACTCCCAGACGAACGCCTCGTCGTCGAGCGTCAGCCCCTGAAACTGGTTCGACGAGAAGTCCGTGTCGTCGTTGCCCGCCTCGATGTACGTCTCGCCTTTCCCAGCGTGGTCGGCGATGACCTCGTTGGCGGCGACCGTCAGCTCGTGCATCTCCAGGTCCTGCTGGCCGTCGAGGGTCGTATGGACGATACAGCCCAGCAGCTCGATGTCGCCCGGCTCCAAGAGGGCCTTCGTGCGGGTGTACAGGTCCGAATCGACGGTCTCGCTCATGGCCGATCGTTTCGGCTCCCGTAATAAACGGGTGACGGTTCTCGCGGCGGATCGGACGCCCGATGAACCCGCGTCTCAGCGCCGGAGCGACACGACCACGTCGCCGCCGGTCGCGTCCGACTCGACCAGTCCGTCGTCTGCGAGGTCGTCGACGAGTCCGCAGAGCCGCTTTCGGACGTGTTCGTCGCTGGGCGCGTCGAACGCGCAGTTACTGCGGGACGATGTGTCCGATAGAGGTATCATTCGTCAGCGAGGGAAGCGACGTACTCTTCGAGCGTCTCATAGACCGGATCGAAATCGGGGAGATCCGCAACCAGATCGGGAAGTGTGTTCTGCCACCCGTCACGGATTTCGTCCCGTTTCTCTCTGGGAAGTCCATCCCGGAGATCGATGTCCAGACCGTCGTGCTCACACTTCCGTGAAATGGACGGGAAAATAACCGAATCGTCGATGTCAGCCTCCGTAATCATCCGATACAGGTCGTAGTAGTCACGAGCCTGTGATCGCTGATAGAGCGCTCGCAACTTCTCAGCGAAGATCTCCTCCAAGCTGTACGCGGTCAACTCGAATTCGGGGACATCCTCGTAACTGTGACGATGGTCTAGCGAGGTGAACGCGACGTACTCGTCGATCATAACGTCCAGGCTCGTCGTGTTCTTGTGACCGAGAACGGCGTTGTACTGGATATTGATATCGACGTAGTGCGTCGGATACGCTTCTTTCTGTAATTTGCGGTGTTTGGTCACCTCGAAGTCGATGCCAGAGGCTCTGGCAGCGTCCTCCAGTGCGCCTTGTAACTCCGCTTCGCTCCCCCCGTAATTCCCTCTGACACCGAAATCAAGATCTTCCGAATAGCGCCACGTCTCCGGGAAGTACAACTTGCTGAGCGCAGTCCCGCCTTTGAACAGCAGATTATCGCCGTACGGACTCGTGTAAATCGCCCACAGGATCCATGAATTGACGTAGTTCTTCTCCGCGTAGCCGAGGCGAACATTCAGATCTCTGGCCAGCCGTCGCAGTTGTGCGTCGGAAATCACTATGAGAAGCCCCCCGGGAGGAACGATTCGGGACCGACGTTCAGGCGGAGTTGGTACGTGCTGTCGCGGGTTCCCGTCGCTTCTCTCGTCGGATCGAGCAGCGGGTACCCGGTCGTGAATTCGCCGACGAGCTCGTCGTACTCCGGAAGATCGATGTCCAACTGGTCGGCGAGATAGACGGTTCGTTTCGTCGCAGCACCGTTCCCAACTCGCCGCAGGTACTCGACGACTCGTTCCCACGAACAACCCTGTTCGACCGCGTTCTGTATCGCCTTGGCAAGCTCTCCGATACCGCCACAGAACTCCGGATGGTCGGCGCAATCGACCAGCGTCTTTTCGATACTCGAAATGTTCACCTGATTCGACCCGACCGCAGTCGGTTGATAGCCGAAGAACTTCTGGTCGGTGACTGACACTGGTCGATACGTGACCCCGTGGATTTCGCGGTCCTGAGCGCGCTCTGTCGTCACGATGTACACCGTGCGGGACATCTGCTCTGTAAGCCCGTGATGATTCATCGCACTCCAGTACCCGATGTACATCGGCTCCACGAGTGCGGACGCGATCACGAACTCGTGTTCGGTATAGACGGCGTTTTCGCCTGCAGCGAGTGGCAAGATGAGATATTTCCCGTGCGCGATTCGCTCAAGCCAGCCTTTCTCCTTGAGCGTATACGCCATGTCCTTGGCCGACTTCCGGGGGATGTCAAGGACGTCCACGAGGTCATTGATGGTGATGATCTGTCGGTCCTCGCTTGCGAGCCGTGACAGTGCTCGCGACTCACGTGTCGACAGACTCTTTCTTTGATTTTCTTCCTCGTTTGTAGGCTCCATAGCCGCTCAGTGTACATAGAATCTAAATCCGAACGGGAATAAAGGTGCCCGTTGATATCTAGTTTGATGAATGTCGTGTCGTTGGACGCTCAGCGTACAGAGACTCTAAGTTAGATATGAAATAAAATATCCCTCCTCGTTTGTAGGCCGTTCAGCGGATCTGAATCAGACTACTGGAGGCGAGCGGTTATCTGGTCGTTCCCTTCCTCGATCTGGACGAGACCGTCGTCAGAGAGGTCCGAAAGCAGACTTCGCAGCCACTCCCGGCCGTGTTCGCCGTCCGGAGCGTAATCCACGCGGATCCGATGACCGAGCGTGTCCAGCCCCATCTCGTCGTGTTCGCCGAGCAGTCGCACGATCCGCCCGCGGAACTGCCGTCGGCTCCCCTCGAAGCTCGGCTGTTCGGGCACGTCGGGCGCGGTGAAATCACCGGTCTGGTAGGCGTGACACCACTCGCGCCACGGGCAGCCCGGCTCGTCGCATCGAGGCTTCTTTCCGCAGGCGACGCCGCCGAGTTCCATGACCGCGTTGTTCCACACCCGCGACTCGCCGGCGGGCATGAGCCGGGACGCGACCCGCTCGAACGCGTCGTCGTCGTCCGGCACGTCGAACGCGCGGTACAGCACTCGCTTCACGTTGGTGTCGACGACCGCGTCGCCGTCGTTGAACGCGAACGACGCCACCGCGTTGGCGGTGTACGGCCCGACGCCCATCAGCTCCCGCAGTTCGTCGGGCGTCTCCGGGAACGCGCCGCCGTACTCGGTCTCGACCTGCTCGGCGGCCTCGTGGAGGTACTTCGCGCGGTTGTTGTACCCGAGCGAGTGGTCCGACCAGAAGGCGACCACGTCGGCGCGGTCGGCCGCGGCCAGATCAGCGCTCGTCGGCCACTCGTCGAGGAAGTCCTCCCACGCCGGCACGACGCGGTCGAGCTGGGTCTGCTGGCTCATCACTTCGCTGACGAGGATCTCGTAGGGGTCCTCCGTGCCCCGCCACGGGAACGCCCGGTGGTCGGCCTCGTACCAGTCGACGAGCGCGTCGCGGACCGCGTCGAGGTCGGCCGGGAGGTCCGACACCTCCTCGTCACCGCCGACCTCGACATCGTCGTCCGCGGTCGCGCCGTCCGAATCGCTCATACCTCCGGTCCGGCCGGCGGCGGTTTATCGGTGCTGGTCGCCGTCGGCGCG
>NZ_CBVY010000011.1:42072-45839 GCF_000513435.1 Halorubrum sp. AJ67 | reverse complement strand
TTAATCACGAAAGAGTAGTTCCTTCTGTAGGAACCATTAAGTGGGTCGCGCGCGTATGTATAATTGAAATGAGTACCCAGAAGCAGGCCCGTCAACGGTACGGCGACGTTCACGAAAGCGAAGCGCTCCGCGTCCCCGAAGAGAAGGCCGAACAGCTCGTCGACGCGCTCAACAGCGACCTCGCGGCGACGTACGTCCTCTACCACCAGATCAAAAAGCACCACTGGCTCGTCGAGGGCGCGGAGTTCCTCGGCATCCACGAGTACCTCGGCGAGGTCGCGGCCGACCTCGAAGAGGGCGCAGACGTGCTCGCGGAGCGCGCGCAGGCGCTCGGCGGCGTGCCGCTCTCCGGCGGCGCGAACTACGAGGAACACGCCCCGGTGACCCCCGAGGACGCCGACGCCTACGACATCCGCACGTCGCTGGAACACGACCTCGAGATCTTCGGCGACATCACCGAGCAGCTCCGCGAGCACATCCAGCTCGCCAACAACCTCGGCGACTACAACACCGAAGAACAGCTCCGCGAGATCCTCGAAACCGTCGAGGAACACGGTCACCACATCGAGCACTACCTCGAAGACGACACGCTCGTCACGAGCGAGACGCTCCAGTAGACCGACCCCGACGGGCCGCCGACGACGCGATCCGGACGCGATGCCGAGTAATTCCGACGCGATTCCGACTTTTTCGACCGCGCTTCCCGTTCGAAGAGCGCGACTGCCGCGCCGATCGGCCGAACTCCGACCGGTTAGTCGAGGTCCGGCGTCCGCTCGCCGGCGGGGATCACGATCTCCAGCCAGTTTTCCTCCGGCGGGAGCGGACAGGAGAACGTCTCGCTGTAGGCGCAGAACGGACTGTACGCGAGGTTGAAATCGACGGTGACTGCGTCGCCGTCGGCGAGGTCCCGCTCTGGCGCGAGCTCCATGTACCGGCCCTGATGGTAGGTCTGTTGGCCGGTCGTCTTGTCGCGGAAGGGGACGAAGATCGCTCCGTCGTCGCCCTCCTGTCGGTACCCGGCGAGCGTTCGTTCCTCGCCGTCGACCTCGAACGCGAAGGTGACGACTCGGAGGTACCGGACCGGGTTGCTCGCGGTCGTCTCCATCTCGACCGGCTCCGGCTCGTCGTGGACGGTGACGGTCGCCTCCACGCGGTAGGCGGGATCCGGCTCGAAGTAGTCGAGCCCGTCGAACTCGTCCCGCTGCTCCGGCGGGATCGGCGACTGCTGGTGTTCTGCGAAGAACTCGTCTTTCTCCCGGCGGTTCGCGCGGAGTCGCTCGGCGTAGTCGTCGCTCATACGCGGGCCGACGGTCGCCCGCGGTTTCAGGCCCGCGGTTCGGTCCTCCTCCCGACCTGCGGCGGCCTCACAGCGCCTGGAGGTCCGCGAGGCAGTCGTCGAGGTCGCGGTTCGACGTCGCCAGCGAGAACCCGTCGACGCGGGCGAGGTCGGCGGCGTGGTCCCACAGATTGCCGTCCTCGATCCCGTGGAGGACGACCGCGTTCGGCGTCGGACTCACGACCCGCAGCGCGACGAGCGGCGACTCCCCGCGGGTCACCCGCGTGAACACGAGCGCGCGGTTCGTCGACTGGCCGTACAGCCGGTAGAACTCCTCGCTCGACAGCCGCGTGATCGCTTGGATCGAATCGATCACCGTGTGGCCGTTCACGTGGTCGTGGTCGCCGCGGACGATCTCCGTCGCGCCCATCGCCTCGTAGAACTCCGCCAATGGGACCGCCGTCGAGTACTCGCGGAGGTCGTGGACGATGTCGCTCTCGAACCCGGCCGAGAGCACCCGGGCGTGCTGGCGGAGCCGGCCGCCGCCGCGCCGCTCGTCGATGTCGAGAAGCCCCTCGACGGTGCGGCGGACGACGCCGATCCCCGGGCTCTCGCGGCGACCGCTCTCGTAGTCGGAGACGACCGACGAGGAGACGCCGAGCTGGTCCGCCAGCTCCGTCTGCGAGACGTCGAAGTCGGTCCGCCACTTCCGAAGGGTCGCCCCCGGGTCGTCGCTGAGCGTTATCTCGCCGGCGATCCGGCGGGAGAGCTCTTCTCGTGCGTCGCTCATACCGCGAGTTGAGGACCGAGCGCCGCAAAAGGCTACCGAAAGCGGGGTTCGTCGCGCGTCGACACCGAGGGGTCGGCCACCACCGCCCGCCCGTTCCCTGAACCGGGGTCACTCCAGGTACAGCGAGTAGACGATGACGGCGAAGCCGACAGCCGTGAGGAGGCCGTCGATCGCGATCCCCACCGCGAGGTCGGCTCCGATGATCTGGTGGGAGACGCCGCCAAGCAGCGCCCCGACGGTGACGATGCCGAAGCCGATTCCGAGCTCCCGCAGCGACCGGTCTCCGGTCCGGTCGTACGCGCGGAGCGCGTAGTAGGTGATGCTGCCACCGAGCACCAGGATGGCGGTCTTTGCGGCGATGATCGTCAGGTCGATGTACGGGTTCATGTTTCCTCTCGTAGCTCCGACCACAGGTCGGCCAGTCGCTCGTCTCGAGTCCGTTCCGGCCGAGAGAACTCCACGTCGAACTCGCGGCGGTCCTCGGTGTTCTCCGCGCCGTCGTCGACGGAGACGGTGACGGCGTCGAACGACACCGAGTACCGTGTCGTGTGCTGCCCGTCCCGTCGGATGTCGGTCGACTCCGACAGCAGAGAGGCGTCGGTGAGCTTCTCTAACTTCCGGTAGGTCGTCGACAGGGGGATGTCGCACTCCTCGGAGAGTTCGCTCGCGGTCTTCGGCTCGGTGAGCGCCGCGACGATCCGACGGGCCGCGTCGTCGGCCAGCGCGTCGAGCACCTCGTCGACCGACGGCGGCTCCGGGTCTCGCGACGGATCCCGCACCATGCGTGACGGTTCGGCCCACCGAACTTAAAGGATCGAACTTTCGATCGACGCGAGGACGATTCGATCGCCCGATGGCTGACAGACCGGCGGAACCGGGTCCCACGAGTCCTCCCGTTTTTGTACGGCCGCGGCATATCGCGGTTCGATGGACACGTGGAAGCGTCGCGTGGTGTTGTACGTCGCGTTCCTCGGCACCGTGATCACATTCACCGCGATCACCTACCGGTGGGGAATGCGGGTGTTCGAGAACGACCCGCGCACGCTGATCGAGTCGTTCCAGTTCGCGATCGAGATGTTCACGACGACCGGGTTCGGCGGCGACGCCGCCGACTGGCAGAGCCAGGAGATGCACGCGTTCATCGCCGTGATGGACCTGGTCGGGATGGTGCTCCTCATCGGCGCGCTGCCGGTCGTCGCGACCCCGCTCTTGGAGTCCGCGTTCTCGACCACCGTCCCCCGGTCGCTACAGGACGACGTGACGGGGCACGTCGTCGTCTGTTCCGACACCACGCGCTCCGACGCGCTCCTAGACGAGTTCAAGTCCGAGGGCGTTCCGTACGTGGTCGTCGAGCCGGACCCCGACCGCGCGCTGGTGCTGTACGAGAACGGACACAGGGTGGTCCGTGCCGATCCAGAGACGACCGCGGGGCTGGAAGGGGCCCGCCTCGGGTCGGCGCGCGCGCTGGTCACCGACGTCTCCGACCGCGTGGACGCCAGCATCGTCCTCGCCGCGAAGGAGCTGTCGACGGACGTCCGGGCGATAAGCGTCGTCGAGGACCCGAGCCGCGAGCGGTACCACCGGCTCGCCGGGGCCGACGAGGTCCTCTCCCCGCGGTCGCTGCTCGGCGAGAGCCTCGCTTCCAAGGTGACCACGGCCGTGCGGACCGACCTCGACGAGGCGGTCGCGATCGGCGAGTCG
>NZ_CBVY010000011.1:39731-41064 GCF_000513435.1 Halorubrum sp. AJ67 | reverse complement strand
CTCGCCGGCAGCCGGATCGGCGAGCGGACCGGCGTCGACGTGATACGGCGCGTGGTTCAACGGGGCGTTCGAGGCGGCACCGTCGCCGGACGCGACGCTGTCGGCCGGGACCGTCCTGCTCGTCTCGGGGACCGAGGGGCAGGTGGAGCGGCTCGTCGACCTGACCAACTCCGCGGCGCGGCGGTTCGGCGCGGGCGAGACGGTTGTCGTCGGCTACGGACAGGTCGGGAAGACGGTCGCGGACGCGCTCCGGACGCCGACCTCCCGTCACGTCGTCGACCGAGAGGCCGGCGAGGCGGTCGATGTCGTCGGCGACGCCACCGACCCGGAGATGCTGCGGGCGGCCGGCGTCGCCGACGCCCGGACCGTCGTCCTCGCGCTGCCGGACGACACGACCGCGCAGTTCGCGACGCTCGTGGTCCGCGACCTTGCCCCGAACGTGGAGCTGTTGGCGCGGGTCGCGGACCCCGAGAGCGTGCCGAAGATGCACCGCGCCGGCGCGGACTACGTCCTCTCCCTCTCGCTCGTGACCGGGCGGATGTCGGCGTCGGCGGTCCTCACCGACCGGGACGTGCTCTCCTTGGACACGCACGTCGAGGTCGTCAGGAGCGAGACGCCGACGCTGGTCGGACGGACGGTCGGCGAGGCGGCGGTCCGCGAGCGGACCGGCTGTACCGTCATCGCGATCGAGCGGGGCGACGAGCTCGTCACCGACGTCGGGCCGGAGACGCGGATCGAGCGGGGCGACGAGCTCGTCGTCGTCGGCACCGACGAGGAGGTCCGCGCGTTCGAACGCGCGTTCGCCTGAGGCCACCGCTCGCACGCGGCGAGCTTCGCCCTCGCATCGAGACGAGTCGAACGCTTCAAGTATTCGCTGGCTGTTCGTATCCGTATGAAAGACCAGGGACGCTCCACGCGCAAGCGCACCGGCGGCCGACTCAAGCACGCCTCGAACAAGAAGCGCCACCAGCTCGGCCGCGAGCCGGCCGAGACCACGGTCGGCGAGACGCGCCTCCAGTACATCGACGCCCGCGGCACGGACAAGAAGGTCCGCGCGCTCTCGACGAACGTCGCGCAGGTCGCCGACGGCGGCGAGGTCAGCGAGGCCGAGATCGAGAACGTCGTCGACAACCCCGCCAACGTCAACTACGCCCGCCGGAACATCGTCACCAAGGGCGCGGTCATCGAGACGTCCGCCGGCCGCGCTCGTGTCACCTCGCGACCCGGCCAGACCGGTCAGGTCAACGCGGTCCTGCTCGAGTAAGTCCGCGGCCGCCTTTCTGAAGGTATTTCTCCCCGCCGCTCCACCACCGACGCGTGTACCTCGGCGTCG
>NZ_CBVY010000011.1:33979-38567 GCF_000513435.1 Halorubrum sp. AJ67 | reverse complement strand
GGCCGTCGACGCCACGTACCCCGACTACGACGACGTCGGGAGCGGCTACCCGAGCGACCCGGCCACCCGCTCGTTCATCGCCGCGTACGTCGGCGACCACGGAACGCTGCCGGACTGCGCGCGCGAGTCGTGGGCCACCTGCGAGGACGCGCTGGCGGCCGCAGAGCAGTCGGCGTTAGACGAATTCTGACGGGAGCGACAACGGGGCGCGAGCGACGGCGGCCCAGTCAGAACAGCCCGCCAATGAGACCGCCGAACGCGCCGACGAACGTCTCCCACACCGAGAAGCCGGTCGCGATCGCCAGCACGGTGTCCGCGCCGAAGAAGGCGAAAAGCAGCGCGGACGCGAAGTGCGCGAGCCGCATGTCGACGCTGCCGGCGAACCGGTGGAAGAAGTACGCGTTCGCGAGGCTCACCGGAATGATGGCGAGCATCTCTCCGAACCAGATCGCGGAGGTTGCGCCGTACTGGACCGCCAAGCCGATGGTGACCAGCTGCGTCTTGTCGCCGAACTCCCCGGTCGCGGTGAGCACGAAGATGGGTAGGAAGCCGCCGAGCGACCCGGAGTACCGGTCGAGCCGACCGGGTAGGGAGAGGTCGTCGAACGCCGCCAGCCCGCCGTCGGTACGCTCCGCTTCGGCGCTCGTCTTCGGCGACGGGGCGGAGCGGTACAGCAGGATCGCGAAGACGAAGAACAGCACCGCGGTCACCACGTCCAACGCGATCGGCGGCAGCGCCGACTGGATCGCCTGTCCGAACGCGATCTCGACCGCGGTCCAGCCGGCGAACGCCGATCCCGCGGCGGCGACGACGATCTTGGGGTCGTACTTCGTCGAGAGCCCGGCGATCATCAACTGGACCTTCTCGCCCGGGAGCACCGCGAGCTGGGTGGCGAACGCGATCGCGACGATCTCGACGTAGCCGGTCATGCGTCACCCGCCTCCTGTCTGTCGGTCGCGGCCGCCGAGTCCGCGGCGCGGCGGACGTACACGCGGTCCGCGACCGCCTCCGGCAGGCCGTGTTCGTCCCCGTCGTCGGTCCGGACCGTGACCAGCCCGAACGACGTGACCTCGACGACCTCGACGGTCGTTCCGGGCGTGATCCCCGCGTCGACGAGGAACTCCAACACGTCGGGGTCGCGGTCGCTCACCCGGACGACCGTTCCCCGCTCGTCCGGCTCCAGCGCCGCGACGAGCGTCGTCCCGGCGTCTTCCGGCGTCGACAGGTCCGCCGGGGGGATCGGGTCCCCGTGGGGGTCGGCGGCGGGATAATCGAGGAGGCGTTCGACCCGCCGCGTGAACTCCTCGCTGACGTGGTGTTCGAGCGCGTCGGCCTCGTCGTGGACCTCCGTCGGTTCGTAGTCCAACTGCTCGGCGAGGAACGCCTCGATGAGCCGGTGCCGGCGCACGACCTCCAGCGCGGCGACCTCGCCTGCGGGCGTGAGTTCGACCCCCGTGTACTTCTCGCGGGAGAGCAGCCCGCGGTCGGCGAGCGTCTCCACCATGCTCGTCACGGTCGCGGGCGTCTTGTCGAGCGCCTCCGCGATCTGCGAGGTCGAAACGGGGGGTCCGCTCCGCGATTCGATCCGGTGGATCGCCTTGAGATAGTCTTCGACGGCGTCGGTGGGCATGGACTTTTTTGACCGGTCTAAATTAATAGTTTGTCGGGTGGGCGTCCGGCGCGTGAGGGACGCCGTTTTTCGCCCGGTCCGGACAACGAACGCGGGACTCGCGCCGCTATACGCGACAAAACTGATCGATCGTCACTACGACTCGGAGAAGCGACGCGGACGACGGGCGCGGCACCCCTCGTCGCGGCGGGAGAAGGGGAACGGAAGGAAGGAGGACGGCGGGAGAAGCGACCCGAGAAAAAGGACGGCGGAGGCGTTCGAAGCGGGACCGACCCGCTCCGGTCGCCGACTACCTGACCGTCAGCAGGCGGCGGAGGATGTCACCGTACGCGGGGCGGGTGACCAGCACGCCGACCAGCACGCCGAGGATAGTGAAGATGGCGAACCCGGAGAGGTCGCCGAGCGAGAGCACCATCAGCGGCGACATCGCGATGATCGTCGTGGCCGCGGCCGCGCCGATGACCCAGAAGGCCTGCCGGAACCGCGAGTCGAACACCGTTCGGGAGCTCACGTCGCCCTCGCTCATCACTTGGTCGGCGATGATGACGAGGTCGTCGACGCCGGTCCCGACGACCGCGATGAAGCCCGCGATCACCGCGAGTTCGAGCGGGTATCCGAGCAGCGCGGCGAATCCGAGCAACGCGTACACCTCGGCCAGCGCCGTGACGATCATCGGTAGGGCGACGCGGGGCTCGCGGTAGCGGAGGAACACCATCCCCGCGACGGCGAACACCGAGAGGATCCCGATGACGAGCGAGTACGTCCGGAAGTTCTCCCCCTGCGAGGCCGAGATGGACGAGGAGGTCCCCTCGCCGCTGATGTCGAGGTCGGCCGGGAGCGCGCCGGCGCGGAGGTTCAGCGAGATGGTCTGGGCCTCGCTGAACTCGCCGGTCGTGAGCCGGAACCGACCGGTCTCCGCCCACGATCCGGCACCCATGCTGTCCGCGAGCCCCGAGTCCATCCCAAAGGAGTTGACGACCTCGTCGTTGACGACGAGCAGCAGGCAGGGGTTCCGCTCGCCGGTGAGCGACCCGTTGACGTACTCACACCGGTCGGCCCGGGTGTTGTACGCGTCCGGGAAGCCGCGCTCAACTACGGCGTCCTGGAAGTTGTTGGCCGGGGACTGACCGCTCTCGTCGGTGCTGCGGACCGTGACGGGGACGTACGACCCCGTACCCTGGTCGCTCTGCGTGGCGGTCCCGATCTCGTCGAAGTTCTCCTGGACCAACACTCCCTCGTCGACGGCGGTCTCGTTGCCGTCGGCGTACGCGATGTCGATCCGGACGGTCCCGCGCTCTTCGAGGAGGTCGACCACGTCCTGTCGTCCCTCTCCCGGGACTTCGACGAGGATGAAGTACTCGCCGGTGATCGACTGGACCTGTTGGACGCTGCCGCCCGAGAGTCCCGCCTCGTTGATCTTCCCTTGGATGACGTTCATCGTCTCGTCGCGCGTCTCCTGCGTGACGCCCGAGCGAACGTCGGCGTACTCGTAGCCGCTGGCGTCCATCGCCCGCCTGAACTGGTCTTCGGTGACGGACGGCTCCGTGACCTCCACTGCCCGCTCGCCCGGAACGGCCCCGACGTTCCGCGCCGAGGCGTTGTCGAGTTCGGCCGCCACCGCCTCCGCGACAGTCGCCGGGCTGTCACCCCCGAACGCGACGTCGGTCGCGGTGTATCCCGACAGCGGCGCGCGGATCCGCGTCCCGCCCGCGAGGTCCAGCCCGTACTGGAGGTTCGTGATCCCCTCTCGGGCCTCGCTCGCGTCTTCGCCGGGGGCCGGCTCCGGCCCGAATCCGGGCGCGAACAGCGCCACCGTGGCACCGATCACGACGACGACGAGCAACAGGATCCGCCAGTTCTCCTTCGATCGGTTCCAACATTAGCGTTTCGACCCCCTCGAACTTGTGCCAGCGAAGCAGTGAGACGTTCATCAGATACGTGTTCATCAGGTCCGCACACAGCCCGACCGAGAGGATGATCCCGATGTCACGGAGGAGACCGATGCCGAACACCGAGGCGACCACCGCCATCACGACCATCGCCGCGATGGAGGTGAGCGTCATCGTCACCCCGGTCCGCATCGCGCGGCTCACCGACTCGTAGAACGCACCGGTTCGGCGCAGCACTGAGTCGTTCAACAGGATGTCCGAGTCGACGCTGTACCCGATGATCATCAAAAGCGCCGCGATCGTTCCTAGCGTCATCTGTATCCCGAGCAGGTTCATCGCCGCGACCGGGATCACGAGATCGGAGAACGCGGACGCGACGACCGCGAGCGAGGGGACGAACGTCCGGAACAGCGCGAACACGAGTACGCTCATCCCGAGGAAGGCGAGGGCCACGCCGAAGAGGGCGGTCCGCGCGGTGTCGCTCGCGAAGCTCGGCGACACCTGATCGACCGCGGTCGTCGTCAGCCCGGCCGCGCTCGCTTGGTCTTCCAAGTCGTTCGCGAGCCCCTCGGGATCGTCCTCGGACGCTTGGAACGTGACGACCACGACGTCGTCGCCCGGGATCGTGCGGATCGAGTCCGGCTCCCGGTCGAACGCCGTCTGAATCTGCTGTTCGACATCGTCCCCGTCGTCCGCGATCCGTAGCTCGACGCCGCCGGTGAACTCCAGCCCGAGGTTCGCCGGGGCTCCGGTGACGACGAACCACCCGCCGATGATCGCCAACGCGAGGACCAGAAACGCGAGCGGCACCGCCGCAAGCTGCCGGTTCGAGTAGTCGGTGTAGTCGACCTCCGGCACCTCGATCGATACCATAAATACCGCTTCCTCTGCGGGCGCGAATAAGCCTTCTTATCTGGTGGGCCGCCGGCGAGGACGCCGCTCCGGCCGCCGGCACTACGGCAGGTATCGGACCGCGACGACTCCCGGCTCCGATCGGATCTCGACGCGGTTCACGCCCAGACGGGCCGCCCGCGAGAGCGTCCCCTCGCGGTCGTCGATCACGTCGGCG
>NZ_CBVY010000011.1:31600-32751 GCF_000513435.1 Halorubrum sp. AJ67 | reverse complement strand
CCGGTCGGCGTCTCCGCGGCCAACTCGCGCTCGTGGACCGTCGGCGGCTCCGGGCTCTCTTCGATCGACAGCGGGCGACGCTCCGCGACTTCGATCACCTGATAGGTGACCTCCATCGGTGGGTCGGGTGCGACGGTCGCCTCGACGGCGTCGTCGACGTCGACTCCGGGGTTCGAACTCAGCGTGTGGACCTGCCCGTCGTGGACGTCTTTCAGTACGGCCGAGTCGCTCTCGACGTGCGTGACGAGGAACGTACTCTCCTTCTCGTCGGTCATTGCGTTCCGGTAGACGCTCGGGCGACTTCGGGCTTTCGAGCCGCGGCCGCGCCGTCGACGCCGCGTCGGCCGCCGCTATCTCTCGGTTCGCTACGCCGCGTCGGTCTCCGGTGTCGCCCCAGCGTCCGACCCCCCGCGGAGCCGGAAGTGCGTCGCGAAGACGGCGAGCGCGGCCGCGGTCGGGGGAACGAATCCCGCCAACGGCGGGAGCGCGTACAGCGCGTTGATCACGGCCGAGCCGCTCGGGTCCCGGAGGTCCGCGGGGGCCGAGATGACCATCGCGAGGTACAGCGAGACGAGGAACAGGAAGCCGACGACGCCCATCCACCGGTCGTAGTCGGCCGCGACGGGGTCGTCCCGGCGGTGGCGGCGGGCGACGAACAGGATCGGAGCGAGCAGCGGGCCGACGGCGGCGAGGCCGGCGACCACGAACAGCGACCGTGAGAAGAGGAAGGTCCCTCCCTGCGCCGAGACGGTCTCGCCCATCCAGACGACGAGCCCGAGCGTGACGACGAGCGCGACGAACCCGGCCGTCAGCGCGCCGAGCGCGGCGTACGCGCGCATCGTCCACGACTCGGTCGCGCGGAACGCGTAGGGGATCGCGCCGAACACCCCGCGGTAGCTGTCTGCCATCGACAACGGTAGGTGCGTCGGCGAATTAAACCCCTCGTCGGCGGGAAGCCATTTATACGCGCGAGCGGATCGCTCTTACGTGGGTCTCTACGACGCGTACCTCGCGACGCGACACCGGCTCCACGACGCCGCGCCGCCGGCGCACGTCGCGCTCGTCGTCACGGAGCGCGACCTCCTCGCCGACGGCGCGTTCGACACGCTGTCGTCGGCGATCGGCTGGGCGTTCGAGTACGGGGCCGAGCG
>NZ_CBVY010000011.1:27716-30137 GCF_000513435.1 Halorubrum sp. AJ67 | reverse complement strand
CCGGGAGCTACGGCGGCTCGACGCCCCCGCGGAGACCGTGGTCCGCGGCCCGGACGCCGACGATCCGGCCGAAGAACCCGCTGGCGACGCGCCCGACGGCGACGATTCGCTCGACGTCGGCGACCCGGACGCGCTGGTCCGGATCCTCGTCGGTCTCGGCGGGAAAGCGGAGTTCGCCGGCGCGGTCCGCGAACTGGCGCACGACGTGGCCGACGGGGAGATAACGCCGGAAACCATCGACGAGAGCGACGTCGCCGACCGGCTGTTGTTTCCCGAAGAGCCGGACCTCGTGATCAAGACCGGTGCCGAGCGACTCTCCGACTTCGCCATCTGGCAGTCGGTGTACGCCGAACTCTACTTCACCGACGTGAACTGGCGCGACTTCCGCAGACGTGAGTACCTCCGCGCCGTCTTGGACTACCAGGACAGACAGCGCCGGTTCGGCCGCTAACCGGCTCCGGCGGGTGTTCCGCCCGGCTTACCAGACGAACGTGAAGAGGGCGGTGAACGTCACCAGCGCGCCGACCGTCGAGAGGATCGGCACGACGTTTTGCATCAGCACGACGCGCGCGCTCGTTCCCGGATTGAACAGGTCCGACGCCGACGGGACGTCGCTCGCGTCGCCCTCGCCGATATCAGGCATCTCGTCGGCCGCCAGCGCGCCGACGGAGACCGTCGGCTCCTTCTCGCCGCGGATCCCCTGTCGCACCGTGACCGTGCGCGTCGCGCGCCCCCAACCGAGTCCGACGATCGACATCGTCGCGATGATCACGAAGGAGGCGGGGATCCCGACCGCGGAGAGGCTGATGACGATCCCGGAGGAGACGACCGCGACGACGATGGCGGCCGTCAGCGGCAGGTCGGTGATGTCGTTGCCGAGCGTGTCGAGCGTCCGCCGGGCGATGGTGAACGCGCCCACCGCCACCGCGGCGCTGCCGAGGAGGATCAGCGGCCGTATCTCCACGCCGGCACCCACCAGCGGCGCGATGGCGTTGGCGATGTTCGACGTACCGGAGGCGAACGCCATCAGACAGCCGATCGCGATGACGACGAAGCCGCCGAACAGCTCGCGGCGGGTCGTGTTCGGTCCGGGAACGGGCTTCGGAACCAGTCCCGACCGGTCGAACTCGAACAGCGCGCCCTCGGTGCTGTCTATCGCCACCCAGTCGTTGATCGTCGAGTAGAAGTAGCGTCCCACGATGCCGGAGACCCAGAACCCGATTATCGGGGCGACGAGCCACCAGATCGCGATTTCGCCCATCTCGGCCCAGTTGAGCGTGTTCGTCGCCAATCCCAGCCCGGCGATGGCCCCGACCGCGGTCATCGACGTCGACGCCGGGACGCCGGCGAAATTGCCGACGAACAGCGCGCCGCCGATGAAAAAGAGGACGACGATGCTCGTCTCCAGCGTGAACACGTTCGCGCCCGAGACGAGGTCCTCGCCCAGCGTCGTGACCACCCGCTGGCCCAGCGTTCCAGCGCCGATGAAGAAGAACACCGACATCAGCGCCGCCGCGCCCGACTTCGACAACACGTCCGCGCCTACCGCCGGCCCGAACGCCGGTCCCGTCGTCGCGCCCCCGATGTTGTAGCCGACGAACGCCGCCACCGTGACTCCGACGAGAAGAAGAATCTCTACCATATACGCGAACAGAGTACGCACGCGCGGTTAAACGGATGGGATCCGCCGCCACCGCTGGCGTCGACCGCGACGTCCTCGGCGGCGACCTCAATTCGAGGGCGACGCAGCCGCTGTGCTCGGCGATTTTCCTCGCTTCGCTCGGAAAATGTACCGGCCGAGATTTGAACTCAGAATCAGACGTGCTCGCTCGCGGTTCGCGGCTTCACCGCTCGCTGCGCGCGACTGATAGCGTTCAAATCACTCTCGGTGATTTCTCTCACTACGTTCGAGAAATGTACCGGCCGAGACTCCCGTGAGCGCAGCAAACGGGAGTCAGGCCGGGGCACGACTGGAAGGAGTGCACCGGCCGAGATTTGAACTCGGGTTGCAACCATGGCAAGGTTGCGTGATACCACTACACTACCGGTGCGTGCTTCGCATCTCGCAGTTGGCCGGAGACTCACTTAAGCTTGTCACATCGAGGCGGCGGTACGGCGGGGTCGCCGCCGCTGTCGTCCCGCTCACTCTCCGTTCCGACGGGCGATCTCCTCCGCGTGGGCGTCGTGGAGGTCGGCGAACGTAGCCGCCTCCACGCGTTCCTGCGTCTCGTCGTCGCGGCGGTCGCGGAGTCGGCGCTTGATCGCCGCGAGCGCATCGGACTCGCCGGCCGCGATCTCGTCGGCCACCGATCGAGTGTCGTCGACGACGCGCGAGACGAGCCCGGTCCGGAGGGCCTTGTCGGCGTCGAGGACGCGCCCCGACAGCGCGAAGTCGAGCGCGTCGCCCTCGCGCATGACCCG
>NZ_CBVY010000011.1:14557-26766 GCF_000513435.1 Halorubrum sp. AJ67 | reverse complement strand
CTGCGACGGCGGGTTCCCGCCCGCAGGTAGCGCGCTCCCGGACGCGACCGCCGACCGCATCGCCGACATCTCGGACCGGGCCGTCAGCGCGACGGACCGGTGAGTCGCGAGGTGACGCGCCGGAGCCGATCCCCCGACGCCGCGCCGCCGAATCGAAACCCCTAAAGTCGATTCCGCGCAACGACAAGTTGCGCCTGGGTAGCTTAGCGGTAAAGCGCGTCCTTGGTAAGGACGAGACCGGGGGTTCAAATCCCCCCTCAGGCTTAGCGGGGTTACACGGTTTCTCTCCCCATTTTACGCTGTTCTTATGAGAGAAACAAATGTACCTCAAGAACGCGCCCTATTACTACACGGGCACCCCGACGCCGTCTTGCGATTCGCATAGTTGTCAGGACACTATAATATCCGCCACCCCGTCGTACAGCGGTTTGAGTTTGGAGGACGGTCAATGAACCCGTCTGACCCACTCGACAACCTCGGCGGTGGGAACGCGATGAGCGGGGGTGTTCCTCCCGCACCCGAGGACTACGAGTTCACTTACCCACTTGTGAGCGGACGCTCCGAGGAAGACCTCGAAGGGTTCGGGATGAATATGGTAGACGATTACCGCGACTTCAAGCACGAACTCCTCTCGTGGCTCGCTCACTACGGGAAGCATCCCGAGAAGCGTGAGGGATTGGCAGATACGACGCTCGAATCTACGCACTACAAACTCGAAACTGCGTTCCGCTGGCTATGGCGGCACGAAGACCAGTACACCACGAAGTTCACGCCCGAACACGCAGACAAGTTCATTCGCGTGCTGAACCAGTCGAAAGGGATGATTGACTCGACGGTTCTCCACCACGCGAAGGACATTAAGCGGCTGTTCAAGTTCTACAACCACTCGCGGGGGAAGGACTACGAGTGGGATGTGGAGATTGAACTCTCGCAGTCAAACGGCGGGGACGAACGCGACTACCTCCGGCGTTCGGCCTTCGACCCACTCTACCAAGCCGCGCTCGAATACTCCTCGGTCAAGAGTTACCACTCAGTAACACCCGAGGAGCGCGACCGGCTCAAGATATTCGTCTCTCAGCGGCTTGGGATTCCGAAAGAGAAGGTCGGCCCTGAGGAGTTCAAAGAAGCGAACTCGTGGAAGTACCCCTCGATAATATCGACCGCATTGGATACCGGACTCCGCCCCATCGAGGTCGGGCGCGCGAAAGTGTCGTGGGTGAACTTGGAGGACGAGGAGTTGAACATCCCGAAGGACGAGTCCACGAAGAACGAAGCCATCTGGAACTGTTCACTCAAAGGACGCACGGCGAAGGCGTTGAAGCGGTGGCTCGATGAGCGCGCGTCTCTCCCTAAGTACGATGACCGCGACGAATTGTGGCTCACGCAAACAGCGACTCAGTACGGCTCGAAGTCGTGTAACGCCCTACTCCGGCGACTCATCGAAAACGGTGACGTGCCGATACCTGAACACAAGGATGTGACGTGGTACTCAATCCGGCACGGGGTAGCGACGTATTGGGCTAATCACGTCGGCCCACACCACGCCCGCGAGCAACTTCGACACTCCAGTTTGAACACCACGATGAAATACTTACACTCGGACGCGGAAACGCGTAACAGCGCGGTGGAGCAAATCTGGTAGCGACCGAATTTCCCGGCTGTCGTCTATTTTTAAACGTGTTCTTCAATCCAATCCCAATCGTTGATACTGGATGCGGCCGCTGACCCCGAGAGTCCCAAAACAAGAATCTCATCATTCGAGTCAATATACTGTTTGAGATTATCTCTAATTTCTGTATGAGACTCGTCCGTATCAAGTAGCCAAAACGAAGTTAACTCGTGCCAATGTGCTTCGTATGATTCGAGGGCGTCGATGAGTTCGGTGTACTCCTGTTCTGGTTCGTTCAGGTCGTAACTGACCGCGTATGCGTCCATAATGTAGTAGCGTGACTCTGTTGGTAAGAAGGTCAGCAAAGGGAGGTGTAAGTAGAACGGATAGGAGACGATTTTGTGACTCTGGTGAAAGTGTCATTCAGTCGGCGGTCGTAGGCCACGCCATCAAAAATCAGCCGTCTCCTCTTTATTGAGTTTGGCGCGCAAACCCCACAGATACGTGGGTTAAACAGGTGCCGCGAACCACGCATCAACAAAATTGATGAAGAAGTACAGAGCGAAACCACCGATGATGGTAGCGCGAGCATCTATTCTCTCAATTGTGATACCTCCTACTACAGCGAGAGCCATTTCAAAATAAACCGCAAATCGGGTCGTAGGAACTGCGATATGAGTAACTGCCCAAATAAAACGCGATAAATTGTTGGAGGACTGCTGTACCGAATCAAAGTCCGTTAGCGTAAACAGCGCAATAACTCCGATAAGAACCACGATTAACAACGCGGCTTCAACCAACTCCTTGAGAGACGGTTCTCCTCCCATATTCCTATCTTTGTATCGTGTTGGAAATTTTTGTCCCTCCCTTCAAATATAATTATACCAGAATTACGAGCAGGGGTTATTCTTCTTTGAGTTGTCGTTCTATCTCTTTCTCATAGATGCGGTCGGGGTCAGGCTCCTCCTCCGGCTCGTCGTCACCAATATCCCCGAGGTGCGGAGGGTCACATTGGAGCGCCATTATTGGCTCTCCGTAGAGTTGAAGCACGCAAAGCAGGGAAGTGAATCACCGTCCGGTTCACACCACTCCTCACCGTTCGGACACTCCTTGCCGCGCTCGGCTTCGATGACGCCCGCTCTCCCCTCATCGCGTCTCGCCTCGGTGATAGCCCCGCCATCGGCTCGAAGTCGCTCAGCGAGCGTCGTGGAGTCTGTTCCTTCGGTGTCGTGGGTAGGGGTCGGACACTCTACAGCCGCTTGAAGAACGACCGGCCCGGCGATTGTAGCGAGGCCGACTTTGTGTTTACAATCGTACTCATCGTTATACTTGTCAGCCGGACACTCGCACTCCGCCGGAACGAGAAGCCCGTCGCGTTCCTCCACACCAACGAGGTAGGAGTGGTCAGATTTCTCAAATCCGTAACTCGCGTTAGTCACCCGAACGAGGTAAGGTGACTCAACGGCAAACTCGAATTGTTCCCACCCCACTCGTTTCGCGGTTTTCGAGCCGAAGTTCAATCCCTCAACAACACGCTTATCAGCCGTAGTCGGTGTATCTTCCATTGGCTTTCTCTCCACAGAAGGCCAGCCGTCCGGTGTTCCAACCACCGGGCGTTTTCCGAACGACCACACCCCGAGGGACAGCTACCTTCTCGACTTTTCCTACGTGGGAAATACATATATAGTTTCCTGTGTGGGAAATTACTTTACCTCTACGGCTGTTATCAAGGAGTATGAGCGATGAGGGCGGAGATTCACGCCAGCAATATACGGATGAGGAGTTCCTACAGGCAGTTCGTGACCAGCAACCCGCGTCCACCGGCGAGGTCGCGGACGCGGTCGGTTGTACGCGCCGGAACGCAGACTATCGACTGCGTCGGCTCCGCGATGAGGGGGCAGTCGATAAAAAAATGGTAGGAAACTCTCTTGTCTGGTTTCCGATAGATTGAAAACGACTTTCTGGATGGTGTTTACCAGCAATATATCGGTATTTTTAAGTGGATACACGTTGTGTATAGAGTGAGGGCAATTCGGACGGAGTAAAGTGGTTTTGATGGGGTAGTTCAGTACTATATTACTACTTAGTGTCTTCTTTCTGAATAGTTTATTATCATCAACGACGCGATGAGGGGGTGACAGTAGACTTGAGTTCAGCGGTGTTGGAGTCCACAGTAGAAATGAATCTCAACACTCTGTCAACACCCCGCCTCATAGTAGATTAACTTGTGGGATAGTCTTCTGAACTATACCTCGAACTACCACTCTGTAGTCTCTCCTTCTTTCTCTCCAGAAGTGGCGACCTTCGAGACACAGCGCGATGAGGAGGGGTGGGGTCAGGTATCTCCCCACCTTGGTCAACGCGCGCCTCCTCGCGTCAAACTTGGGGAACGACACCTCGAACTTCCGGCTCGGCTGGAGTCACCATCACAGAGGGGCGACCGCGCGGTTGGCACACGGCGGGCAAGCGCGAGCGCGTACTAACGTAACCGCACCTTAGAAATATCTCACTCAGAGATGCGATTTGACGGTGACGTGACCGCGTCGATTAACTCTCGACGGCGTCAAGACTTCGCGTTGTGTGACTCGACAGACCCGCGATTTTTCGACACTACGGGCGGCAAGGCCCCGAGAGTATGGACGATATGTGAGTTTGTGACCACGCACATTCTTTTCCATTGAATGAAAACCCTCGCTATCCCCGACCAAAATTGGCTGAGCGAAGGTCGCCGCAGAGTGAAGGAGAGAGTTGAGGGCGGCGACGAGGAGTATCGAGAGTACCTGAAAGAGGAGTACCCCTACCTCTACTGGTCTTGGGAATGGACAGGTGACCCACCCGAGGAAGTCACGAGAGAATTGGGATTGGATTAGTATAAAATATATAGGATACTAAAGTATCTGGTAGTTCTTCGCTATAGCCGCGCTCATCGTACCCACGACCACAAGGGGAGACGCGATGAGCATCGCGGAGGTCGGGCTGATGGTTCACGGCTCTACTCAACGTGTTACAAACCAGTTCATCAATCTCTGAAGGGTTATACAGGGAACTACCAACCTGTGTAGCCACTCTCTACAGGTGGTACTCTATAGTATGGATTAGAGTTAGCATCATAGGTCTATACCGTGAGCAATTCACACTTCAGTTCAAGTGTTTCAACCCACAGCAAAGATTTGGTACAGATGGCCTCCTCATCGCGTTGAACTTTATGAACTGTAGATGAGTAGCCTCACTCAGTAGTGCCCAACAGTAGCCACACAACAGCAGCGCGCCCGCGTGGGGCGTGACGCAACACGAGCAGGGATACTGTATCACAATCGCTTCTAAGCCCTCTCAGTCGTGCCGACAACCTCTGTGGATACTCCAAGTGTTGAGAAGGGGGAAGTATCCTCTTGCGCGGATGAGAGTCTCATATGCGACGTAGTACCATTCAGATAGGTTTTCAGCGATGTGTTTGGGATGAGCAAGACGTGTCTGTTAGACCCCTATCATCCGGCTCATTTTCTCGTCAATCCTAAGCACCCTGACAATCCTGTGGGCGAGTTCTAAGGGTGTTTGAGTGGCGAGCATCACAGAAAAACAAAAATCGCTTAGGAAGCCGCACAGCGCGTTCTAACATACGCTGATTTTGACCCGCTTTCGGAGGGTATCAGAGACACCACCAATCGCCACCGACTGAGTGGGACGAGAAAACCTACCTATGGCCCCACACGAACCGTGAGGGCGTTTCTGGTAACTCCGAGAGGGAAGCATCCTATCAAAAAATAAACCACTCTACGAGTCTGCTGTGCGTTTCGGATTCTGTCTGTAGGAATCCAAGTATCAATTTGTGGATAAGAGGGGACAGAGTTTATTATATTTTTCTGGTAGATTAAATAATATATACTTTTTATTATGGTTCTTCTATCCATCTGCCCCTCATATCTCTCACTCGTCTTTTGATGAGCGAGCGTCATCGACTTGCGAAGCGAGTTCATTCTCATCGCCGAGCAGTCGAACGCATCCACACATTGGGACAAACTCCGGGCAGACGGCGGGGCAACGACCAAGAAATTCATCCTTCCCTTTTTAATAAACAAGCGCCCATACCGGAGTATGTCTGCGACTACGGGTGATTTCGTAACTGGCGTCATTGACGCCTACCGCGACTTCTATGAGGAAATTCAAGGTGGTTCACACAATGAACTTGACTTGACACCGCGCTTGGCCCGGCTTCTGTTCTGTAACGATACGCTGGGCTGGGACGAATCAGATTACGCGCAAGAAGATGACCAGAACGACGTTCGGTTGTACGACGAAGAGCGCCACCCCGTCATCATTATCGAGGCTAAACGGCGCGACCGAGATGTTGAGGAAGGCGTTGACCAAGCGTTCCGCTACGCATCTTCTTCCCCCTACGTAGAGTACCTGATAGCCACCAACTTCGATGAACTCCTACTATACCGACGTTGCGATGAATCGGAGGCGGATGAAACTCGGCACGGTGTTTCTGGTGAGTTGTTGTCCCACATTAGGTTCGAGAGCGTTATCGACGCGGGCCAGCAGGAGTCCTTGATTGGCGATGTTCCACAGGAGCAGATAGACGCAATCAGACAACTGACTCGGCTTAAGAAAGAGGACGTAATCAATTCTGACCGATACGATGACTTTGAGGTTAGTGACCGGCAAGATGTTTCTACCGACGAGGGATTCGACAATCTACTCAGTTCTCTAACTACGTCGCTGGACGAGTACTGGATGCCCTATACTGTACGGGCATTTGACGAGTACCAAGACCGCTATGAGGAATATCGTCAACAGGCGAACGATTTGGAGAGCCAAATTGAATCGCTGGAGGAACAGGGACACGAAGACGACACAGAAATCGCAGAACTCGAAGCCGAATTAGCCGACCTTCGAGACGAGTACGAACAGTACCGAGCGTTTAATTCCGACTACCGAACGTGGGTTCGGCTGAGTAACCGACAGGAGAACGGCGAGGATGAAAATAAGCGAGTATTCTGTCGTGAGTCCATCTATGTCCAAATAAACAAGGTTCTGCTAATCCGCATTGCGGAGGATAAAGGTCTGACCGAACAGATGGTGAGCGACGGCGGGGTAACGGATTACTTTGAGTTTTGGGACGACTTCGCACGGTATGTCAACCGGAACTATGTTGATTTGTTTGACGTAGCCTCCGAGGAACTTTCAGAAATATACGACCGGCTCTACTCTCGACAAATCTTCGATTGGGAAATCTCGTCTGACGACGAGGACTTAGACGACGTTCTGAAAAAGACGTTTTGGCACCTGAATCACTATAATTTCCAAGACGTTGACCGCGACGTTCTCGGCCATCTGTACGAGCGACACCTACCACCAGAAGAGCGCAAAGAGTTGGGTGAGTTCTACACTCCAACAGCGGTAGTTGACTTCATACTCGACCGCGTCGGGTACACCACCGACAACCCCATTGAACAACCAGAAGCAGACCTACTCGACCCTGCGTGTGGGAGCGGAACCTTCCTCGTCCGTGCGGCAGGAAGACTTCTTGAACGGCTGAATCAGCGCAACGTGCCACCAAGAGAGGCTATTGATATATTACAGGACAGGCTGTGGGGATTCGACCTCAACCCGTTTGCTTGCCACATTACTGAAATGAACCTGTTGTTTCAGGTTATCGACCTCTACAAAGACGTGAAAGACGGCGACCCAGAATACACTCTTAAGCGTTTCAATATTTATCAAACAGACAGCCTCCGCCGCCAAACCCAAACCAACGTCACTACGACTTATAGCGATGCTCTCGTTCGGCAATACGAGCGGGAGCGGCGTCAGGCAGACCGGGCGAAGACTCGGGGCGATTACGGATATGTGGTGATGAATCCGCCGTATGTACGAATCCAGAATATCCCGGACGGCCCGGCAAAGGAGGACTATGACGACTACTACTCAGCATACCACAACTATGACCTTTATCTTCTTTTCATCGAAGCCGCCAGCGAGTGGCTTTCCGAGGGGGGACAACTCGGTATAATCACCTCTAATCAGTTCATCGAGTCGAGGTATGGTGAGAAGGCGCGGGAGATGATTCCCCAGCGATACCGTGTTGGAGAGATGGTTAATATCGGGGATGTTGACGTATTCGCTCACGCAACTACCTATCCGATAATTATGGTTCTGGAGCGGAGCAATGTTGATAGAGCAGACCGCTCGGCTGATGACTACGTCGTTGATGACTACCGATTCTCCTACATCAGCGTGAACAGTTCGATGGAAGATTGGATAGAGAGCGACGCAATTACAGGGTGGGGTTCAGCGAACGGAAACTCGCGGGGTGAAGAGCGAAACTACCGAATCGTGGACTTGATTGAGATGGCATTACCGGATGATTGGGGTAACGAACCACCCAATTTCCAAGGAGTCATCTCGGCGCAGAGCGTTCCTGTTCCTGAGGGAATTGACTTCGATGAGCAACCTTCTCTCAACTCCTATCCCGTCCAATCTGAGGCAATCTCTGACTCGGAGTGGCAGTTCGCCCCAGCCGACGAACAGGAAGTCCTCAAGGCGATGGAGGAGACTGGAAAAAACCTACGAACATACTGTCACAACTCGAAAGTTGAGCGAGGCCTCCGAACTGGGAAAAATCCCGTCTTCATCGTAGACAGCGACACGATTGAGAAATACGATATTGAGCGAGAACTCATCCATCCTCTCGTTGGTGGACGAGATGTTAAGCGGTGGGAGCATTTGTGGGAAGACCAGTATATCATCTATACACCTCCGGGGATAGATATTGATGAATACCCCAACACGGTCGAATACTACAACGCAGGAGACAACCGAGAGGAACTGGAAGACCGCTACTGTGTTCGTGAACAAGACGAGGACTACTGGGCGCTTGACAAACCGAAAGACCCTGACCTCTTCGAGCAGACCAAAATTGTCACCCCAGATATCTCTTATTACAACAACTACTGGGTAGACGAGGGTGGAGAGTTCTATTGTCTGGACACTACGTACTATGTTTCTCCATCAGAAGAAGACAAGGCGTGGTATCTTGCTGGCTTGTTAAATAGCAATATCGCGCAGTTCTATATTCGCAGAAACGCGGCTAAGTACCGTGGGAACTATCTTCGATACAAGTCGGATTACGTCGAGAAAATTCCAATCCCAGACCCCGAAGAAGCCGATTCGGAATTAGTCACACAAATCGAGGAAACTGCGAAAGAGATACAGTCGCTTCTTAAGGAATATCGGGATGCTGAGCAAAAAGTTGAATCTCCGGCCACATTGCTCTCTCAAGACGATATTGATACTGTTGGCCTATCGAGAACAGCATATGTGAGTCGGATTCCCGAAACCACCGAAGACGACAGCGATGCTGATGTGAGTGTCCGCGTGGATAGAAATACGATTCATCTGAATGTCCAACACTCCGTCGAACTAAGTGGTGAAAAAGAGGCAGAGGCCTTCGCAAAGTATGTGAAAATTTTTGAGTTCGACTCGGTTTTGGAGTTGGTTAACGGCGAGTATCCACGCACCACCGATGGGTTACTGTCCGTCCACAATAGGTACGAAATGGCGTCGGACACCATTGAAACCGCACGAGATGTCCTGAATGAAGAAGAAGCCAAACTCCACGATGCGGCGTATGAATTGTTTGGAATTGGCGGAGACAAGCGTGACCTTGTTGAAGACCGTGTGGAGACACCGGAAAGCCCCTTAGACAGTAAAGTTCGGTAATAATTGAGGTTCAGAACGTAGTTGGAACAGAGTCTGTCGAGGTTAAGGTCGGCGTTCAAGCCGGGCATTTGACTTCGAGTTCCCGAGGTTCGATACGACCCAAAACAAGACACTCTCCCCTCATCGCGTGGAGCCTTCGTTTCGCCACGCTAATTAGCGAAACCGATTGTTCTTGGTTCGGCATACGTGGGTCTACCCCTGTGTTCTTTATACGTGGCGTTAGTATGACCTCGTAAGAGCAGTTGACTTGGGGAGAAAACCGGCGAAATCCCCCGCTAAATGCCTGATTTGGGGTAGCGGCCCTGCGCGTCCTTGGTAAGGACGAGACCGGGGGTTCAAATCCCCCCTCAGGCTTTCGTTATCGTCCACGCCTTCGTGTCCTTGAGAACACGCTTCGCGAAGATTTTTGATTAGCGAAATCGGTGACGCAGTTGCGTTTTCGTGACACGTGATAATCACTAAGTAGCATACTACGATACTGAGACACGTGGCGGACGACTACCTGAGACGTACCGCAATTACCCGCCTAGTGCTCACCGACGAGCAGAGAAAACTGCTCGATACCACTATCTTCGATTGGAAACGCGCCTGTAACATCAGCAGTCGTATCGGATGGAGAGCAGATGAAGCACGGAAGACACGTCTTCAAAAG
Organism: Halorubrum sp. AJ67; assembly: GCF_000513435.1. Lineage (NCBI taxonomy): Archaea > Methanobacteriati > Methanobacteriota > Halobacteria > Halobacteriales > Haloferacaceae > Halorubrum > Halorubrum sp. AJ67. The sequence continues at coordinate 16,783 of NZ_CBVY010000011.1, read as the reverse complement.
CTTGCCTACGACGAGGTGCGAGAAGAGACACGTCTCGGGAGCCAACACACGATCCTCGCCACTCACCAAGCCGCAGCGGCACTCGACGGCATCGACGATATCGAATCTCTCAAAGAGAATCATACTACTTCTTGTCCGGAGTTCACGGCAGATACGGTGAAGTACGACACGCGCACGATGACGTTGTTCGATGACGGGACCGTCTCTCTTTCTACAGTCGAAGATCGGGTTCGATGCGAACTCGCGTTGCCCGATGACGAGGACGGATACCAATATCAGTACCTCGACAGCGAGACGTGGGAGGTCACCGAATCCACGCTCTCACGGCGCGATGGAGCCTACTACATTCACCTGGGATTTCGGAAGCCGAAGCCCAAGAAACGGGCAGAGATACGGGATGACACCGAGGACAGGACAGTTCTCGGCGTCGATCTCGGTATCGCCAACATCGCTACCACCTCGACGGCGTACTTCGCATCCGGTGACGAACTCCGGCATCGACACCGGGAGTTCGAGCGGATCCGCGGTAGACTCCAACGGACGGGTACACAGTCCGCACACCGAACGATTCAGCAGATGAGTGGGCGGGAATCACGACACGTCCGGGATACCCTCCATAACGTCGCCAATGACATCGTCGACGAGGCTCTCGAACACGATTGCGAATACGTCGCCTTCGAGAACCTTCGGCACATCCGAGATCGTGCGCCTCGGGTGAAAGAGTTTCACCAGTGGGCACATCGACAGCTCGTGGACATGGTCGAATCAAAAGCGGACGCAGAGGGGCTCTGTGTCGTGTACGTATCACCCGAGAACACGAGTCGACGGTGTCCGGAATGCGGTCACACGAGCAAAGGAAACCGAATCACGCGGTCGGAATTCAAGTGTAAATCGTGTGATGAGACGGGGAACGCAGACTACGTCGGCGCGAAGAACGTCGGATTGAGGTACGTCCGTCGGGGCCTACAGTCGTCTCGACGGACGGGCGACAGTCAACTCGCCCTGAAATCAGGAACCGTGACGCCGAATCGGGGATTCGTCCCGAGCGACTGACCGTCGATGGAGGCAGAGTTCACTGACAAGTCTCGCATCACCACGCGCGGGATGGTTGACATCTCGGCCTAGGCTCATCCTGTTGCACGTCTCTCCGAACTAATATAACGCAATCTTGTTTCTCTCCAATATGTCTTCGTCTGACATGCGCTCGGAGGCTGGAGCTAACTGAGCGATAGCAAAGTTCCAGTCGTAGTTGTCCGCCCACTCTTTCTGATTACTATTCAGCGAATCTTCACTCGCTTTGACTTCCACAAATTTGTGTTCTCCTTCTGGGGTCCATAAAAAGAAGTCAGGTACTCCAGAGCCATAGAGCGCTTCTCTCACTCCAGTTGCCCGTTCAATTGCTACGGAAATGTACTGTTGAACAGGGGTGTCACGGTTCATCGGTGTTCGAATGACATTCCATTCTTCATGCGAGAAAATACAAGAAAATGTGAGTTCGATGGGGTTCAGATCAACACTTCCGAGTTCGACGAGAGCGATTTCTAGCACCTGTTTAAATGAAAGTTCCATCACCGGTTCTGGGATTTCGTGGAATTCAATCTCCTGTGTCTGCCAATCTTGTATCGTATATCTAGTTGTGATTTTCATGTGACAGGAGTGTCGCGTCTATAAATAAATGAGCTTCCCACAATACCGCTCTGTGACACGATCAGAAGGATGCGATCATGTTATCGCATATGAATTTTCTCGGAGAGGAAACGGTAGAGACAGTCATAGCCGGCTTCGCGCCACCGATGTACGATTACACGGAATCAATCCGGTCAACTGCGAAAGCCCACACGGCTCTCCCCCGACGCCGGATATACCCCGCCGAGTCGCCAACTCCGAGCCGAGATGAGTTCCGAGATGGACGCGTACGTGATAGACGAGTTCGGCGGCCCGGACGCCTTCGAGCGACGGACCGTCGCGGTTCCCGACCCCGACCCGGGCGAGATCCGCGTCGAGGTCGCCGCCTCCAGCGTCAACCCGGTCGACTACAAGATCCGCGGGGGTCACATCCCCGACTTCGCGCCGGCGTTCCCGGCGACGCTCGGCTGCGACGTGGCCGGCGTCGTCGACGCCGTCGGCGAGGACGTCGACGCCTTCGAACCGGGCGACGAGGTGTACGGGATGCCCGGCGGCGCGGGGCGACAGGAGTCGTGGGAGGCAAGGCACACAGGGGATAGG
>NZ_CBVY010000011.1:5646-14431 GCF_000513435.1 Halorubrum sp. AJ67 | reverse complement strand
CGCCCTGACCGCGTGGGAGATGCTCGCCGACAAGGCCAGCGTCGACGTCGGCGACGACGTGCTGGTGTACGGCGCGACGGGCGGCGTCGGCCACGTCGGCGTCCAACTCGCCGACTGGTTCGGCGCGACCGTCACCGCGACCGGATCGACCGAAGCGAAGCGGTCGCTGGCGGCGGACCTCGGCGCTGACGCGACCGTCGACTACACGGAGACGGCGGTCGAGTCGTACGTCGACGCGCACGCCGGCGGCGTCGGCTTCGATCTCGTCTTCGATCCGGTCGGTGACGACCACCTGAACACGGCGTTCGAGGCGGTCCGCCCGTACGGAGCCGTGGTCACGACCGAGTCGAGCGACGCCGACGGCGTCGACCTGTCGCCGATGCACGCCACGTCGCTCTCGCTCGGCGTCGTCCTCGTCATCCACCCGGTGCTGGCCGGGAACGGACAGGAGCGCATCGGGCGGGAACTGGAGACGATCGCCGCGCTCGTCGACAAGGGTGTGGTCGCGCCGCACGTCGACGACCGGTACGCCTTCGCGGACGTGGCGGACGCCCATCGCCGCGCCGAGGCCGGCGACTTCGTCGGGAAGCTCCTGCTCGTCAACGAGTAGCCCGCCGGACGAGCGGGTCGACCCGTCGCCGTACGTGCTTTTTTTATCTCCCACTCACCGAGCGACACACCACATGGGCAAACACGAGCGCGGCTGGGTCGAGGCCACGGAGAAGCTGACTGCGCGGCTCGCGAACGGCGCGGAGCCGGACGACGACCTGACGGAGGCGGGCCGACCGGACCTCGCCGAGGCGCTCGCGGACCGGCTCCGGAGCGACTTCCCGGACCGGACCACGATGCGGCACGCCGGCAACTCCTACGACTCGCTCGGGGACCTCGTCGTCGGGTCGGCCGACGGCGAGACGTTCGTCGAAGCCAAGTTCGTCGCCAGCGGCGGCACGCGGGCGAACCTCGGGCAGGACACGCTGACCGATTTCGGGCTGTTCGTCGACGCCACGGCGTGGAGCGACTTCCGCGAGGAGATCGGATTTCCGGAGGACCGCGAGGCGCTCCTCAGGGAGTTCGACGACTACCCGGACGACGTGCGCGACTGGTCGTACAAGTCGGCGGTGTACGACCGCGCGAAACACCTCAAGAACGCTATCGACGTGTCGCGGGGTCAGAACACCGGATCGCGGGCGGACGAGGTGCTCGCGGACCCGAACGCCTCGGAGACGGAGCGGGAGGCGGCACGGATAGTCAACGGGATACTCGAACTCGACAGAGAGGAGAAGCTGGCGTACTTCGATCACCTCCGCGCGGCGGAGCAGGACCCCCGCGCGATCGAGACGTTCGCGCACCTGATCGTCTGCGGGTACCACACCGCCGACGCGCTCCGCGAGCACTTCGACGCGGACCTCGACGAGATCAAGCGGCTGATCGAGACGGACGCCTACCGCCTGTACGAGGTGAACAAAAACACCGGGTCGGTGGCCGTCGAGAACCCGGTGGACCTGCTCGCGGGCTTCGAGTGGGAGGACACGCGGGTCGAGATCCCGGAGGACGGCACCTCCGTGAGCGTCGTGACGGGACCGCCGGACGACCGGCGGCGCGTGCTGAACATCGCGTACAACTGGAAGAACAAGTTCCAGGGGATCCAGACGCCGTCGATGAACGTGTTCGTGCCCGAAGCGTAGGCGGCGAGAACGGCGCACCGTCGCGGAGCGGGACCGGTGAGAGAACCCCGCCCCGCCGACCCGCACCCTTTTGCGCTCGGACACCAAGGGTCGGACATGCAACGCGGCCGCCGGAAGCCGGACTGGCTGAAGTCGCGCCCGCCGTCCGGGAGTCGCTTCACCGAGATCAAGTCCACCCTCCGCGACCACGACCTCCACACGGTCTGCGAGGAGGCGAACTGCCCGAACATGGGCGAGTGCTGGTCAGGGGGCGCGAACGCGCCCCCGAACGGCGAGGCGGCAGACGCCGCCGAGACAGGCCCCGGCACGGCGACGTTCATGCTCATGGGCGACCGCTGCTCGCGCGGGTGTAACTTCTGTGACGTCGAGACGGGCGGCATGGAGCCGCTCGACCCCGACGAGCCGGCGAACGTCGCCGACGCGGTCGCGGAGATCGGGCTCGACTACGTCGTCTTAACATCCGTCGATCGCGACGACCTCGCCGACGCCGGGTCGGCGCACTTCGCCGAGACGATCCGCGAGATCAAACGGCGCGATCCGGAGGTGCTCGTCGAGACGCTCATTCCCGACTTCGGCGGCGATCCCGAGGCGGTCCGCCGGATCATCGACGCGGAGCCGGACGTGATCGCGCACAACGTCGAGACCGTCGAGCGGCTCCAGTGGCCGGTGCGGGACCGTCGCGCGAACTACGAGCAGTCGCTCGCGGTCCTCGATCAGGTCGACCGCGAGTCAGACATCCACACGAAGACGAGCCTCATGCTCGGTGTCGGCGAGTACGACCACGAGGTGTACCGGACCCTCGGCGACCTCCGCGAGGTCGGCGTCGACGTGGTCACCTTCGGCCAGTATCTCCAGCCCTCGCGGTCGCACCTCGATGTCTTCGAGTACGTCCACCCCGACGTCTTCGAGACGTGGCGGCGGGTGGCCGAGACGGAGTTCGACTTCCTCTACTGCGCGTCGGGTGCGATGGTCCGGTCGTCGTACAAGGCCGGCGAGCTGTTCGTCGAGGCGCTCGTACGCGAGGGGCGCTCGCCCGAGGACGCGCGTCGCCATGCGCGGGCCGCGGGCGGCGACTGAGGCGCGGACCCGGGACGCCGAGACGCGATTCCCGGAACCCGAATCCCTCGACAGCTGTCAGGCGTTTTCGAGGTCTCGACGTTGTTCGAACAGCGAGTTATTTACCTCTCGGTGACTCACCCTGCGTCAGTGAGACGTACACATGGGAACAACTGACTCGTCGATCGTCGACTCCGTACGGGCCCGGCCGGGGCTCCTCTTCGTCGTCCTCCTCGGCGGCCTACTCCTCGTCGACCTCGCGGCGAAACTCGGGGGAGTCGGTCTCGGCCCGATCGGGGGGTCGGTCTCGGTCGATCGGCTCGGATCGAACCTCTGGAACGGCATCGTCATCGGTCTCGTGATCGGGCTGGCCGGGATCGGGCTCTCGATGACGTACAGCATCCTCTCGTTCGCGAACTTCTCGCACGGCGACCTCGTCAGCGCGGGCGCGTTCACGGGCTGGGGCGTCGCGTTCCTGATCGCCGGGTTCGGTGACATACCGATCCGGGCGCTCCTGACCGTCCGCGACGCCGGGAGCGTCTCGCCCGGCGACATCGGAGCGCACATCCTCTCGACGCCCGGCGCGATCCTCGTCGGATTGGTCGCGGCGTTCGTCGTCACCGCGCTGCTCGCGGTGGCGCTTGACCGGGCGTTCTACAAGCCGATGCGCGACCGCGACGGCATCTCGCTGCTCATCGCCTCCATCGGCGCGGCGCTCATCGTCCGCTACCTGCTCCAGTTCGGCTACGGCTCCGACCGGCGGGGCGTGACCGCCAGCGTCGAGCAGTCGAACCTCGCGTTCGGCCCCCTCGGGGTCTCGGTGAACGCCCACGAGCTCACCATCCTCGTGGCCGCGGTCGGACTGATGCTCGCGATGCACGCCATGCTCCAGCACACGAAACTCGGCACGGCGATGCGCGCGATGGCCGACAACAAGGACCTCGCGCTCATCACCGGGATCCCGGCCGAGCGCGTCGTCACCGCCACGTGGATCATCGGCGGCGGGCTCGCGGGGGCCTCCGGCTACCTCTACGTCCTGCTCCGCGGGACGATCCAGTTCGACTTCGGCTGGCTCCTCCTCCTGCTCATCTTCGCGGCCGTGATCTTAGGGGGGATCGGCTCGGTCTACGGGGCCATCGTCGGCGGCCTCGTCATCGGCGTCGTGTTCACCACCTCGACGATCTGGATCCCCTCGGACTTCAACCAGGCCGCGGCGTTCGCCGTGATGATCCTGATGCTGCTGCTTCGCCCCGAGGGGCTGTTCGGAGGTGTTTCGACCGCATGAGTGACGCAAACACGCCTAATACCGCGCCGGACGCCCCCGAGAGCGCTACGGCAGCGGTGATCGAGGCCGCCAAGGAGAGCGATCTCGGACTCGTCGTCGGGACGCTGCTCGTGATCTACGCGGCCGCGGCGCTCCTGTCTTTCACCGACGGCCTCAACAGCGTCGTCGGGCTCATGGAGACGCTGACGTTCCTCGGTCTCGTCTACGCGCTCACCGCGCTCGCCCTGAACCTTCAGTGGGGGTACACCGGCCTCTTCAACATCGGCGTCGCCGGCTTCATGGCCGTCGGCGTGTACACGATGGGGATGGTCGTCCGGTCGCCGGACCCGGCCTTCGGTCCGCCCGGACTGGGGCTGCCGCTCCCGGTGGGCATCCTCGCTGGGATGGGGATGGCGGCGCTGCTCGGGGCCCTCGCCGCGCTGCCGGCGCTCCGGCTCAAGGCCGACTACCTCGCGATCGTGACGCTCGGTCTCTCGGAGATAATCCGCCTCTCGCTCCAGTCGAGCGCTTTCGACACCCTCCTGCGCGACACGATCGGTGCCGGGACGGGCGGCGGTCGCGGGATGGGGATGCCGGACAATCCGGTCCGCGACCTGTTCTTGGTCGACGGGCAGGCGGGGACCCCGACCGCGTTCGGCGACCTCGTCTTCGGGGTGTTCGGGGCCGACGGTCTCGGCATCTCGCAGCCGATCCTCATCGGCTGGGGGTACATCGCCGTCCTCGCCGTCTTCCTCGGCGGCTTCTACCTCCTGCTCGAACGGCTCGGCCGCTCGCCGTTCGGGCGGACGATGAAGGCGATCCGCGAGGACGAACTCGTCGCTAACTCGCTCGGCAAGGACGTGAATCTCGTGAAGATCAAGGTGTTCGTCATCGGCTGCGCGCTGATGGGACTCGCCGGCATCCTCTGGTTCGGCAGTCAGGGCAACGTCTCGCCCACGCCGCAGTTCCGGCCGCTTCTCACCTTCTACGTGTTCATCGCGGTGATCATCGGCGGCTCCGGGTCGAACACCGGCTCCGTCCTCGGCGGCATCGTCTTCGCCGCGGTGCTGTTCGAGGGGCCGCGGCGCGTCGGCGGGGCCATCCGCGGCCTCATAGACGCGGAGACGCCCGGCTCCTTCGCGGACGCGCTCGTCACGCTGGACCCGGTGACGCTCCTCGCGTACGCGACCGAGAACGTCGCGCCGCTCCAGTTCGTCTTCCTCGGACTCGTCTTGGTGTTCATCATCCACCGACGGCCGGAGGGGATCCTCGGCGACCGGATCGAGACCGCCGCGGCCGTCGACCTCTCCGAGCGGCCCACAGGGGGTGAGTCCGATGAGTAGCGACGCGCCCGACGCGGACGAGGTCGCCGGGTCCGTCGACGTCGCCGACGCAGAGGAGGTCGCCGGGTCCGTCGACGCCGCGGCCGCCGTCGACGAACCGGAGGCGAACGACAGCGAGGTCGAGGAGGCGGCGAAACACGTGCCGTCCGGGTCGCCGCCGCTCCGCGTGGAGGGGCTGGTGAAGCGGTTCGGCGGCGTCACCGCCGTCGACGGGGCCTCCTTCGAGGTCGAGTCCGGGTCGCTCACCGGGCTCATTGGCCCGAACGGCGCGGGAAAATCGACCACGTTCAACTGTATCACGGGCGTCCACGAGCCGACCGCCGGGACGGTGTACTTCGAGGGCGAGGACGTTACGGGGCTCAAACCGTACCAGATCGCGCGGAAGGGACTGGTTCGGACGTTCCAGATCGCCCGCGAGCTCTCCGAGATGACCGTCTTGGAGAACCTGATGCTCGCGCCGCAGGGGCAGCTCGGTGAGTCCGCGATCCGTGCCGTGACGCCCGGCCTCCGGAGCGCGGTGGTCGGAGAGGAGACGGAGATACGCGAGCGCGCCTGGGAGACGCTGGAGTTCTTCGAGATCGACCACCTCGCGCACGAGCACGCGGGGAACCTCTCCGGCGGCCAGCGGAAGCTGCTGGAGATGGCCCGCGTGCTGATGACCGACCCCGAGATGGTGCTGCTCGACGAGCCGCTCGCCGGGGTCAACCCGACCTTGGAGGAGAAGCTCTTAGACCGGATCCACCAGCTTCGCGCGGACGGCTACACCTTCCTGCTCGTCGAACACGACATGGACGTCATCATGAACAACTGTGAACGCGTCATCGTCATGCATCAGGGCAGCGTGCTCGCCGAGGGGACCGGCGACGAGATACGGAACGACGAGCGGGTCATCGAGGCCTACCTGGGGGAGGACCTATGACCGCCGACGCCACGGACGACGCCCGAGCAGCGGACGCGGAGGCGGACTCGAACGCGGAGACCGAAGCCGATCCGGAGACCGGAACTGACTCGGACGCCGACGCGACCGCCGGGACGACCCACGCGATCGACGGCGACGCGATACTGCGGATCCGCGATCTGGACGCCGGCTACGGCGACCTCCAGATCCTCTCGGACGTGGTCCTCGACGTCGCCGACGAGGAGTACGTGACCATTGTCGGCCCCAACGGGGCCGGCAAGTCGACCGTGATGAAGACGGTCTTCGGACTCACGACCCACATGGGCGGCACCGTCGAGTTCGAGGGCGAGCCGATCCACGGGCTCGCGCCCGAGCAGATCATCCGCGAGGGGATCGGGTTCGTCCCGCAGAACGACAACGTCTTCCCCGGACTCAGCGTCCGCGAGAACCTCGAAATGGGCGCGTACATCCTCGACGAGGTGCCCGAAGACCAGATCGAGGCGGTCTACGACCGGTTCCCCATCCTCCGCGAGCGCAGCGAGCAGAAGGCGGGGACGCTCTCGGGCGGCCAGCGGCAGATGGTCGCGATGGGGCGGGCGCTCATGCTCGACCCCGATCTGCTGTTGCTCGACGAGCCGTCGGCCGGACTCGCGCCCGACCTCGTCTCCGACATGTTCGACCGGATCGACCGGATCAACGAGAGCGGGACGGCGGTGCTGATGGTTGAGCAGAACGCGAAGGAGGCGCTCCGTCGCTGCGACCGCGGCTACGTGCTGGTGAACGGCGGGAACCGGTACACCGACCGCGGCGACGTGCTGCTCGCCGACGAGGACGTGCGGCGCGACTTCCTCGGGGGATAGGCGGACTGCTACTGCGGAGATGTCGCCGATCGGCTTCCGGTCGCCGAAATCCTAGCCGCTCGGCGGTACGCGGTCACCGACTTGAACACGACCGCCGAAGCCCCAGCCGTGAGGACTCCCGCGGCTCGTTGCGCTCCTCGCTCGCGTTGCTCGCTGCGGTGCTTACGTCGCCGAGGAGCGTCCTCGCGGCTGCCCCTTCGATTCCCGCCCCGCACCGCACAGCACCTCACGCCTCCCCAGCCTCGTCGACCGGTCTCCGCTTCGCTCCGACCGGTCGACTCCCTCGCGCGGTGCTCTCGCCGGCGGCTCCGCCGCCGGCTGTCCGAGGGACCTTCGGTCCCTCGCTACTCGCGGTCGCCGCTGGCGACCGCTCGGAGGCACACGCCACCGCACCGTCTCCCGGGTGAAAAAATCGGAGAAAAACTCGGTTCGGACGGACGCCTACTGGTTCAGCACGCTCGACCACTGGCTGGTGTACGTGGCCTGATTCGGCTCGAAGGAGACGCGCTGGTCGATGGTGCCGTCGCGCTCCTCGAAGGCGTTCACGTACGACTCTTCGAGCGACTGGCCGTAGGCGTCGTTGAGGTACAGCGTGCCGGAGGTCGACGCGCCGACGACGTCGCCGACCGCCAGGTCGGCCATCGCGGGCCCCTGAAGCAGGTCGGACGGGGCGGTCCGGAAGATGTACTCGTTGTCGTCCAAGTCCGTGACGTTCGGGTCCGTCGAGGACGGCGAGATGCCGACGACGCCGTTCGGGATGAACACCTGATCGGACACCTGAAGGTTGACGTTCGAGGAGGCCGGGCCGACGACCGCGCCGAAGCCCGCGTTGACGAGGCGTTCGCGCCGGAGATCGCCCGCCTGCGGGTCCGTCTGCGTGTCCTCGACGCGGGTCTCGACGTCGACGTTGAGGCCGGCGTCGTTGACTTGCGTGGCGGCCAGCAGCGCGCCGTCGCGGATCGGTCCGCCGAGCGGGCCGAGGTCACCGGTCTCCGGCATCAGTACGCCGATGCGAGCCGTGAACGAGTCGACGCCGACCGGGTCCGCGGCCGTCGCGTTCCGGTCCTCCTCGGAGAGCTCGTTCCCGAACTCGACGGTGTCGAGGGTGACGAGTTCGCTGTCTTGGAAGTCGGTGATGTCGTACGCGGCGGTGGCCATGTCGCCGTTGACGTCGAAGTTGACGCTGGAGGACGCGCCCACGTAGTGGACCGGGTCGCCGGCGGCGACCGCCTCGACCGCCTCGGGGAGGTTCGACGGGCCGAACTCCTCGCCGCCGGGGTTGGCGACGGTGCGGACCCGATCGCGGATCGCCTCGCCGTTGTTCTCGCCCGCGGCGGTGGCCGCGAGGATCTCGACCGCCATGGCGTCGTACGCTTGCGAGGTGAACACGCCCGGCTCCTCGTCGTACTCGTCCTGATACGACTCGGCGAAGAAGTCGGCCCCGGGACCGCCGGCCGACGGTGCCGTGCCGATGACGTTGTTCATGTCGTTGTCGACCTCGCCGGGGAGGTCGCCGTCGATCAGTCCGTCGGGAACGATGATGTCGAGATCCGGCGCGCTGTCGGCGAACTCCGAGTAGAAGTCGCGGAACAGCTGGATGCCCCGACTGCGGGAACCCGACGACCATCACGGGCGTCGGGAACGGATCCGGAGTCACCGCCGTCACCGCCGTCGCCGCC
>NZ_CBVY010000011.1:0-1616 GCF_000513435.1 Halorubrum sp. AJ67 | reverse complement strand
GGGCGGGCTGTGCGGCCTGCGGCTCGGCGGTGTTGCTCGGGCTGCTCTCGCTTCTCGGCGTCTCGACCTCGCTGCTGTTCCTCCCGCTGGACGGGCTGGAGTTCGCGCGTGGGGGCCTTGGTCGTCTTGACCCTCTCGATCTACTGGCTCGCCGACGGGATGCGGGGCGGGGAGATCAACGGCTGCCCGGTCGACGTGTAGTCGGGGCGCTCGCTCGTCGCTCGGTCGCGCCGACCCGCGTCCGCGTGGAGTGTGTGTCGTGATCGCTGGGCAGCACGCAGCCGTAGTTCGATTGAAAGAGGCCTCGGTACTCATAGGGCTCGTCGCCGCCGGGTGCCGAGTCCGGCTCGGAGCGGTGGATCGTCATCGGCCGCTCGTCGGTAGCAGCGGCGACGCCTAAAAAGACCCGACCGCGTCGCGTCCCGGTCGTCGCCGCGTCAGTGCGACGAGCCGGCGTACGCGTTCCAGCGGTCGGTCCCGTTCGCGATCCGCCGAGTGTCCGACGGGTCGAACGTCCCCGCCGCCTGTGCGACCGCCTCGGCGGCGGTCGGCAGGTCGTCGGTCGCGTCGTCGTCGGTCGAGTTCGTCGATGGACCCGATTGGTCGGTCGCCGGTTCGGTCTCCGTCGCCTCGCGCGTACTCGGACCGCCGGGACCGGCCGTCGTCCCCGCCGTCGAGCGTGCGTCAGTCGTGTACTACGGGCGGCACGTCTCACTCCATGGGCGTATCCTTCATAATTGTTTATGTTGGTGTGAGGATCGCCGCGGGGAGGGGAGTCACGGCGGCCCGGCCCGCCACCGTCAGAGCGTTCGGTCACCGGAGGGGGGGTTCGGCCCTACCAGGCCGACCACGCGGTGAGGCTCTCGTCGCGGGCGTACACCCGCTTGAGGTCCTTCGCGTAGGCGAGGTCGCCGGGGTGGTCGAGCTTCTCGTGGCGGTACTCGGGGGCGTCCTCGCGGATCTGAAGCCCCTCGACGGTGAATTGCTCCTCGCCGAACTCGACCGTCTCGTCGACGACGAACTCGTAGTCGCCGGGGACGTTCACGCGCAGCGAGCGCGTCTGGTCGGCGTCGCCGTCTTTCGGGTGGAGCGTGACGGGGACCGCGACGTTGTCGACCGCGCGGGTCCACAGCGTCTCTACGTCGGTAACCGCCGCCTCCTCGACGCGCTCCTCGGGACCGAGTTCGATGTCCGTGATCCGTACCTGCATCAGCGCGTCGTCGGTGTCGACGACAAACTCCTCGCCCGCGGCGACGTCGCCGTCCGCGGGGACATCCATCCGCGTCGTGAACGAGTCGCCGTCCTGCGAGACGACGATCGTCACGGAGACGGTCTCCTCTTCGGGGATCTCGGTCTTGTGCGTGTGGTCGCACTCGGTACAACGAACGGTGGCCTGCCCGCCCGGTCGCAGGACCTCGTGAACGGTCGGCTCAGAGGGGGAACACGAGGGACAGGGGAGACCGACGCGGTCTCCGGACTCGATATCGCTCATTACGCCGCCGTACCCGCCGCGGGCGTAAATATCCGCCCCTGTGGTGCCGGTGTGGGCCGCGCTCGCGTGGCGCGCGGTCGCGCCGCCGCGGAGAGCGTGACGCGCCCGAGCGGTAAGGAAACTG
>NZ_CBVY010000010.1:141178-144185 GCF_000513435.1 Halorubrum sp. AJ67 | reverse complement strand
CCCGCGAGAGCGCGTCCGGCGGGGGTGGCCGTGGTCGGGAGCGCGACCACGTCGGTGCGGGGGACCATCACCGCGGCGACGGTCGTGGTCTCCAGATCGAGGACCCCCCGGATCATCGCGCCCTCGTCGGGGTCGAGCGCGCCGGCCGCCTCACCGGAGCGCACGAGCGTCGCGATCTCCTCGCGGGTGAGGTACGACTCGATGTCGGACGACCCTCCGGTAAAGCGGTTGACGACGCCGGAGAGCGCCTCGAACACGTACAGTATCGGGCGGAGGACGCGCTGGATCGCGACGACGATCCGGGAGACCCGGAGCGCATGTTTCTCGGCGTTGGCGACCGCGTACGACTTCGGCGCGATCTCGCCGAAGACGATGACGAACACCGAGGTGACGAGCGTCGACCCCGTGGCCGCCTCGCCGCCGGAGAAGCCGAACCGGACGAACACCGCGGTCGCGACCGAGGCGGCGGCGATGTTGGCGACGTTGTTGCTCACGAGAGCGGTGACGAGGAAGCGGTGCGAGTCGTCGCGCAGCGCCGACAGCGCCCGCGCGCCCGGGACGTCGGTGGCGACGAGCGAGTCGATCCGGTGGGTCGGCACGGAGAACACCGCCAGCTCCGAACTGGAGAAGAAGGCGCTTATCCCCGTCAACACGAGGATGGCCCCGACGCCGACGAACGCGATCGTGAAGTCCATGTCCCGAGCATGCGGCCGCGTATAAAAGGCAGTACCGGCGGCGGCGGTGTTCACGAACGCGCACTCTCCACCCGAAACGGAGGGGTAGATACCCACGATCGGGGATCCGATCGGCCGGCAAAACGGCGCGATGAGGAAAGCGTTAACCCCGCGCCGCGGGTGCGTTTCGGCATGAAGGTACTCGTGACCGACCCCATCGCTGACGCGGGGTTGGACCGACTCCGAGACGCCGGCCACGAGGTCGTCACCGACTACGAGAGCGAGGGCGACGCGTTACTCGACGCCGTTTCCGACGCCAACGCGCTGATCGTGCGGTCCGGAACCGACGTGAACGAGGCCGTCTTCGAGGCCGCCGCCGACCTCGTCATCGTCGGCCGCGCCGGCATCGGCGTCGACAACATCGACATCGAGGCCGCCACCGACCACGGCGTCATCGTCGCGAACGCGCCCGAGGGGAACGTCCGCGCCGCCGCCGAACACACCGTCGCGATGACGTTCGCCGTCGCGCGCTCGATCCCGCAGGCGCACGGCCGTCTCGTCGGCGGCGAGTGGGCGAAAGGCGAGTTCCTCGGGACCGAGGTGAACAACAAGACGCTCACCATCGTCGGTCTCGGCCGCGTCGGACAAGAGGTCGCCAAGCGGCTCGACTCGCTCGGGATGGATCTCGTCGTCTACGACCCGTACATCTCCGAGGAGCGCGCGGAACGACTTGGGGCCGAACTCGTCGAGGACCTCCACGAGGCGCTCGGGCGGGGGACGTTCGCGACGATCCACACGCCGCTGCTCCCCGAGACCGAGGGGATGATCGGCGAGGACGAACTGGCCCAACTGGAGGGCGGCTACCTGATCAACTGCGCCCGCGGCGGCATTGTCGACGAGGACGCGCTCGCGGAGGCGGTCGACGACGGCGTCCTCGCGGGCGCTGCCCTCGACTCGTTCGCCGAGGAGCCGCTCCCCGACGACTCGCCGCTGCTCGACGTCGAAGAGATCGTCCTCACGCCGCACCTCGGCGCGTCGACGGAGGCGGCCCAAGAGAACGTCGCGGTCGACACCGCCGAGGCCGTCCTCGCCGCGTTCAACGACGAGCCCGTACTTACCGCGCTCAACGCGCCCTCCGTCGACGAGACGGCGTTCCCCCGGATCGAGCCGTACATCGACGTGGCCGAGACCGCCGGGAAGGTCGCCGCGCAGCTCCTCGACGGCCGGATCACCGAGGTCGAGGCGACCTACGAGGGCGACATCGCCGCGGAGGACGTCGACCTCGTCACGGCGAGCGCGCTGAAGGGCGTCTTCGAGCCGCTGGAGTGGCAGGTGAACGCGGTGAACGCGCCGCGGCTCGCCGAGGAGCGCGGCATCGAGGTGACCGAGTCGAAGACGCGACAGACGGACGACTTCCAGAGCCTCGTCCGCGTCACCGTCCGCAACGGCGACGACGAGATCGCGGTCGAGGGGACGCTGTTCGCCGGCGGGGACGCCCGCATCGTCCGGATCGACGGGTTCCGCGTCGACGCGGTCCCGTACGGGCACATGCTCGTCGCGCGCAACACCGACGAGCCGGGCGTCATCGGCCTCATCGGCACCGTCCTCGGCGACCACGACGTCAACATCGCCGGGATGTTCAACGGCCGCGAGACGCAGGGCGGCGAGGCGCTCACCGTCTACAACCTCGACCAAGACGTGCCGGACGCCGCGCTCGACGACCTCCTCGCCGACGACCGCGTGATCGAGATCACTGAGATCACGCTGGACGCGGCCGAGGCGCGCGAAGACGAATAGCGTCACGGACCGACGAAATCGGGCCGGGGTCGTCCGAGAACCGTCGATCGCCCGCTACTGTCGCCGCGACTCAGCCCGATCGAACCGTTGCCGCGATCGATCGGCGGCCTCGCGGAGCGAATCGGCCTCCCCGGACGACAGCGATCCGAACCCGTCGCGCCAGTCGCCGCCCGTCTCGTCGATGAGTCTGTCGAGGAGGTCGGTGAAGCTCTCGTCGTCGCGCTTCCGAGCGCGGAGTCTGTCGTACACTTCCTCCGTGACCCCGATCGTCTTCGTTCCCGTGACGTGTTTGTGTGTGGGTTTGTGTATATGAAATTCCGCGGCCCGACCGTTTTCACGGGGCCGTGCCGGCCGATCAGCCTCGAATGTGCTTCAACACCGCGTCGGCGTCGTTCGGGACCGGCTCCGGCTCGCCGCCCGCCTCGTAGGCCGCCTCGGGATCCTTGAGGAGGTGGCCGGTCGTCAGGCAGACGACCCGTTCGTCGTCGTCGACGACGCCGGAGCGGCGGAGCTTCTTGAGCCCGGCGAGGCTCGCG
>NZ_CBVY010000010.1:136948-138539 GCF_000513435.1 Halorubrum sp. AJ67 | reverse complement strand
CGGTGCGGCGGTGGTCGCGTACCGCCAGTTGGTCCGGCTGGCGCCGGTCGAAGACGCCGGGCCGCTGCCGGCCGGGCCGCGGTTCGAGCGGCTGCTGTACCTCGGGCTCGGGCTCGGCGCGCTCTTCGTCGGGCTCACGGTGCCGCTTTTGTGAACCGGACTTCGGAGTCGCCGGGGGCTCCGATGTCGCGACCATAACATAATGTGTGTATCCGTCAAATCCCCTGGCATGTCAAGCGGACCCGATTCCCCGACGTGGCTCGTGGGACAGCTGGGGCTGACCGCACTCGTCCTGCTGAGCGGTCTCCTCGCGCTGTTCGTCCTCCTGCCGTATCTCCAGTTCATTCTGTTCGGCGTGGTTCTCGCGTATATCCTGTTTCCCGTCCAGCAGCGGGCCGAGGAACACATCAGGCCCACGTTCGCGGCGATCGGCGTCGTCGTGGGCGCGTTGTTCTTCGTGTTGATCCCGATCATCTATCTCCTCACGGTCGCCATCCAACAGTCGCTCAGAGTCGTGAGTGCCGTCAGAAACGGACAGATCGACATCGCGTCGATCGAAGAACTGCTCGAAACCACCGGGTATCAGTTCGACCTCGTCGCACTGTACGAATCGAACCAAGACCGGATAGCGAGGACCCTCCAGGAGCTCACCTCGGGGGCGATCGATCTCGTCGGCAGTTTGCCGGCGCTTTTCATCGGACTGACGATCACGCTGTTCGTCCTCTTTTCGCTGTTGCGCGACGGGGAACGGCTCGTGACGTGGGTCCAGCGGGTGCTGCCGGTCGATCAAGACGTCTTGGACGAACTCCGCGAGGGACTGGATCAGCTCATGTGGGCCTCGGTCGTCGGGAACGTCGCCGTCGCAGCCATCCAGGCGGCGTTACTCGGCCTCGGGCTCGCGATCGCCGGCCTCCCCGCCGTGATATTCCTCACGGTCGTCACGTTCGTGCTGACGCTGCTCCCGCTCGTCGGCGCGTTCGGCGTCTGGGTCCCGGCCGCGGTCTATCTCGCCGCGGTCGGACGACCGGTCGCCGGCGCGTCGATCGCCGTGTACGGTCTGCTCGTCACGTTCTCGGACACGTACCTCCGACCCGCGCTGATCGGTCGGACCGGTGCGTTCAACTCCGCGATCATCGTCATCGGCATCTTCGGCGGGCTCGTCGTGTTCGGCGCCGTCGGCCTGTTCATCGGTCCCGTCGTCCTCGGCGGCGCGAAACTCGTCCTCGACTGCTTCGCACGGGAACACGGGGGAAGGTCGGCCGCCTGAGTCCCGCGACAGGGGTCGGTCCGGCTCGGCGGATCGGACCCGAATCGGCGGCGACGGACCCAGAAACTAACATGACGTAGCTCGTGCCCGTATTCATGGGAATATTTGACACGCTTACGGACGTGATGGAAGGGTCGACCCAGCGCGCACCCGGAACCGCCGGCGACGACGGCTCGGAAGGAGCGTACTGGTGTGACGACTGCGGCGTCCGCGTCCGCGACGTGAACGTCGACCAGGAGGGGTTCGACCGCGACGCGGACGGCGACCCGGTGTGTTCCGACTGCGGCGAGTCGATGCGCTTCGAGCGCGCGACCGGCAGCGGCT
>NZ_CBVY010000010.1:130244-132958 GCF_000513435.1 Halorubrum sp. AJ67 | reverse complement strand
ACTCGACGCCGCCCGAGCGCGCGCGAGCCGAATCGACCGGAGATGTGCCGAATTTTATCGATTCTCGGGAGTAAGAAACCCAGTACACCCGGGTGCTTCGGCCGATTCGGCGGGTCGATCGCCTCAAGTATCATGAACGAAAGCAACGTTTAAGTCTAACATAGTGAACCGGTACCACGAGGCAGGGAACCTATGACAAGTGTAATTTGGATCGTCGTCGCCGTTCTCAGTACGTTCACCGTGGGGTACGTGGGATACTCGCGGTACCTCTCTCGGTTCGTCGATCTCGACGACGAGCGGGAGACGCCGGCACACAAGTACGAGGACGGACAGGAGTACGTACCGGCGAAGAAGCCGGTGCTACTGGGGCATCACTTCTCGAGCATCGCGGGCGGCGCGCCGATCGTCGGCCCGATCACGGCCGGGGCCATCTGGGGATGGGTTCCGGCGCTGCTGTGGGTCGCGATCGGGAACCCGCTGATGGGGGCGGTTCACGACTTCATCTCGCTGTCGGGGTCGATGCGACACGAGGGGAAGTCGATCGGCTTCATCGTCGGCGAGTACGTCGGCGAGCGCGGCAAGAACATGCTGCTGTGGTTCGCGTTCCTCACCATCATCCTCGTGGTGGCGGTGTTCGCTCTGGTCGTCGGGATCGTGTTGAACGCGTTCCCGTCGGCGGCGACCGCGAGCCTGATCTACATCGCGCTGGCGTTCGGGTTCGGCGTCTACCTGTACCAGCTCGACGGCCCGTTCCTGCCGGGGACGGTCCTGTTCGTCGCGGGCGTGTTCGCGGGCGTCTGGGTCGGTATCCAGAACCCGATCGCGCTGTTCCCGGCCGTCGAGGCCGGCACGTATCCGCAGGGTACGATCGTCCTGTTCGAGTTCCTCGGGAGCGGCGCGTGGCTGCCCGGCGCGGTGGTGAGCACCGACGCCATCCTCCAGCCGAACGTCGCGGCGTGGGTGCCGGTCATCCTCGTCTACGCGACGCTCGCGAGCGCGCTCCCGGTGTGGGTGCTGCTCCAGCCGCGCGACTACCTCTCGTCGTTCCTGCTGTACTCCGGCGTCGGCGGGGCGCTGCTGGCGATAATCGTCGGGACGGTCGGGTTCAACCTCGGCATCGATCCGATCACTCCGGTACAGGAGCTCGCGATCGACTCCTCGATCGGGGCGTACATGGGCTTCTTCGGGAGCGACTTGGCAATCGGAGAACGGGGGATCACGCCGTTGTTCCCGCTGCTCTTCGTCACAATCGCCTGCGGGACGATCAGCGGGTTCCACTCGCTGGTGTCCTCCGGCACCACGGCGAAACAGCTGAACCAAGAGAGCGACGCGCGCCTCATCGGCTACGGCGGGATGCTCGGTGAGGGGCTGCTCGCCTCGGTCGCCATCTCGACGCTCGCCATTGCCGGCTCCACGACGGCCGCCGCCGGCGGCGGTATCGGCGGCGCACTGCCGAACTTCGCGACGGGAGGCGGTATCATCCTCACCAGCCTCGGTATTCCCGCCCAGTACGGCGCGCCGTTCATGGCGCTCGTGCTCGTGAGCTTCCTGCTCACGTCGACCGACACCGCCGCGCGGCTCGGTCGGTACATGATGGAGGAGATCGTCGGCACGCAGGGCAGCGGGACGACGACGGGCTTCTCGGCCGACCTTCCCAGCCTCGCGAAGGGGCGGTACACGAACCCGATCATCCAGTCGCTGATCGCGTACGCGCTGGTCATCTCCGGCGAGTGGGTGACGCTCTGGGCGCTGTTCGGCGGGGCGAACCAGCTGCTCGCGGCGCTGGCGCTGCTGACCGGCACCGTGTGGCTCGCCAACTGGGACGAGTCCAAGCAGCTGATCTCCACCGGGGTCCCGATGACGATCATGGTGACGATCACCGTACTCGGGCTGTCGTGGGTCGCCCTGTGGGACAACCTGTATCAGAAGCTCATACTGGGCAACGTGGCCGGACTCAGCGGACAGATATCCGCCGTCGTCCAGATGGCACTGGCGTTCGTGCTGATCTACCTCGCGCTGTCGCTGGTGCGTATCGGCTACGGCAACATCACGAGCGTCCGCGGCGGGAGCGAGCCCGCAGTCGAACCGAGCGACGACTGACGACCGCGGCCGCGGCGTCGCCGTTTTTTAAGCCGGTGTAGCTCATCGCCAGAACCGCTTCGCGAACCGCGAGAAGAGTCCCTCGTCCGGCTCGTCGACCGCCTCCCACAGTCGGAACGCCGCGGCGGTGTCGGCGCTCTCGCTTGCCGCGAGCGACTCGCGGTCGGGCGCGACGACGACCAGGTTCACCTCGTAGTGGCCGTAGTAGCCGAACTTCAGGAGGGTGCGGTCGTGGAACCCCTCGACGAAGTCGGCGACGTCGTCCGGGACCCGATCCGCGACGAGCACGACGGTGACGTCGGTGCCGTAGTGTTCCTCGTGCCCGTCGACGCGGTCGTCGGCGACGCCGTGGGCGAACTCGACGAGTCGTTCCACGTCGGCGACGGACGGCGTCGAGACGCGGCGCGCGAACACGAACTCCATCATGTCGTGGTCCGCGTAGCTCAGGGCGGGGTGGAGGAACTGCTTCTGGTTGCGGACGCGCATCTCCGCGTACAGCTCGAAGCGCTCGCCGTCGACGACCACGTCGCGGTCGAGGTCGTAGCTGTACATGAGCCGGTCCGAGACCCGGTCGAGGTACTCGTCGTCGTAGTCCGGCACCGACTCGCGGATCT
>NZ_CBVY010000010.1:128295-130224 GCF_000513435.1 Halorubrum sp. AJ67 | reverse complement strand
CGAAGGCGTCGAGGAACTGCCGCGTGTCGACCACGGTCACCAGCGCGTCGACGCGGTACCGGGCCGCCGCGCGCGACTCGGTGGTGAACAGGCGGGCCACGGGGGCCGGCTCCGAGATCCCCGAGGATTCGACGACGAGGTTGTCGAACGAGCGCTCGTTCGCGAGCCGCACCACCGCCGACTCCAGATCGTCTTGAAGCTCACAGCAGATACAGCCGTTCGACAGCTCCGTGACGCCCTCGACGTCGACCTCGGACCCCTCGGCGATCAGGTCCGCGTCGACGTTGACGTCGCCCATGTCGTTGACGAGGACCGCGATGTCGCGGTCGCCCGCGTTCCCGAGCAGGTGGTTCAGTAGCGTCGTCTTGCCGGCTCCGAGACTCCCGGAGAGCACGGTCACCGGGATGCGGTCGTCGGTCTCGTCGGGGTCGTCCATGTGGGTGAATGGGCGGGAGTCCCCTTCAAGCCCGGCGAGAGCGGAGCGAGTCGGCGACGGGACGGCGGTCGGGCCCGAGCCGATACGTTGATACGCTGCGGTCGTCGAACTCGCGACATGGTCGTGTCCGCCGGGTCCGTGGCCTTAGTCAGCATCACGATGACGGTACTGATGATCGCCGCGATGCTGTACCTCGTCTGGGAAACACTCGACAGCGACATCCACAGTCCGAGTCCGGACGACTCGGACGCCCCTGAGCTGGACGCCGGCGACGAGTCCGGCGACGCCGAGGAACCGCAGGGCGAACTGACCGAAGGCAGCTCCGCCTGATCGGCGCATCGCGCGTCGACGGCGAGGACGCATCGTCAGATCGGACGGACGACCGCGACAGCTTTTAACACGGGCGGACTGTCACGAGAGATAATGACACTCGCCGATCGCATCACGACGTTTCGGGCCACGGTAGAGGAGTGGCTCCGCGGCCTGTACCACGGGATGATCACGCACCCGGCCTACGAGAAGATCGAGAAGGAGGCGGAGGACGTCGAAGACGAGTTCATGCTCGCGTGTTTCCCGGACGCGTTCGGGATCCCGTCGCCGGTGTCGTACTACACCGCGGAGCTGCTCCCGTACCTCGAAGACGAGTTCGAGGCGTGGGAGCGGCGGCTGTGGGACCGCGAGAGCCTCATCGAGCGGAAGGGCCAGCAGTACCACTTCTGATGACGGGACGAGGGGAACGCCGCGACTGATGGAGCCGTTTGTCTTCTTCGGCGGGAAAGGCGGTGTCGGCAAGACCACGGTCTCGTGTGCGTACGCGTACCGCTGCGCGACAGAGGGGGTACGCACGCTCGTCGTCTCGACGGACCCGGCGCACTCGGTTTCGGACGTGTTCGACCAGTCGTTCGGCGACGAGCCGCGGTCGGTGAAGGGCGTCGACGGGCTCGACGCGATGGAGATCGACCCCGAAGACGAGATGCAGCGGCACCTCGACGAGATCCGCGAGTCGCTCTCCGAGCAGGTGTCGGCGGCGATGGTCTCGGAGATCAACCGCCAGCTGGAGATGTCACACGGGACGCCCGGCGCGTACGAGTCCGCGCTGTTCGACGCGTTTGTCGACGTGATGCGCGAGGAGAGCGAGCCGTACGACCGGGTCGTCTTCGACACCGCGCCCACGGGATCGACGCTGCGGCTGCTCGGGCTCCCCGAGTTCCTCGGCGACTGGATCGAACGACTGGTGTACAAACGGAAGCAGTCGATCGACCTGTTCGAGAAGGCCGCCATCGGCGACATGGAGCCCCGGCGGCTGCTGGAGGGCGACCCGGTCATCGAACGGCTCCAGCGGCGCAAGGAGTTCTTCGAGTACGCCGGCGAGACGATGCGGACGGAGGCCGCGTTCTTCCTCGTGTTCAACCCCGACCAGCTCTCCGTCAACGAGACGGCGCGGGCGATCGAGGGGTTCACCGAGCGGGACCTCTCCGTGCGCGGGCTCGTCG
>NZ_CBVY010000010.1:120745-124847 GCF_000513435.1 Halorubrum sp. AJ67 | reverse complement strand
GTACGCGACGGCGTCGCCGGACGCGGGCGGTGCGCCGACGGCTAACACGGTCACCGGCTCGTCCGCGTCCGCGGGGTTGTACGCGCGCTGCGGGCTCTCGGGGTCGACCACGAACAGGTCGTCGGCCGGCACCTCGTAGGTCCGCTCCGGGGTCTCGACCGCGAGCGTCCCGTCGAGGACGTAGAACGCCTCCTGTTGGGTCTGGTGGTAGTGGTACGCCAAGGGGAGCTGCTCGCCGGGATCGGCGCGGAACCGGTTGATCGCCGCGGCGTCGAGTCCGCCCGGTTCGGCCAGCTTCCGACACTCGCAGGGGCGGCCCGACTCCGGTTCGACCGAGTCGACGTCGACGACGCGATATCCCATGCGAACTGATTCCACGGAGCGAGTAAAAGCGCGTCGGGAAACGGGCCGCGCCGCGCGGGAATCCCACACGGGGGCGTGGAGCGCAGTTTTAAGTGCGAGAACCGCCTACCGTGGGGTGAGAAGCCATGTCAGGGGACGAGTCACGCACACCGGAGCCAGTCGACGCCGATATCACGGCGGAGGCGTGCGGCCGCTGTTCGATGTCGACCGTGGTGGGGGCGGTGGCGGACGACCAGTCCTCCGAGGAGCGAGCCGAGCGCGACCCGTTCGCCGACGAGCGGATCGAGGTCGACGAGTCGTCGCTCCGCCGTATCTCGCCCGCCGGCTACCTCGGCGACCTCAAAGAGCGGATCAACGGGCTCGGCCGCCGGATCGCCTACGGGAAGTAACCCCTCGGCTCACGTCAGTTCGGAGAGATTTATACGCGTCCGTTCCGTAGCGAGGCCAATCGATGGAAGAGAGCATCTCCGGATTCAAGATGCGCGGCGACTGGGGCGACGTCGTCGAACACGGCGAGCGGGTCGCTCTCGCGCTCCGAGAGGTCGGCGTCGACGGCGGGCCTTACTACGAGTTCGACGAGTGGCGACCCAAGACCCACGAGCGAATCGACGAGGACGTCTCGGAGAAGACCGCGGCGCAGGCGTCCGTCGACGAGGGGAAAGGCGAGCGGGCGGGGAAATCGCCCGGCGACGACCTCCAGACGGCCGGCGAGAAGCTCACCGAGTCCTACGAGCAGGTCGAGGAGAACGACACCGAGAGCGCTCGCGAGAGCTGGGGCGAGTCGATCGAACACGTCGCTCGCGCGGCGGACTCGGCCAGCCGGAAGGCGCTCAGAAAGGTCGAAGACGCCGTCTACCGCAACGTGATGACCCAGATGGCACCGTACTACTTCGACAACGAGCTGGTCAGCGCCAACATCCAGGAGGTCGCCCGCGCGGAGGACGGCGAGACGTTCGTCTTCGAGGTGAACGTCAACGACGACGAGCTGAAAGACGAGGTGTCGGCCGTGCTCGGCGACTACGAGTCGGAGATAGACCGCTGGCACGTCGACACCGAGAAACGGACCGAGGACGTCGCCGCCGCGGAGGGCGTCGAGCCGCCGGCCGAGGAGGGCGGCCCGGACTCGACGACGACGTGAGCGTCGCGGGACATGGTCGGCTTTAACTCGCCGACCGTCGAATCGAACCTATGAGCGAGGTACTCCGGGTCGAGGCGGGGGAGTTGGCCGTCGACGAACTCATCGACGCGCTCAACGACGGACGGCGGATTCTCGTCGATGTCGAGGTCGCCGGGGCCAGCCACGAGGTCGCCCTCCGGTACGACGGGGAGACGTACCACTGCGACACGCCGACAAACCTCCACCGACACGCGGACGAGTCGGGGATGCGCGGGTGTATCGACCAGATGGGATACGCCGCCGAGGAGTGAGCCGGCCGAGCGACGAAGACCGGCATTTAACCTCGCCCCGCGCGAATCGGTCGACATGAGCGACCCCGAAATCGAGGACCTCGTCGGCGATCGGTCTCCCTCGTTCGAGCACGTCCTCTCTTGCGTCTTCGGCGTGCGCGACCACGAGAGCCGGGCGTACCTCGCGCTGCTCGACAACCCCGGCAGCACCGTCTCGGAACTCGCCGACGCCCTCGACCGGGACCGGTCGAACGTGAACCGGTCGCTGTCGACGTTACGGGAGAAGGGGCTCGTCGAGCGCCGTCGCCGCCTGCTCGACTCCGGCGGGTACGTCTACCAGTACACCGCGATCCCCGTGCCCGAGGCCAAGCGGCGGCTCCACGACGCCCTCGACGAGTGGGTCGGAGACGTCCACGACGCCATCGACGCGTTCGACCCCGACGAGCGCTGAGTCGGGGGACGGCGCGGACGCCTACTTCTCCGCCTCGTCCGACTCCTCGCCCGCGGTCAGTCCGTCGTCTTCGGGACGGTCGAGCGCGCGCTCGGTGTCGTGGTACTCGGAGTAACCGTCGAACCAGCGCGCGATCCGTTCGATCCGGTCGACGACGTGCGCCGGCTCGCCGGACCGGGAGAGCTCGTGGCCCTCGCGGGGGTACCTGACGAACCGCGTGTCGACGCCGTTCTTTCGGAGGATCCGGTGGTACAGCTCCGCCGTACAGATCGGCGTCCGCGTGTCGTCCTCGGAGTGGATCAACAGCGTCGGGGTGTCGACCGCGTCGGCGTGGCCCGTCGGCGACTGCTCCCAGAGCCACTCCGGCTCCTCGGACGGGACCGTGTCGAAGTCGCCCTCGACGAGCTTGTAGGCGGCGTCGGTCGAGCCGTAGAACCCGGTGAGGTCGTAGACGCCGCGCTGTGAGACGGCCGCGTCGAAGTAGTCGGTCTGTCCGACCGCCCACGCGGTCATGAACCCGCCGAAGGAGCCGCCGGTGACGAACGCGTTCGACGCGTCGATCTCGGGCCGGTCGGCGACCGTCTCGACGCCCGCCATCACGTCGCGCATGGTGACCGCGCCCCAGTCGCGCTCGATGGCTTGCATGAACTCCTCGCCGTAGCCGGTCGAGCCGCGCGGGTTCGACCAGAAGACGGCGTAGCCGCGGGCCGCAAGCGTCTGGAACTCGTGCCACATCGTCCCCGCGGTCGACCACATCGCGTGCGGGCCGCCATGGATCTCGACCGCGAGCGGGTACGGCTCGTCGGGAGCGGCGGACTCGTCGGCGTCGACCTCTGCGGGCGGCGTCAGCAGCCACCCCTGGATCTCGACGCCGTCGGACTCGAACCGGATCTCCTCGGGTTCGCCGACCGCGCGCTCGGCGAGGTAGTCGGCGTTCAGTTCGGTCAGGCGGGTCGTCTCGTCCGCCGCGGCGTCGTAGGCGAACGCATCCCCCGGCTGGTCCCACTCGCTGGCGGCGTACGCGACCGCGACCGACTCGGGTCCGGCATCGGTCTCGCCGCCGACGGTCGCGCCCGAGACCGTTCCGGGACGGAGGAGGCGTTCGGGGTCCGCGCTCCCGTCGGCGGGGACGTGCCACAGCGCCGTCTTCCCCTCGTCGGGCGTCGCGAAGTAGAGCGTCTCCTCGTCGGGCCCCCACTGCGGCGTCGTTCCCCGGCCGAGGCCGCGGTCGAGGTCGGCGGTGAGGTCAGTGACGTCCCCGGACGCCGCGTCGAGGACGCGGAGGTCGGTCGGGCGCATCGACACCTGATCCGGCTCCGCGTGGGTGAACGCGACGCGGCCGTCGGCGGCCGCCGCGAGGTCGGCCCCCCATCCGGTCGTGCTGTGGACGCGCTCGTCGTCGCCGGCGGCGAGATCCCGGGCGCAGATCGCGATCTCGACGGAGTCGTCGGGGTCGTCGCCGACCGCCTCGGTGTAGTACAGCGTGTCGGCGTCGCCCCACGTCGGGGCCGCGAAGTCGGCGTCGCGGTCGGTGATCCGCTCGATCGAGCCCGAATCGGCCGGGTCGGGGTCGGTGACGCCCCCGACGGTCGCGTCCGCGTCAGCGACGTACACGCCCGGTCGGCGGCCGTCGAAGTACCGCTCCATGGACCGGTAGACGGTCCGGTCGATCACGCGCGGGTCGGGGTGGTCGTCCGGCTCGTACTCGTCGGGCACGGCGAGGTCGCGGTCCGCGTCGCGGTCGTCGGCCGTCACCGACTGGACGAACGCGATCCGCTCCCCGTCGGGCGACCACGCGATCTGCGAGACGCCGCCGACCACATCGGTGAGGCGGCGGGCCTCGCCCCCGTCGACCGGGAGGACCCACAGCTGCTGGCGGTC
>NZ_CBVY010000010.1:117402-119408 GCF_000513435.1 Halorubrum sp. AJ67 | reverse complement strand
GGCCGACGTTGCGGACGCCGGCCAGATCGAGCAGCTCCTCGCGGACCCCGTACTCCAGGCGCTTGCGCGCCTCGCGGACCTGAACGGCCACGTCCCCGTCGATCCCCTCCACGTCGCGGGCGAGCGTCTCCGCCGCCCGGAGGAGCCACTCCGCGGTGTCGACCTTGCCGCGGATGTCGCCCGGGCCGACGCCGTACCGCTCCGCGATCCGGTCTTCGTCCACCTCGTTCGCCCAGTCTTCGAGCAGGCGGGCCGTCTTCAGCGCGGCGAGCCAGTCCTCGAACCGCACGTCCTCGTACTCGGAGGGCACGTCGCCGAGGAACTCCGGCTCGCGCTCGTAGCAGACCTCCGTGTACTCCTCGCGGTCGCCGGACTTGAGGTACAGCTCGTAGGTGTCCGGGGTCCGGCTGACCAGGTGGTAGAGACCGAGCGGGGTGACCGCGGGGGGCTCGTCGTCGTCCGAGTCGGACGGATCGGCGTCGCCGTCGCTCTCCTCCGCGTCCCCTCGGGTGTACGTGGTGAACCCCGGTTCGTCGGCGTCGGAGTCCGCGTCGGCGTCGGTCGATGGGACGAACTCGGCGTCGGCGGCAGGGGCATCGGATCCGGCCGTGCCGTCCTCGACGACCGTCCGGAGCCCGTCGAGTATCTCCGCCGCGCTCATCGGGTCGAGGTAGAGCCGCGAGACGGTGTGGCCGATGCCGGTCGCGGCGAGGCCCTCGGCCCCGCCGTCGCGGTCGCGCTCGACGAAGCCGTTGACTTCGAGGTAGTCTAAGACGGTGTCGGTGACCGCGGCGAGGCGTCCCTCGTCGTCGGTCTGGGTCGCGTAGAGGGTGTTGTCGAGGAACGACAGGAGGCCCTCGCGGGTGGCGGCGAAGCCCGAGGCGACCGTCGCGAGGACGTGGGTCCGGAGCGCGGGCTCGGCCGCGAGCTTCGAGCGGACCGGCTCGGCCTCGGCCCAGACGTACCGCTCGAACAGCTCCTCGCGGGTGTCGGCGTCGTTCGCGAGCAGCACCGCCTCGCCGTAGGGGTCGAGTCCGGGGCGGCCCGCGCGGCCGCACATCTGGTGGACTTCGAGGACGTCGAGTGGTTTCATGCCGCCGAAGTCGCCGTCGTAGCGCCGCCAGTCGCGGACGATCACCCGGCGAGCGGGGGGTGTTGACGCCGGCGGCGAGGGTGGGCGTCGCGGAGACGCACTTGATCAGGCGGTCGCGGAACGCGTCCTCGACGAGGGTCCGGTGTTCGCTCGCGAGTCCGGCGTGGTGGAACGCCGACCCCTGCTCGACCGCGTCCGCGAGGTCCTCGGAGGTGTCGGTGTCGGAGACGCCGCGGATCTCCTCGGCCAGCTCGCGGAGCCGGTCGCGCTCCTCGCCGGTGAGGCGGGAGCCCGTCACCTCGCCCAGCTTGCGGGCCGACGACTCGGCGTTGCGCCGGGAGTTGACGAAGACGAGCGAGGAGCCGCCCTGCCCGCCCTCCTCGGTGTCCAAGGCGTCGCCGACGAGCTTCGCCGTCTGGTCCTCGCCGCGCTCGACCGGGACCTCGCGCTGGCTCCCGTCGTCGAAGTTGATCGCGTTGCCGAAGTGGACGCCCGTGCGAAGGTCGATCGGACGCCAGTCGGACTCGACGAGTTCGGCGTCGAGCCAGTCGGCGATGACGTCGGCGTTGCCGACGGTCGCGGAGAGCGCGACGGTCTGGAGTCCGGGGTTCACCTTGCGGAGCTTCGCGAGCGTGACTTCGAGGGTCGGGCCGCGGTGCGAGTCGTCGACGAGGTGGACCTCGTCGCTCACGACGCAGGTGAGGTCGTCGATCCACGGCGCGCCGTTCCGGATCAGCGAGTCGACCTTCTCCGAGGTCGCCACGATGATGTCGCGGCTCGCGAGCCACTCGCCGTCGGAGTCGTAGTTGCCCGTCGAGACGCCGACCGTCACGTCGAACTCCTCCCAGCGCTCGAACTCCGCCTTCTTCTCGCTGGCGAGCGCGCGCAGCGGGACGATATATAAGGCCTTGCC
>NZ_CBVY010000010.1:113484-115672 GCF_000513435.1 Halorubrum sp. AJ67 | reverse complement strand
ATAAGGCCTTGCCGCCGCGTTCGATCGAGGAGAGCATCGCCAGCTCCGCGATCAGGGTCTTGCCGGAGGCGGTGGGGACGGCCGCGACGAGGCTCTCGCCGTCCAGCACCCCGGCCTCGACGGCCGCCTGCTGGGGCGGGTACAGCTCCGCGACGCCCTCCGCTTCGAGCGCCTCGCCGACGCCCGCGGGGAGCCCGGAGAGCGAACTCGGTTCCATTACCTGAGTCTGGTCCCCGACGCGATTTAAATCGTCGGAAGGGCTCGCTCCGCGCTTTTAAACGGTGAATTATCGAACCCAGACAGCCACGGTCGGCGCGCGCCTCCGAGGCCGCATCGCGGCCGAGGAGCGTCGCGCGAGGGAGTCAGTCGGTCGGAGCGAAGCGGAGACCGACTGACGAGGCTGGGGAGGTGTGAGGTGCGGTGCTGTGCGGTTGGGTGGGACTCGAAGGGGCAGCCGCGAGGCGGGCAGAGGTGACGCAAGCACCGCAGGGAGCGAGCACCGCGAGCGACCGAGGAGCGCAGCGAGCGTCTGCCCGCCTCGCGGCTGGGGCTTCGGCGGTCACAGTCGTGACGAGATCAGCAGCGTATAGCCGAGCGACTGGGGCTTCGGTGGTGTTCATCGTCGATACGCAATCAGCTATTTATAAATAGTCAGCAAAATCGTCGAATCCGTTCGTCGTCGATACGCCGACGGCGACGATTACTTATAAACAATCGACCGGATCAAGGTGCGACGCCGACCGTCAACAGCGTCCCCCACGTCCGATACCGGTCCACCATCGCCTCGCGCGTCTCGTAGCCGTCCGTCGGGAACGCCTCCGCGTCCGGAATCTCCGTCTCGCGGTCCGGGATCGCGTCCTGTGCGGCGACGTACAGCCCGGCCTCGCGGAACGCCTCGCGGTACTCAGCCCGGTCCCACAGCGTCATCTCCACGGAGATGTTCTCCTGCCACTCGTGGGTCGTCTCGCTCTCCGCAAAGTAGTTCACGGCGCAGTAGAAGGTCCCGCCCGGCCGCAACACCCTGCGGACCTCGCGGAGCGTGTTGACCGGATCGGCCGCGTAGTAGAACGCCTCCATCGAGAAGACGTGATCGAGCGAGTCGTCAGCGAAGGGCAACGCGTCGAAGTCGCCGACCACGAACCCGACCGCGTCGTCGTCGGTGTACTCGCGGGCGTTGCGGGCCATCTCCGGCGCGCCGTCGAGTCCGTAGCCGCGACTGATCCCGCGCTCGCGGAGCGCGCGGAGCGCGTAGCCGGAGCCGGTTCCGAGGTCCAACACGTCGTCGCCCGCCTCGACCGGCATCCGCGCTAAGACGTGTTTCGCGGTGTGCCAGTGTCGGTCCTCCATGCCGCGGTCCTTTCCGGTCGCCGCCCACTCGTCGAACTCCTCGCGAACGCTCATGTCGGGGGCGACGCGGAGGACGGTGAAAAGCGGCGGTGTTTTACCGACTCCCGCCGTCGGTCGCGGACATGAAGCGGCCGAAGTCGCTGCGTCGTCCGAACTTCCGGCTAGCGGACTCCGCCCAGCAGGCGGTCGGCGGCTTCCTGCTCGCCGGCCCGTTCGTCGTCACCGAGGAGGTGTGGGTGCTGGCGGCCGGGATGAACTGGACGCAGGCTGTGCTCGTGGCGGGACTCGTCGCCGCGATCGGGTACGCCGCGCTGTACCGGGCGGACACCGACCGCGATCCCGAGACCGAAACAGAAATTGCCGGGATCCCGGTGCGGTTCCTTTCGCTGATGATCGTCGCGTTCGGCTCCGTACTCCTCTTGGCCGTCCTCTTCGACGCGCCCGACACGTTCCTCATCGAGCAGGGCGTCGTCGGGAGAGAGCTGTGGATGACCACGCTCAAAGCGGTCTCCGTCGGCGCGGTGTTCAGCGTCGTCGGCGCGGCGACCGCCGACAGCGTGTTCTGAGGCGGCGAGCGACCGACCCGCCTCTCGGAAATCAGCCCGTCACGGCATCCGAGACGCCGTCACAGCACGACCGAGACGACCGCGAAGAGGATCAACACGCCGGCGATGTCACAGAGGTTCGTCACCACGGGGATCGTCGTGTCGTCGGGGTTGAGCCCGACGCGGTACGACACCTCGACGGCGACGACGCTGGCGACGACGACGAGGACCGCGAGCAGCATGCCGGAGACGAGTGATATCAGCAGTACCAGACCGAGCGCGAGCGACCCCNCCCG
>NZ_CBVY010000010.1:108867-110892 GCF_000513435.1 Halorubrum sp. AJ67 | reverse complement strand
CGTTAAGTCGATCCGGCGAGTTCCGATCCCATGGACTACTCCCTCGCCGTCGAGAACGGGCCGGAAACGATACCGGGCGGGACCGGACTCTTGCTCGTCCACCCGAGCATCGGCGAGACCGACCGGATCGACACCGACTTCCTGAAGACCGACACCGACGCGTTCCTCGTCGTCTCCACGCGGACCACCGCGCGCGAGGTCGAACAGAAGCTGGAGTACTACGACGTCGACGAGACGAAGGCGACCATCCTCGACACGCTCTCAGTCGAGCGGGGCTACTCCCGCCGGACGTCCGACGACGTCTACTACGTCTCCGCGCCCGACGACCTCGACGGCGTCGTCGACCGCGTCGAGCGCTTCCTCACTGAAAACGAGGGGAAGCGACGCGTCTCGGTCGACTCGCTCACCGAGATGGCCTACTACGCCGACGACGACGCTGTGTACGAGGCCGCCGCCGAGATCCTCGACCTCCTCGACGAACACGACGCGGTCGGCATCTTCCACCTCTCGGAGGAGGTCCACGAGGTTGCCACCCTCGACCGGTTCCGGGAGCTGTTCGACGGCGTCATCGACCTCGACGGCGACGGGAACGTCGTCGTCGACCTCTGACGGTCGCGTCTGGCCGGGAATTCCCGTTTCACTCCTCGTCGACGAGCGCCGCGAACGTCTTTTGTGTCCACCTCACGGCGTAGGCCGCCCCGCGGTCCCGGTAGGCGGCCGTGTCGAGCGCGCCGTACGGCGCTGGGAGGTCCAGATCGTGTTTGACCGCCGAGCAGGCGTACTCCGTCGCGCTCGGGAAGTCGGTGTCGCCGCGGGCGACCTCGGTCGAGAGCTCGCCGAGCCGACCCGAGAGCCGGTCGCCCGCGTCCTCCCACGCGTCGAACAGCCGGGGGTACTCTCCGGTCCACGACGCGAACTCCTCGCGGGTGTGAAGCCCGACCCACGCGTCGAACAGCGCGTTCGCGACCTGAAACACGTCGGCCGGGCCGAACCCCGTCGTCGACGCCCCCGTCTCCGGGTCGGGACGCCGGATCGCCGCGTCGAGGTCGCGGTAGCGCTCGCCGAAGAAGGGGAGGAACGTCTCGGGGAGGCCGGGCGCGTCGCCGGCGGTCGAGGCGGCGTCGGCAGTCGAAGCGGCATCGTCGCCGCCGACGGCCCCCGAAGCCGGCTCGCAGCCGATCTGGACCAGTCGCTCGGCGATCAGGAACGCGAGGAAGTCGTCGGGCGTCCCCTCCGCGCGCCGCTTGACGAGGACGGCTGGCGGGTCGGTCTGGGTCGTTCGAACGACGGTCCCGTCGCCCGGGAGACCGACCGTGAACGCCGGCCCCGCGTGCTTTCGGAGGAGGTCCGGCACCGCCTCGGGGAGCCACTCGGCGGGGTACGAGGCGGGAGCGAGCGCGTCGACGAAGAGGCCCAGATCCTCCGCCGCGGCCGGCGGGAGCGTCTCGAAGTCCGTCTCGACGTCGAGGACGGGCGATCCCGGCGCGTACCGGTCGCGGACCGCCGCGAGGTCGTCGTCGAGCGACCGGGTCGAGAACATCAGCCGAGGACGTACGAGAGGATGATGAGCACCGAGAGGACGGCCGAGACGCCGACCGTTCCGACCACGATCTTCGTTGATTTGGACATGCGCGTTTCTGGGTCCGCCGCTCGTTAAAATCAACCGGTCGCCGTCGACCGCGCGGCAGCGACTTTATGTCTTCGGGCGACAGTACGACGGTATGCGAGTCCGTGACGCGGTCGAGGCCGACGCGACGGCCCTGGCGTCGATGACGGGGCGGCCGAGCGGCGTCGTCCGCGACATGATCCACGACCGCTCGGTGCGCGTCGCGGTGACGGACGAGTCCGGGCAAACGGAAGCCGCGGACGACGGGGGCGGAGAGACAGAAGCCGCGGACGACGACGAGACCCCCGCGGATTCGGTCGAGGGGTTCGTCGCGTTCGACGTGCGCGACGGGACGGTCCACGTGACGAACTTCGAAGGCGGCCCGGAGGGGATCCGCCGGCTGTTCGAGGAGCCGGTGG
>NZ_CBVY010000010.1:106104-108053 GCF_000513435.1 Halorubrum sp. AJ67 | reverse complement strand
GAGGGCATGGCCGTCGAGGCGGTCGTCCCGGTCGACGCGACCGCGACGGCGACCGTCGAGGCGATCGGGTTCGAGGCGGTCGGTTCCGGGCCGCGGATCGACGGGGCGTCGACGACGCGGTACCGGTTCGAGCCGGACGGGGACGCCGGCGAGTGAACGGCGCGGCCGAGCGACCGGGTCAGTCGAACCGCTGTTGAACGATTTCGAGCGCCTCCTCGCGGTCGTCCCAGTCGACGAACACTGCGACCGAGGTCGCGCTCGTGATCAGGTCGATGATGTTGATGCCGGCGTCCGCGATGGGCGCGATGATGTCTTGGATGACGCCCGACTGGTTGGGGAGTTCGCCGCCCGTGACGCGGATCACGGCGATGGGGTCGGCGACGGTGACCGAGGAGAGCGCCTCGTCGGTGACGACCGACTCGTGGAGCAGGGCCTCGGCGGTCTCGGCGACGTCAACGTCGACGTAGAAGGTGACCGAGTCCATCCCGGAGGCGACCGCGTCGATGTTGATCTCCTCGGCGCGCAAGGCGTTCGAGAGCTCGGAGAGGATCCCCGGTCGGTTCCGGATTGCGCGGCCCGCGATGGTGAGACACGCCAGCGGCTCCTCGCGCATGTCGATCAGGCTCTCGAACTCGCCCTCGATCCGGGTGCCGCCCCGGAGTAAGTCACCGTGCTGGTAGTGGACGACCCGAACCGCGAGTCCCTCGTCCTTGTACGAGAGCGCGGACGGGGCGACCACCTCCGCGCCCCGGAAGGAGAGGTTCCGCAGCTCGTCGACGGTGATCTGGCCGACGTTTCGCGCGCCCTCGACCACCCGCGGGTCGCCGGTCATCACGCCCTCGACGTCGGTGACGATCACGACCTCGTCGGCGTCCATGTAGTTGCCGAGCATGACGGCGGTCGTGTCCGAGCCGCCGCGACCGAGCGTGGTGACGTTACCGTCGTGGTCCTCGGCGAGGAACCCGGTAATGATCGGGACGACGCCGTCGAGCCGCGCCGCGATCTTCTGGGCCCGCCGCTTCGTCTCCGCGACGTCGACCTCGCCGCGCTCGTCCGTGATAACGGGCCAATCCGGGTGTCCCGGTTCGAGGAAGACCGCCTCGACGTCCCGGACCGAGAGGGCGGCCTTCAGCATCCGCACGCTGGTGCGCTCGCCCATCGAGACGATCTCCGCGCGGTCGGCGTCGTCCGTCTCGAAGGTGATGTCGTCGAGGAGTTCGTCGGTGGTCGACCCCATCGCGCTGGCGACGACCGCGATCTCGTGACCGGCCGCGACGGCGCTCGCGACCGAGTCGGCCGCGCGCTCGATCCGGTCGCCGCTGCCGAGGCTCGTGCCGCCGAACTTCGCGATTACGCGCATACGGATACCTCGTCGGAGGCCCGGAGCGGTCCGGATCCGGTCGGGGGTCGCGGGCGGGCGAGCGAGACGGAACGGGCCGACCCGAGGCCGGAATTCCGGCCCGGTCGGCGGAAGCGATCGGTAAACATGCGACTCCGTAGCGGAGGAAGCCGGATAACAGTATCCTCTTCGACAAGGGTCGCCCGAAGCGGCACGTCGTCCGAGGCGGCGCTAACTACGGACCGAGGCGGCGCTGACGAGCGATCGAGACTGGAGCAGGCCGGGAGATCACTCGTCTTGGATGCCCCACGCGTCGGGCATCTCGATGACGTACCGGCCGTCCTCCTGAAGGGAGATGATGTACTCCTGTCTGTCGTACAGCTCCATCAGGTTGAGCTCGTACTGCCCGGGGCTGACGATGCGGATGCTCTCGAACTGGTCGTTGAGCTCGTCGCGGAGGGCGTCGATGCCGGACTGCGGCTCCTCGTCGGCGGGCGGCGTCTCCGCGCCCTCGACCTCGCGGCTGGCGCGGTCGAGTTCGTCCGGCGAGACTACCTCGGAGCGCGCGCTCGCCTGCGCGGTGTCCTCGTCGCTCCGGTCCGCGATCTGC
>NZ_CBVY010000010.1:101563-106084 GCF_000513435.1 Halorubrum sp. AJ67 | reverse complement strand
GCTCGAGCTCCGCGACGCGGCGGTCGCCGCCGACCTCCGCCACGGCCCGGAGACGAGTCTCACCGACTTCGCTCGCCTGATCGACGGGCGGCGGATCGACCACGCGCTCGTCTCGCCGGCGCTCTCGGTCGAGGCGTTCGCGACGCTCGCGGACCGGGACGACCGCGGGCGATACCCCTCCGACCACCTGCCGATCCTCGCGCGGCTGTCACCGTAGGGGAGCTACTCCGCGTCGTTCCCCGCCGTCTCGTCTTCGGTCGCGTCCTGCCCCTCCTCCTCTGCGTACTTCTCTAAGATCGTCTCGTAGCCGCGCTTGGCGGTCTCGTACGTCTCGCGGAGGTCGGCCACGGGCGTCTCGCTCGCGTCGGGTCCTCCGTCGCGCCGGCGGGCTTGAACTGGAACTTGTTCCCGCCGCAGTCGGGACACCCCGAGAGCATCTCCTTGGAGCCGTCGGGGAACGTCCGCCCGCAGGTGGTACACTGGTGGGGCATCTACTTGCGGGAGACGAGCGTGCTGATGAGGTTCTCGTCTTTATGCAGCGTCTCGATCCGGTTCGCCGGGCCGATCACGGTGAGCTTCTGGGTGGACTCGCGGCCCATCAGTTTGTCGAGGAAGCTCTGGTCGCCGGCCTCGGCCTTCGGGTACGTCTCGATCTCGATGCCGGTGAAGTCGTCGGGGCTGATCTCGGTCATCGTCACCTCGATGAGCTTCGACTCCTCGTCCGGGGAGAGCCCCTCTTCGAGGATGACGATGTTGCCGTCGCGGACGCCGTCGAGGATGAGCCGGATCTTCTCCATGCCCGTGAGTCCCTCCATCCGCGCGCCGCTTATCATGTCGATCCGGACGCCGTCGTCGTCCGGGTCGTCGTCCGCGGCGTCGACGTTGGCTTTCGGCCCGGGCATCAGCCGAAGTACTCCGCTATCTTGGTGTACACTTCGTCCATGTTGTCGCCCTCCAGCGCGGACAGCGGGATCGTCTCGTGTTGGGGGAAGGCGTTCGCGATCTGCTGGACGTCCGACCCCGGCAGGTCCGTCTTGTTGGCGAGGATCAGCGCCGGGAGGTCCTGCGACTCGATGATCCCTATCAGCATCGTGTTCACCTGCGTGAACGGGTCCGTCGTCGAGTCGAGCACGTAGATGACGCCGTCGACGTCCTCGCGGAGCCAGTGCATCGCCTCCGCGACGCCCTCGGTCGCCTCGCGCGACCGGCGGACGGCGTCGTCCTTCTCCATGTCGTGATCGAGGAACTCCTTGTAGTCGACCTTCGTCGTCACCCCGGGGGTGTCCACGATGTCGATGGTGACCGTCCGCCCGTTACGTTCGATCTCGACGCCCTCCTTCCGGCGCGCGCGCCGGGTTTCGTGAGGGATGTGGCTCTCGGGGCCGACGGCGTCACCCGTCCAGTCGCGTGCGATCCGGTTTGCGAGGGTCGTTTTGCCGGCGTTCGGCGGTCCGTAGATCCCGATCCGCTTGGGCTCGTCGGCCGCGAACAGGCCGTCCGTGACCCGCGATATGCTGTCTCTGAGATTCGTGAGCAGTCCCATCTTGACCTCCAGTCCGTGTGTGGTTTTCCCGAACACCGCGTTCGTCGGTCTCGACGGCGCTCACTCCGAGCGCTCGACGCCCGTTCGGGGAATTACGGTACGCTCCTCGCCGCGGTCACTTAAGAACTGCGTCAGACACCGCCGATCCGGGGCGTCGACGCCGGACGAACCCGAAATTCGGGGATCGGACCGGAGTATTATCAGGAAGCGGAAACGATCGGCGGGGCGTCGCGTTTCAGCGCAGGGGAAGCGTCACTCCTCGTCGCTTTCCGTCTCCCCGTCACGCTCGCTCGCAGCGTCGAGGAAGACGATCGCGCCGCCGAGCAGCGCGAGGTTCTTCAGGAAATTGATCTTGTTGCCCTGTCGCTCTTTCCCCTCCATCGTCCAGAAGTCGTGGATCGCGGGCGTCGTCCCGAGGAAGAAGACGACGAGCGCGCCCGCCGCGGCGCGGGGGAGCCGCCAGAAGACGATACCGACGTTCGCGACCAGCAGCATCCCGGTGACGAACGGAACGAGGAGGTCGGGCATCGGGACGCCCTTCTCCTCCGCGACCGCGACGCGCTTGTCGTTGTTCTTGAAGCCGTCGACGGCCATGTACGCGAGGACGCCGCCGTACAGCGACCGACCGAGCAGCGAGGGAGCGTCGCGGCCGGCGGCGTCGGCCTCCGGCTCCGAGGTGGATTCGTCCGCCATTCAGACCACCTCGATCCGGCTGACGTTCGCGTCGACGCGGCCGACCGTCTCATAGGTCGGGTCGCCGTCACCTTCGCCGCCGTCACCCTCGTCGCTCTCGTCGTCCACGCCCTCACCATCGACGCGGCGCATGATCCGCCCCTCCACGTCGTCGCGCTCGTCGGGCACGTCGAAGAGGCCGGAGCCGCATAGCACGTCGCCGTCGTGGACCGCCCACGTCTCGATTATCTCGTGGGGTTCGCCGGGGAACGAGACGCGCTCGAAGTCGCGGCCGAAGTTCGTCGACTCGAACAGGGCGACCTCGTGGTCGTCGTTCACCCACGCCGGCGGGGCCTCCTCGCCGCCGCAGAAGATCACCCGGCCGTCGTGGACGAACACCCGGCGGATGTACGAGAAATCGCTGCCGACGTCGAGTCGATCCCACGACTCGCCGGCGTCGGTCGTCCGCCAGAGACCGCCCTCGCCGACCGCGTGGCCGAGGCCGAGGTTTTCGAGGTCGTGGTCGAGGTAGCCGGTCGCCGCGAGCCACACGTCCTCCGAGATCGGGAGGACCTGATGGACGTCGTCCACGATGGCGTCGCGGTGGTCGGTCCACGTGCGGCCGCCGTCGCGGCTGACGTGGATCCCGCCGGCCTCGACGCCCGCGATCAGGGTGTCGGGGCGGCCGGGGACCGTTTCGAGCGCGCGAAGGCGCGCGTAGTGCGGGTCGATCGGCGACTCCCAGTGACCGCGCGAGGGGAGTTCGCGGAACCCCTTCTGTTCGGTCCACGTCTCCCCGCCGTCGACCGAGCGGAAGATGTACGGATCGTTGGTCCCGGCGTACAGCGCGCCGTCGGCCGTCGCGAGGATCGACCACACCTCGCTTTGGCCCGCGTGCCAGAAGCGGTCGCCGAGGGGGACTTCGAGGTCGGTCCACGTCTCCCCGCCGTCGAGCGAGCGGTACGCGCCCGTCGACGAGGCGACGAACACGCCCTCGGTGTGGTCCCACGACTTCACGGCGGTGACGACCCCGCAGTCGAGGACGGGGTCGAGTTCGTCGCGCTCGAAGGGGACGTCGTCGGCTCGGTACAGTCCGGAGTCTGTCCCGATCAACAGTGTCATATCCGTGTGTCAGCCGGGCGCATAATAAAGTTTTACCAATCTGTAAAACGCTAAGTGGCCGGGCTACGACGGGGCGACCATGTCCGCACCGCAGCCCACGGTCCGTCCGACCGACGCCGCGTTCCTCGACGAATCGGACCCCGAACTCCCCACGGAGCTGCTGAACGTTCCGTGGATCGACCCGCACAACCACGCGCACACGCTCTCGTGGGAGGACCGGGAGCGGTACGCGCTCTCGGGCTGCCGGTCGATGGTGATGGTGTCGTCGGGGTACCACTGGACCCCCTACAAGCCCGTCGAGGCGAGCGACATCCGCTTCCTGTGGGACGACGCGGTCAACCGCCGGCGGGCCATCGAGCGCAACCACTTCTTCGAGGCGAAGCTGAGCCTCGGCGTCCACACCGGGGTCCGGATCGAGAACCCCGACGAGCTGCTGGCCGCGATGGGCGACTACTGCGCGCTCGACGAGGTCGTCGCCGTCGGCGAGACGGGCGTGACCCCGAGCCAGCACGTCGAGCGCTGGGACGTCGACGAACAGCAGGCGGTCGTCCAAGCGCAGATGGAACTCGCCGCCGACCACGACCTCCCCGTCCTGCTTCACACGCCGAACACGTCGACGGAGTCGAAACGCGAGTACCGCGACGACCTCGGCGTCACCCCCGGCTACGAGAAGAACGCCGGACTGGGCACCGAGCCGGTCCTCGACGGGGAGAACCCGGCGCTCGAAGCCGTGAAACGCGACGTCGAGGCCGCGGGCGACGCCGGACTCGACGAGGAGCGCGTGGTCGCCTCGCACGCGGACGCGAACAACACCGCGTACCTCATGGCAGAGACCGACTGCTACCTGAGCTACACCATCGGTCACTCGTGGCTCGTCGGCGTCGACGCCGCCGACGTGGCGAACGCCATCGACGAGTACGGCCCCGGGCGGATCATGATCGACACCGACACCGCGAACGTGCTGCGGACCGACCCCTACGCCGTCAAGCGCGCGATATTCGAGCTGTACCGGTACGGAATCGACATCGACGACATCCGGACCGTCGTCTACGAGAACCCGCGCGACGTGTTCGGACTGGCCGAATAAGCGACCCGCGGTGCGGTGGCGCGCGCCTGCGAGCGGTCGCCCCCGGCGACCGCGAAGCAGCGTCGCGCGAGGGAGTCGCTGGCGGTCGAGCGAAGCG
>NZ_CBVY010000010.1:100365-101415 GCF_000513435.1 Halorubrum sp. AJ67 | reverse complement strand
GAAGCGACGACCGCCAGCGACGAGGCTGGGGAGGCGTGAGGCTGTGCGGTGCGGGGCGGGACTCGAAGGGGCGGCCGTGAAGCGGTCAGAGGCGACGCAAGCACCGAGGAACGAGCAACGCGAGTGACGAGGAGCGCAGCGAGCGTCTGACCGCTTCACGGCCGGGGCTTCGGTGGTCTCAGTCACCGAGTTCGGAATCTCGTACCGAGCGGCTGGGGCTTCGACGGTCTCGGTCGACACGACAATCCGACCCCCAAGAAATCCCGTTAAAACGCGGGACTGCGAACCGACTATTCAGTCTCGAAGTCGGTCGTCAGTTCGCCGACTCCCTCGACGCCGACCGTGACGGTGTCGCCGTCGCCGAGCAGCACCGGGGGCTCGCGGTAGACGCCGACGCCGGGGGGAGTCCCCGTAAACACCAGATCCCCCGGTTTCAGCGTGAACGCCTGACTACAGAACGAGACCAGCTCGTCCACGCCGAAGATCAGGTTCGATGTCGAGGACTCCTGAAGCCGCTCGCCGTTGATCTCGGCGAATATCTCCAGAGCGTGCGGATCCTCCACCTCGTCGGTCGTGACGAGGTCGGGGCCGGTCGGTGCGAACGTGTCGAGGCTCTTCCCGCGGACCCACTGGCCGTCGCCGTGCTGGAGGTCGCGCGCGGAGACGTCATTGCCGACGGTGAAACCGGCGACGCGGTCGAGCGCCTCGTCGGGGTCGACGCGGCGCGTCTCCTCGCCGATGACGGCGACGAGTTCGGCCTCGTAGTCGACCTTCTCGGTGTACTCGGGGTCCCAGCGCACCGCGTCCTCGGGACCGACGACCGAGGTCGGGAACTTCGAGAAGAGAACGGGTTCGTCGGGGATCGGGTTGTCGCCCTCCTCGGCGTGGTCGCGGTAGTTCAGCCCGACGCAGACGACCTTCTGGGGGTCGTCGACGGGGGCGGCGCGGTCGAGGTCGGCGGGGTCGCGGAGGCCGACGCCGGTCGATTCGGCGTACTCGACCGCGAGGTCGGCCTTGCGCCGCCACTCCCAGTCCGCCAGCAGGTCGGTG
>NZ_CBVY010000010.1:96277-99981 GCF_000513435.1 Halorubrum sp. AJ67 | reverse complement strand
GCGTCGGTCGCGACGCCGGTCCAAGGCGATTCGTCGTCCGCGGTTCGGTATTGTCCGATTCGCATGTGAAGTGTGTCGTTGAAAGAGAGATTTCGCGGGCGTTACAGGTCGATGCCGGCCTCGTCGAGCAGCCGTTCGCCGGAGGCGACGAACCGGTCGAACTCCTCGCGGACCTTCGGGTTCGTCAGCTCGCCGTCGCGCTTGACGACCTCGCCGTCGACGAGGACGGTGTCGATATGCGAGGGGTCCGACTGGAACACGACGGTCTGGACCGGCGAGTGCGACGGGGCGGTCATGAAGTCGTTCGCGTCGAACAAGACGAGGTCGGCGCGCTTACCGGGGGTGATCGTCCCGATCTCGTCGTCGAGCTGGAGCGCCTTCGCGCCCTCGATGGTGGCCATTTCGAGGGTGTCGCGCGCGGAGATCGAGACCTCGGTGACCTCCTCGTCGCCCTCCAAGACCGCCTGGTTGTCGAACATGCGCTGGAGCTGCATGCCGATCCGCATCTGGCTGCCCATGTCGCCGCTGACGTTCGAACAGACGTCGACGCCCCACGCGGGCCGGCCGCCCGCCTCCAGCACCTTGCCGGTGACGGGGATGCCGTGACCCATCTGCATCTCGACTTCCGGCGTCGACGAGAAGGAGACCCCCTGCTCGATCGCGTGGTCGATGTCCTCCTGCGAGAAGTGGTTCCCGTGGGCGACGTTGACGTCGGGACCGAGCAGGTCTTCGAGGCAGCCGAAGCCCTGGTAGTCGCCGCCGTACTCCGAGGACGGCCACAGCGCGGCCCCCATGTGGATCGTCGAGAGCGCGCCCAGATCGCGGGCCAGTTCCAGGTCGCCGCGGGCGGTCTCGTCGGTACAGAAGTCGGGACCGCGGAGGCCGAGTGCCAGGCTGAGCAGGTCGTCCTCGCGGATCTGGTCCTCGTGGAGCTGTCGGATGTTCTCCTCGGGAAGTCCCACGTCGCTCTCGTACCACCACTTCGCCGAGTCGTCGCCGGGCGGGCCGTAGGTGTACACCGCGCGCAGCCCGCTGTCTTTCAGCGCGTCGACCGCGCGCTCGCCGTGTTCGAGCGTGTTCGGGTACGACCAGTCGAGCGCCGTCGTCGTCCCCGTGTGGAGCTTCTCGAAGGCACCGAAGAGGCCGCCGAGGTACATGTCCTCGGGCCGGTACAGCCCGGTGATGTTGCCGAGCATGTGGTCGAAGTACTCGTTCATCAGCGACCAGTCCCCGGCGATGCCGCGTACCTGCGTCTGCGCGAGGTGGATGTGCGAGTCGACGAATCCGGGCACGACGATGTGGCCGGACGCGTCGATCTCCTCGGCGTTCGACGCGGAGAGTCCGCCCCCCACCTCGACGATCTCGCCGTCCTCGATCAGGATGTCGGCCTCGTCGAGCGTCCCCACGTCCGGGTCGAGCGAGACCACGGTCCCGTTTCGCACGATCGTTTGTGTCATGTTCGATAATAGGGTTTGACCAAGAGGTTAAAAGTTTACCGGGCGGTAAAGTAGCGAGGGCGGTATCGAGGGGCGAGCGTATTATGTACCTCACACGTAGAGTGACGGTATGAGCGAATCACAGGGCGGATCGGCGAGCGAGTCCGCCGAGTCCCCGACCGAAAACGCCGACGCCGACGAGGGGTCCGCGGGCGAGACGGTGTCCTCTAAAGACACGAAGGAGGTGATCATGGAGGCGACCTTCCGCGCGCTGAGCAAGCACGGGTACAAGGACCTCCGGATGCGCGACATCGGCGAGGAGATGGACCTCACCCGGCAGGTGATCCACTACCACTTCGACGGGAAGTACGACCTGATGTCCTCGTTCCTCGAACACATCATCGACCAGTACGAGGGCAGCGTGGTCGTCGACGGCGACGCGGACCCCCGGACTGAACTCCGCGCCCGGGTCGACCAGTGTCTGTTCGGGCCCGAGTTCGAGGAGTTCAGCCACTGGGACCGGATGAAGGTGTACCACGAGCTGTACACGCAGGCGCAAAACGACGGCGACCACCGCGAGATATTCAACGAGCACTACGAGCGTATCCGCGGCAGTATCGTCGAAGTCGTCGAGGAGGGCATCGAGGAGGGCGTCTTCCGCGACGTCGACGCCGAGCGGATGGGCCAGCTCGTGACCGACGTCATCCACGCCGCTCGCGGCCGGCGGATCTCGCTCGGCCACGAGGACGCGCCCGAGGAGGCGCGGAAGGCGATAGACGAGTTCATTCTGGAGTCGCTCGAACAGACGGAGTAGGCGGAGCAGACGGAGTAGGCGGAGCAGACGGAGTAGGCGGAACGGACCCCTTCTGCGATCGGCTCGACTCAGGCGTCGTCGACCGCGACGAGGCGCGGATCGGTTCTGTCGCGCCCCTCGCGGAGTCGATGGGAGCCGGCGAACCGAACGCGGTCGCCGGGAGACAGGTCTCCGTCGGCGGCCTGCGCGGTCAACTGTACCTCGTCGAACCGCACCAGCGCGAGGTAATTCGGCGCGCGAACGTCCGGCGGCGTGGTCTCGACCGTCGTCGTCGCGACGACCGTCCCGGTTTCGAGTCGAACCGTCGCGGTGTCCGCCGACGAACGGCCGCAGTTTGGGCAGCGGCGGCGGTCGTAGTACCAGCGGTTCCCGCAGTCGTCGCAGACGAACGCGCGGTCGGCGGGGAGGTCGCGGTCGGTCGGGGTATCGCGGTCGGTCGGGGTATCGCGGTCCGTCACGCGCGCAACACCGTACAGACGCTGTTGTTTCCGAACCCGGCGACGTTGATCGCGAATCCCGTTTCCGCCCCGTCGACGCGTCGGGTCTCGGGGAGGTCGCCGCGCAGTTGCCACACGAGTTCGACGATCTGGGAGAGTCCGGTCGCGCCGAGGGGGTGCCCACGGGCCTTGAGCCCGCCCCCGGGGTTGACCGGGATGTCGCCGTCGAGCGCGGTCTCGCCGTCGAGGGTCGCCTCCCACGCGGTTCCGGTCTCGTAGAAGCCGAGCTCCTCCAGTTCGATCAGTTCGAGGACCGTGAACGCGTCGTGGATACAGGCGACGTCGACGTCGTCGGGACCGATCCCCGCGCGGTCGAAGACGCGTTCTCCGGCGGTGCTGACGGAGTCGATGGAGAGCGGGTCGGACCGCTCCGCGACGGCGTGGGTCCCGGTGGCGCTCGCGATGCCGGCGACGCGGGGGGCGGACGACCCCCCCGTTCCCGCTGTTCCTTCCCGAGTCAGGACGACCGCGGCGGCACCGTCCGACATCGGACAGCAGTCGTACAGTCGAAGCGGTGCGGCGACCACCGGCGAGTCGAGCGCGTCCGCGACGTCGATCGGTTT
Source organism: Halorubrum sp. AJ67 (assembly GCF_000513435.1). Taxonomy (NCBI): domain Archaea; kingdom Methanobacteriati; phylum Methanobacteriota; class Halobacteria; order Halobacteriales; family Haloferacaceae; genus Halorubrum; species Halorubrum sp. AJ67. The sequence goes on along the minus strand of NZ_CBVY010000010.1, from coordinate 96,671 downwards.
TCGGAACTGCGCGACCGGGTTGTCGACCGCGTTGGCGTGGTTCTTCGCCGCGACCGCGGCGAGGGCTTCGCGGGGCGCGTCGTGGCGATCGAGGTACGCGCCGGCCGCGAGACCGCCGAAGGAGGGGAGCGTTATCCCCTGCGCGTACTCCCGTCGGTGGACGAGCCGGCTGATCGCCTCGGTGACGTCGCGCGTGTCGCCCGCAGACATCCGCTCGGCACCGACGATGAGGACGATATCGTCGTCGCCGCGCCCGACGCCCTCGCTGTGCCCGACGCCCTCACTGCCCTCGATGCGCTCGATACCCTCGACGCCGCGGTGGAAGGCGCTCGCGCCGGTCGCGCTCGTGTTCTCGATCCGGTCCGCGGACGCGCCGTCGAGGCCGAGCGGTGGC
>NZ_CBVY010000010.1:91368-96257 GCF_000513435.1 Halorubrum sp. AJ67 | reverse complement strand
TCGGCGGCCGTGGCCGCGAGATCGGTGAGCGAACGGCGGGAGTCGCTCTCGAACGGGGTCATTCCTACACCGCTGACGCGGACGTCAGTCGGCATTCTCGCCGGCGTCGTCGCCGAACACGCCCAGTTCCGCGAGTCGGTCGATCTCGTCCTCGGAGTAGCCGTGGTCGCGGAACACCTCACGGTTGTGTTCGCCCAAAAGCGGCGGGGGGAGTTCGAACCCGCTCTCGGCGTTGCGGAACTTGAGCGGGTGTTCGATCACGGGCACCTCGCCGAGTTCGGGGTGGTCGATCTCGGTGACGGTCCCGCGGGCGTTGATCTGGGGGTTGTCGAGCGCCTCCTCGACGCTGTAGACGGGACCCGCCGGGACGCCGGCGTCCTCGGCGATGACCTCGATCCACTCGTCGGTCGTCTTGTCGGCGAGCGTGGCCTCGATCTCCGCTTCGAGTTCGTCGAGGTGTTCGACGCGGTCCGCGTTGGTCTCGAAGCGGTCGTCCTCGGGGAGGTCCGGGCGGTCGAGCGCCTCGCAGAGCTCGCCCCAGAGCTTCTCGTTGAGGATACAAATGTTGATGAACCCGTCTTTCGTCTCGAACGTCTGGTACGGGGCGAGGACGGGATCCTTGGTTCCCATGCGTTTCGTCTCCTCGCCGGCGAACACCATGCCGGCCTGCTTGGTGAGCCACGGCAGGGTGGCTTCGAGCATGCCGAGGTCGATGTACTCGCCCTCGCCGGTCCGCTCGCGCCGGTAGAGGGCGGTGGTCGCGCCGAAGGCGGCCCACATCGCCGTGATCAGGTCCGTCATCGGAAGTCCGACCTTGACCGGCTGCCGGTCCGCCTCGCCGGTGACGCTCATGATCCCGCTCATCCCCTGAATGAGGAGGTCGTACCCGGACCGCTCGCGCCACGGCCCGGTCTGGCCGAACGCGGAGATCGCGAGGTAGATCAGGTTCTCGTTGCGTTCGGTAAGCGTGTCGTAGTCGACGTCGAGCCGTTCGGCGGTGCCCGGGCGGAAGTTCTGGATGAAGATGTCCGCCTCCTCGACCAGCTCGTACAGCGCCTCCTTGGCGTCGTCGTTTTTCAGGTCGAGTTCGAGGCTCTTCTTCCCGTAGCTCAGCGTCCAGTAGTACGGCGACTCTCCCTTGATGAACGGCGGACCCGAGTGGCGGACGGCGTCGCCGTAGCCGGGCTGTTCGATCTTGACGACCTCAGCCCCTTGGTTCGCCAGCATCGCCGAGCAGAAGCCGCCGGTGACGAACGTCGAGAGGTCGAGGACGGTGACGTCCTCGAGGATCTTTCCGCCGTTCGCGGGACCGCCGGCGGTTCGACTCGTGGAATTGTCGGCGTCGGAACCGTCGGCGTCGGAACCGTCGGCGTCGGTCATCGAACCACCTCGGCTGACGTGCGCGTTCGTCTCATTGGTGTCCGTACAGTTTGTTTACCGGATGGTAAAACTATCGGCGTCGACCATGATATACGATGCGTCGCCGAGTGGGTGACCGATAGCCGTCACCGTCGGTTCCCGTGGACACTGATCACGGTGGGGACGTGGAGGAAGTCCTCCCCCCCACCCCTTCGTTTCGGGTGGAAACCCGGGTTGGGGTGTGGGTGGTCAGTGGTCTGTGGACGGCGGTCGCTGTACTAACAGTAAATACTGATACGAAAAACAATAAAATAACTACACTACTACTAATATAATTTTGAGAGGATTGTCAAGGGTACTGTTCACAATATTTTGCATTAAAACCACCGATATATTAGCCGCCCCTGACCCCTCCCCCACCTGTTCGGCGTTCCACCCGAAACAAAGGGGTGTGGGGGTTCCCGATCGATACTATCACCGCGGCAAGGGGAACGGTACAGAAGACGACGGGCCGGCGGTTCGGGAGACAGTCCACCAACACTCCGAGAGAAGGAGATCCGACACCCCGAAAGAAGAATAATCGACGGGATCCGATTGACCGCTGAAACCCCACCGACGGCTCCCGGCACAGAGGCCAACGACCGGACCGATGCCCGACTGCGAATACGCGTAGTGACCGACACGTCGAATACGGAGGAACGAGTCCAACCGCGGCCACGGCGTCGTTCCACGGGAAGCCGCCCTCGGTGCTTCGTCTCCTCGTTTCTCCCTTCTCTCATCGGACTCAAACGCTCCGTCGTTGGGCCTGAACGCTCCCGATCGACCCGACATCTTCCCGGCGTAACGTGGATGCCACCGAGAGAGGGTCGTTTCAACTCCAGAGAGCAACACTTTTGTACCGTCTCTTCGTTCGCTTCGAGTGTATCAACTGGACGTGGTCGGTCCGCATTTCGACCACATATCCGCATATCCGGCTGGAGACGGCGTGAGAACCGAGTTGCTCGATCGTCTCCACCTGAAACGGAGGGGTTCACATGGACGAAGGCGATCACACACCGCGGGCTGACGACGGCACTGATCCGGCCGACGGGACCGACCCGGACGACCAGACCGAGCCGGACCGTAGCAGCGACTCCGATCCGGACGATCCCGACCCGAGTGACTCCGAGGGCGACGCCTCCGGCCTCGACGGTCGATCCCGGTCCGACGGCGACCCCGACAGCGACCCCGATTTCGGCTCCGATGACGACTCCGAGTTCGGCGACGACCCCACTCTCGACGACGACCCCACTCTCGACGATAGCTCCGAACTCAAAGACGGGTCTACCACCGACGGTGACGACTCCTCCCTCGACATCGGTTCCGACCTCGACGTCGACGTGGGGTCGAACCCGGACGTATCGGACCCCGACTCAGAACCGACCCCCGGATCAGAGCTCTCGACCGACGCCGGACCCGAGGCAACGGCCGCACCGGAAACGAAGGGGATCGATAACGGCGGGCGCGACCGGTCGTCTCCCGACGTCGACCTCGACGGGGTCGTTCTCGACGACGACGAGAACCAAGGCCTGTTCGACGACCTCCTCTCCGGCGAGCCGATCTTCGAGAACAAGGAAGTCCTCCGCCCCTCGTACACCCCGCACGAACTCCCGCACCGGAACGACCAGATCAACCGGATGGCGACGATCCTCGTCTCCGCGCTCCGCGGCGAGACCCCGTCGAACATCCTCATCTACGGGAAGACGGGAACCGGAAAGACGGCGTCGGCGAAGTTCGTCTCACAGGAGCTCGAATCCACCTCCCAGAAGTACGACGTCCCCTGTGAGGTCGAGTACATCAACTGCGAGGTGACCGACACCCAGTACCGGGTCCTCGCCCAGCTCGCGAACACCTTCATCGAGGAGAATCAGGCGGTCATCGCCGACGAACTCGACCGCCTCGAAGCCCTCCGCGACGACGCGACTGACGCCGACGGCCGGCCGAGCGGCGACGCGACCGCCCTCGCCGGTACCGAGTTCGACTCGGTCGAGGAACTCGACGAGCGGATCGACGAACTCGAAGCCGACGCCGACGAGATGGAGGAGGTCCCGATGACCGGATGGCCCACCGACCGCGTCTACTCCACGTTCTTCGAGGCGGTCGACTACCACGAGCGCGTGGTCGTGATCATGCTCGACGAGATCGACAAGCTCGTCGAGAAAAGCGGCGACGACACCCTCTATAATCTCTCGCGGATGAATTCCGAACTCGACCGCTCGCGCATCTCGATCATGGGGATCTCGAACGACCTGAAGTTCACCGACTTCCTCGACCCCCGCGTCAAGTCGAGCCTCGGCGAGGAGGAGATCGTCTTCCCGCCGTACGACGCCAACCAGCTCCGAGACATCCTCCAACACCGCGCCGACACCGCGTTCAAACCCGACGCGCTCACCGATGACGTGATTCCCCTGTGTGCGGCGTTCGCAGCGCAGGAGCACGGTGACGCCCGCCGAGCACTGGATCTCCTCCGCACCGCGGGCGAACTCGCGGAGCGCTCGCAAGCGGAGATCGTCGCGGAGAAACACGTCCGACAGGCCCAAGACAAGATCGAACTCGACCGCGTGGTCGAGGTCGTCCGCACCCTCCCCACGCAGAGCAAGATCGTCTTATTCGCCGTTATTCTCCTCGAAAAGAACGGCGTCCACAACATCAACACCGGGGAGGTGTTCAACATCTACAAGCGGCTCTGCGAGGAGATTGACGCCGACGTCCTGACTCAGCGACGCGTCACCGACCTCATCAGCGAACTCGACATGCTCGGTATCGTCAACGCCGTCGTCGTCTCGAAGGGGCGCTACGGTCGGACGAAGGAGATGGGCCTGTCGGTTCCAGTCGAAGAGACCGAGGCAGTCCTCCTGTCGGACTCGCGACTCGGCGACATCGAGAACGCACAGCCCTTCGTTCAGGCGCGGTTCGACAACTGACGCCGTCCGCCCCGCACTTCTCGACACGCGCGTCGAGTCGAAACGAACCCGTCGAAAGGATATCAGGCCGCGGGGTTCGACGCCCCGAGCGACGCCTGCGCCGCCCCCGACGCATCCGGGGCCGGGATCCCTGCGCCCACCGTCTGCGCTATCGCCTCGCTCAACTCCACCTGTCCCGTCGCGATCAGGCGGATGTACCCGAGATACGGGACGCGGAGTCGGGCCACCCCGTTCACCCACTCGGCCCTGACCGGCGGCGAGAGACCGCTGGCCTGGTCGTAGGCCCCGTTGTTGTCTCCGAGCGTAACGTACCCGTCGTGCGGTGCCGGACAGTTCGCGAGCGACTCGCAGTCGACGGCGTTGTGATACCGCTCGTCGGCGCGGTCGTACCAGTTCTCTCCCTCGGTAACGTGGAACATGGCTCGGTGGATGATCGGCGATCCGGTCCGCCCCGGCGGGGTGTATATCACGACCGACCCGTAGGACCCGAACGTCCGGTAGCCGACCGACTCCCCCGTCTCGTGGGTCACGACGCCGACACCGTTGTCCGCCGCGTCCGGCGCGAGC
>NZ_CBVY010000010.1:87310-89095 GCF_000513435.1 Halorubrum sp. AJ67 | reverse complement strand
CGACCACGTCCGCGAGGCCACCGCCGACGACCGAGAGATCCGCGGCCTCACCCGATGCGAACGGACAATCTTCAGTCGAAACAGGGGGGTCTGCGACCCGCGGAGCCGGAGAGACTGATGCCGGGTCCGCGGACGCTTCGACTCCCGAGACCTCCACCGCGGACGCTTCGACCGCGGACGCTCCGACCGCCGACGATTCGACCCCCGACCGCTCCCTCGACCCCGACCTGCGCGACATCGAAGTCGGAAACGACATGACGGGTCGCAGCACCGGGACCGGCGAGTACGCCGACTTCGTCACGACGTTCCGCGACCGCTACGAGCGACTCTCGAAGATCCTCCGCGGCCGCGTCAACCACCGGCCCGCCGAGGCGATCGCGGACATGCCCGGCGGCAGCGACGCCGCGATGATCGGCTTAGTCAACGACGTGCGCTCGACGAAGTCCGGTCACTGGCTCGTCGAGCTGGAGGACACCACCGGGACCTTCCCCGCCCTCGTGATGAAGGACAAGGGCCTCGCCGACGTCGTCGACGAGATCCTGATGGACGAGTGTATCGCGGTCGAGGGGACGCTCGCGGACGACTCCGGTATCCTCTTCGCCGACTCGCTCCACTTCCCGGACGTCCCCCGGACTCACCGCCCGGGCGGGGCGGACCGCCACGTTCAGGCCGCGCTGATCTCCGACGTCCACGTCGGCAGCGACGAGTTCATGGCCGACGCGTGGCACAGCTTCACCGACTGGCTCCACACCCCCGAGGCGGACCCGGTCGAGTACCTGCTGCTCGCGGGCGACATGGTCGAGGGCGTCGGCGTCTACCCCGACCAGGACGAGGAGCTTGAGATCGTCGACATCTACGAGCAGTACGAAGCGTTCGCGGAACTCCTCAAGGAGGTGCCCGCGGACACCGAGGTCGTGATGATCCCGGGCAACCACGACGCGGTCCGGCTCGCCGAACCGCAGCCCGGATTCAACGACGAGATCCGTTCCATCATGGACGTTCACGACCCGCAGATCGTCTCGAATCCGGCCACCGTCTCGGTCGAGGGCGTCGAGGTGCTGATGTACCACGGCGTCTCGCTCGACGAGGTGATCGCGGAGCTACCCGAGGAGAAGGCGAGCTACGACGAGCCGCACAAGGCGATGTACCAGCTGTTGAAGAAGCGCCACGTCGCGCCGCAGTTCGGGGGTCACACCCGCGTCGCGCCCGAGGAGCGCGACTACCTCGTGATGGAGGACGTGCCCGACGTGTTCCACACCGGCCACGTCCACAAGCTCGGCTGGGGGAAGTACCACAACGTCCTCGCGGTCAACTCCGGCTGCTGGCAGGCCCAGACCGACTTCCAGAAGTCCGTCAACATCGACCCCGACGCCGGCTACGCTCCGATCCTCGATCTCGACACACTCGACATGACGGTCCGGAAGTTCTCGTGACTCCCGCCGCCTCTTTTCGACTTCACTCCCCGATCTCGACCCGTCCGCTCGTCGCGTCGTTGAGCCGCTCGCGGAGCGTATCGACCTCCTCGACCGGCACCCGGAGGTCGAACCGGACCCGCTGCCCGTAGTCGGCCTCGAACTCGACGCCGGTCGATTCGATCACCCCGCGGACCGTCCCCGAGTCGTCGTACTCGGTCTCGACGACGAGACTTTCGGTGCGGCCGCTCCTCGATCACGCCGGCCGCGTCGACGCCGTCCTTCACCGCGCGCGAGTAGGCGCGACGCGAGCCCGCCGACGCCGAGGTTCGTCCCGCCGTAGTACCGGGTCGACGACCGCGGCGACGTTCCG
>NZ_CBVY010000010.1:86522-87290 GCF_000513435.1 Halorubrum sp. AJ67 | reverse complement strand
CCAGATGCCGCTGACGCCGAACAGCAGCAGCCCGACCAGCAGGACCACCGCCACGCTGGACAGCATCTCCCGGATCCACATCAGCGCGCCGTCGCGGTCGTGACGAAACCGGTACAGCAGCGACTCCTCCTCGCCCGCCCCCGGCCGCTCGGACCGCTCGGAGGGATCTCTCGATTCGGAGAAATCCTCGGACTCGGCGAGACGCTCCGACTCGGGGGAACGACCCGATTCGGAGCGGCCACCCGACCGCCCGGCGGACCCGTCAGCGCCGACTGCTCCCTCGACCTCGACGGACTCTCCGCCGATTTCGGTTCCGTCCGCGTCGGCGACGGGCTCGCTCGCGTGTTCCGCATCGCTCCGCTCTCCACCCGAAATGTCGGGTTCGGCGACGGAGTCGCCCCCGGCCGCGGGACCGGCTCCGCCCTCATCGTCAACGTTCTCGCTGGCCGATTCGTCCGACGATTCGTCCGGCGCTTCTCCTTTCGATTCGTCCGGCGCTTCCTCTTTCGATTCGTCCGGCGATCCGCCGCGATCCTTCTCGGCCCCGTCTCTCGTTCGTTCGTCTCGACCGGCCGACTCGTCGGCGTCCGTCGACCGATCCCCTTCGTCCATTACGACCGCGTTGGCGGCTTTCGTTCATAAGCTTCCGGGTGCGGACGCCGACATCGACCCCGCGAGCCCGGCCGGCTACCCCGGCCCGACGCCTCCGGAACGGTTTTGGTCGCGACCGCCGTTTCGGGTAGCGTGCCGCTGGAGTCGAACGCCCGG
>NZ_CBVY010000010.1:81299-83295 GCF_000513435.1 Halorubrum sp. AJ67 | reverse complement strand
GGGCGCGCGTCCGGCGGGGACCCGAGCCGCGGCCACGCCCACAGCAGGTGGACCGCGGCCGCGACGACCGCGGTCTGGACGGCGATCCCGCGGAGGAGGCGCTTTTTCAGGGTGTTTCGGCCCTCGGGCCCTCCGGTCGCCTCCGTCACCGGTTCACCGCTCATTCCCACGGATGGCTCCCGCGGGTGTCGGGCCACAGGGGGTACCAGTAGGACTCGTCGTCCTCTAAGCCGAGTTCGCCGTCGAGGACGGACTGAAGCTTGAACTCGACCCGCTGGTTCCGGTCGTTCGTCCCCCGCGGCGCGAACGGGTAGTACGCGCCGCGCCGGAACGAGTAGATCCAGTAGGCCGCCCCGTCGTCGTTCTCGAAGCCGAACACGGCCGCGAGCAGCCGCGAGCCGAACCCCTCCTCGATGAACTGGTCGGCCGCGAAGTGGACGCTCGTCACGAGGTCCTCCGGGTCGTCGTCCTCGAGGACGAACCACTGGTAGCCGTGGTCGTCCTCGTGTCGGTGGAACCCCGTGCCGGTCTCGATCTCGCCGGCCTCCAAGATGGCCTCGACGGTCTCGACGGCGTCGTCGAAGCGCGTGCTGTCGACCCCGGAGAAGCACAGGGCAGCCTCCCCGCAGTGGTCGTAGCCGAGGTCGGCCTCCATCGTCATGTACGCGGTCGACATCCCGAAGAGGTCCTCGGGGTCCGCCTCGCGGGTCGCGTCGGTCTCGGCGCTCGTCCCGAGGACGGCCCGGATCGTGTCGAAGATGCCCATCTGTCTCGGTCTACGTGCGGCGGGGTTTAGGGCGTTTCCGTCGCCGCCTCCGTCTTCGGACCGCGTGCGGCCCCGTTCACTCCTCGTCGTCGACCCGATCGAGGTACGTCAACACGCCGCGTGTGTTCAGGCTCGTGTTCGCCCGGGCCCGCTCGGGGTTCCAGTAGTCGATGTCGCGGCTCGCCGCCTCGAAGTGGTCGACGACCGCCTCGTCGTCGTCGAGTTCGGCGCGCTTCTGCCGGACCCGCTCCACCCACTCGACGAACGCCCGCTTCGCCTCGCCGATCAGGTCCGCGTCGCACTCCCGCGGCCCGAAGTGGCCGAAACAGACGATATCCGGGTCGAGGTCCTCGATCAGCCGGATGTCGTCGAGACACTGCTCGAAGTCGAACTGCGGCGGCGGCGACGTCGGGGTCACGGCGTCGATCTCCGGGACGTAGATCCCGGCGGCGTCGGCGGAGAACACGACCTCGGCGTCGGGGTCGTGGTAGACGGCGTGGTGCGGGGCGTGGCCCGGGGCGTCGCGGACGACGAGTTCGCGGTCGCCGAGGTCGATCCGGTCGCCCTCGCTCACCCCCTCGATCCGGTCGTCGGGGACCGGCTTCGGCTCCGCGTAGTGCGTCCACTGCTCCTCGACCGCCGACTTGGTGCCGGCGACGAGCGCCCCGGGATCGACGAGGTGTCGGACCCCCTTCTCGGGCACGCGGACCTCCGCGTTCGGGAAGCGCTCCGCGAGGTACCCCGCCCCGCCGGCGTGGTCGAGGTGGGCGTGGGTCGGGAGGATCCACGCGAGTTCCTCGCGACCGATCCCGATCTGCTCGATGGTCTCGAAGAGGGCCTCCCGGTTCGCCCCCGTCCCGGTGTCGATCACGATCGGTCGCTCCGCGTCGTACACGTACACCGCGCCGTACTCGTCGGTCTCGAACATGCCGGTGTCGTGGATGTACAGGTCGTCGACGCCGCGAACCGGTTCGAACTCGCCAGCGCGCATACCGGACGAGGAACCCGGGGCCACTTCTAGCGATCGGTCCGATCCGTCCCGCGACGCACCGCGCTTCGGTCCGACCGCTCCGTCGGTACCGTCGCCGCGCCGACGGGCCGAGGCTTATGGTCGCTCCGCCCGAGGGATCGATATGCGAGTGCTCGTCACCGGCGCGACCGGATTCGTCGGGAGTCGGCTCGTCCCGACGCTCCTCGCGCGCGGCCACGACGTGGTCGCGCTCGTCCGCG
>NZ_CBVY010000010.1:76455-79094 GCF_000513435.1 Halorubrum sp. AJ67 | reverse complement strand
CGACGCCGACGGCTACGCAGCGCCCGACGGCGTCGCCGTCGTCGAGGGCGACCTGCTGGAACCGGACACGCTGCCGCCCGCGTTCGAACTCGACGGAGAGACCGTCGACGCCGCGTACTACCTCGTCCACTCGATGGACGGCGGCCCAGGCTACGAGGAGCGCGACCGGAACTGCGCGACCAACTTCGCCGCGGCCGCGTCGGCCGCGGGGATCGACCGGATCGTCTACCTCGGCGGTCTCGGCGAGGACCGCGACGAACTCTCCGAACACCTCCGGTCGCGACGGGAGGTGGAGCGGATCCTCGCGGACGGCGACCCGGCGCTCACGACGCTCCGGGCCGCGATCATCATCGGCGCCGGGAGCGCCAGCTTCGAGGTGATCGCCGGGCTCGCGAGACGCCTCCCGGTGATGGTCACCCCGAAGTGGGTCGACACGCTGTGCCAGCCGATCGCGATAGCCGACGTGGTCGCGTACCTCGCGGGCGTCCTCGACGTCCCCGAGACCGCGGGCGAGACGTTCGAGATCGGCGGCCCTGAGGTGTTGACCTACGCCGAGATACTCCGCCGGACGAGACGCCAGCTCGGCGGCGGGCTCCGGATTGTCAGGGTGCCCGTGTTGAGTCCCGGGCTGTCGGCGCGGTGGCTCCGACTGGTCACCGACGTGAACCCGTACCTCGCTCAGTCGCTCGTTGAAGGGCTCCGGAACACCGTCATCGTCGAGGACGATCGGATCGGGGAGTTCGTGTCGGTCGAGTTGACGCCCTTCGAACTCGGCGTCGCGCGGGCGCTGACCGACTCGCGAAACGCCGAGGGGTCGCGGCTGAGCGCGCTCCCCGGGGTCTCGCCGTGAGCCCCGACTACGGCGAGACGTGGGTGTACGAGAGCCTCGTCGGGGGGATCCCCGGACTCGGCATCTCGCGGACGCTGGCGGTCGCGCTCCAGTTCGTGATATTCGAGGCGGGCGTGGTGGGACTCGGCTGGTACTACGGGACGTGGAACGCCGTGGCCGCCGGGACGGTCGCCGTCGTCGTCGCCGCGGTCGGGAGCGTCGAGATGCACCGGCTGGGCGCGAAAAACCGGCTGCTCGGGACGCCCCCGGAACACAAGCGTCTGCTGTTCGGATCGAGCATCGAGATCGTGTTGGGCGTGCTGGCGTTCATCGCGCTGATCACGTACCTGTTCGCGTGGGACGGGGCCGCGGGACCGACGCTCATCGACCGACTCTTCGGCCCGAATCCACCGCTTCCCGTCGTCTACCTCACGCTGCTCGTCCTCTGGGACCTGACGTACCGGATCGGCACCTCGTGGTGGAGCGCCGTCGTCGCGCTGTGGCGCGCGGTCCACGTCGACCTCTCGCCGGAGGAGCGGGCGACGGTCCGACGGCTCGACGCCGAGAACATCGGCTTCTCGCTCGTCCAACTCGCCTTGGTCCCGTTCCTGCTCACCGAACCCGTGCTGCTCGGCGCGGTCGTCGGCCACGTCATCGCGGTCGCGATCGTCTGTTCCGCGGCGATCTGGCTCAGCTGATTCGCTGTAGTCGCTGCCGGCGAGCGTCGCCACTGGCGTCGTTCGAGAACGGAGTCAGAAGGCGCGGCGTCGCCGCGGCCGCGTCACTTGCCCTGAAGCTCTTCGAACTTGTCGAGGAGTGCCTCCGTGGAGTCGCCCGAGTCGTAGGTCAGGGAACCGGAGTACTCGGGCCGCTCCGCGTCGAAGTCGGCGTCGACTTCGCTGGTCTTCTTCTCGCGACGCTCGTGTTCGGCCTCGTCATAGGCACCCATTGACATGGTACAACACCACTTGGCTGTTTTCTGTAATATATCTGTCGGTTAATGTGTCATAAAAGCTGATGGTTCGGTCCCGTTCACCGGAATCGATTAACCTCGCGGCGTGATACCAAACGTCTGTGGCACAACCCCTCCGTTTCAGGCGCTCCCCCGGCCGGTGGACCGCGGACCGGGTCCGGTCCCAGATCGGTCATCCCCTCGACGAGAACCTCGGAGCGACCGCCGGCGACCCGTGGTTCGCGCCGCCGCCCGGCTACGAGGCGCGTCGGTTCGACATGGACGACGGGTCGTCCGCGCTGTTCTGCTGGACCGACGACGACGCCGACCCTCCGCCCGGCACCGACGGGGGCCCGTCGGATACTGGCTGGGTAACACCGAGACGCCGAGCGAGCTCTGGCGGACGGAGAAGTACGGGTTCGACGAGGCCCCGTACCCGGTCTCGCGGTGGGCTCAGCGGGAGCTGCTCGCCGCGCTCCACGACGACGAGCCGTGGCTGGCCGACTACCCGCACGTCTCGTGGTACTTCCTCCCCGTGTTCTGCTCGAAGGACGGCGCGGAGACGAGCCGGGCGTTCTTCCGCGACCACGCGGCCGGGTTCCCGGACGCGACCCGCGAGGACGGCACGAGGTTCGTCGAGGAGACGCTCCGGCCGGGGGTCCTCGACGACTACCGCGAGACGATGGCCGGGAAGCTCGGCACGTCCGCCTCCTTGGACCTCGTCCGGATGAGCGCGACGATAGCCGAGTTCACCGCCGCCCGGATTCTCACCGAGGCGGGGTACGGAGTGACCCCCCGAAAATCGAAGTGACGACGGGCCACTCCCTCGACTTCCGCGCGACGGACCCCGACACGGGG